>NZ_JAMYQD010000022.1:0-118915 GCF_040320665.1 Mesorhizobium sp. M0626 | reverse complement strand
GCCAACATTTCAGATTTCCCAGCACGGTGCGAAGGAACGAAGATCACGCTCAATCGTCAGCAGCCGGCATCAACTCAAGCTCGGCCGGCGACAGCCCCTGCTGCAGCTGGCTCAGCCGGAATTCGTCGACCCAGTAGGCCTCGCCGTCGACCAGCACGCGGGCCGAGTAGACGCCGCCGGAAAAGCTTTGCGCGGTGACGTACACCTTGTGGCGGTCGAGCGCCTTGCGCACCGCGGCGCGCTTGGAATTCTGGCTGGTGACGGAACTGGCCATGGCTCACTCATACACAAGACCGCAAGACATGGCGGCGGCATAAGGATGCTGGAGATCGGCCGCTCTGTCAATTTTGACCGCCTGCTTCTGGCAGCGCTACGATCCAACGGCAGCAAAAAACCGCTGCGCCTCGGCAGCGGACTTTGCAATGGCGACGACAATATTCGGTTAGTGGTCCGAAGGAATTATGAGCGCGGTGACGCGCGAGAGCTGCTGACGCCGGTTCAGCGTCGGCTTCTCGTAGATCTTCTTCATTGGTGTCCCATGGCCCCCAATGGCCGCCGGCAAAGGCGCTTGCGGCTGGGTTTTGTCAAGGGAAGCGCTGTTCTTCCGCCGAACAGCTATGGAAACTGGAGGAGCGGCCGCTATAGTTTTCCTCAGCCCCAAGGAGAACGGCAATGACCCTCAGCACCCGCAAACTCGGCAGCCAGGGGCTGCAGGTCTCGGTAATCGGCCTCGGCTGCATGGGCATGAGCCAGTCCTACGGCCCTGCCGACGAGGCGGAATCGATCGCCACCCTGCACCGAGCCATCGAACTCGGCTGTACCTTCCTCGACACGGCGGAAGTCTACGGCGCTTATGCCAATGAAGAACTGCTCGGGCGGGCGCTGAAGGGCCGGCGCGATGAGGTGACCCTTGCCACCAAATTCGGCTTCCGCATCGAAAACGGCAGACAGGTCGGCTCGGAGCGTGACAGCCGGCCCGACCATATCCGCGAGGCGCTGGAGGGCTCGCTGAAGCGGCTCGGCACCGACCATATCGACCTTTACTACCAGCATCGCGTCGATCCGGCCGTGCCGATGGAAGACGTCGCCGGCACGGTCGGCCGGCTGGTTGCCGATGGCAAGGTGCGCTTCTTCGGCCTGTCGGAAGCGGGCGCGGCGAATATCGGCCGTGCGCATGCCGTGCACCCTGTCTCGGCGCTGCAGAGCGAGTATTCGCTTTGGGAGCGCAATCTGGAGCCGGAGATCATCCCGCTGCTCAAAAAGCTCGGCATCGGCCTGGTGCCGTTCGCGCCGCTCGGCCGCGGTTTCCTCGCCGGCGACGTCAAGCGCGCCGAGGATTATCCGGAAGGCGATTTCCGCCGCGGCGACCCCCGCTACCAGGGCGCCAACTACGACGCTAATGTCGCGGCTGCGGCTGCGGTGCAGGAGGTGGCCGCGGCCAAAGGGGCAAAGCCCGCACAGATCGCGCTGGCCTGGGTGCTCGGCAAGGGCGACGGTTTCGGCATTGACATCGTGCCGATCCCGGGGACAAAGCGGCGCAAGTATCTCGAAGAAAATGTTGCTGCGGCCGCGATCCAGCTCGACCCGGCCGAGACTGCTGCGCTCGACGCAGCCCTTGCGCCCGGCAAGGTCTCAGGGCCGCGCTACAATGAGCGGGTGATGACGACGATCGATCGGTAGAGGCGTCTAAGCTGCCAATCTCCCCCCTCGTGGGGGAGATGCCTGGCAAGGCAGAGGGGGGCGCGAAGGATCGCCCGCATCAAGTATTCTGCGTAGAGGTTAGCTCAAAGATGTAAGTGAAATTGGCCAATGTCGGCAGGACAGCGCCCCCCTCTGTCCTGCCGGACATCTCCCCCACAAGGGGGGAGATTAGCAGTTTCAGCCCCTCGCCTCACCTTGCGTAATCGATTTTCCTTGGCTAGCATCCTCCGGTCGGCGCCGTGCGGAGGAGAACGTTGCGGCGGACCGGCTGGAGCGCCTCGCGTCCCCTCGGGGCGTTCACAGGACACTCCATTTTTGAATTGACGCAAGGACCGTCCCGAGCCGCTCCCGGTTTCGGGCTCCTGCGTTCATGTGGAGGATATCTGATGAACAGACGCGAATTCCTGTTGTCGACCGTGGCGACCGGCGCCATGGCGCTGGCCGCGCCCATGGCCTTTGCCGCCGACAAATTGACCATATTGGGCTCGGTGCCCAATCTCGGCTTTCCGTTCTTTGTGCACATGCTGAACGAGATCAAGGCGGAGGCGCAGGCGCAAGGCGTCAATCTGACCGAGAGCGACGGCCAGAACTCGGCGCCGAAGCAGACCGCCGACATCGAGGCCGCACTTGTGCAGAAGGTCAACGCCATCGTGATTTCGCCGCTTGACGTCAACGCGCTGGCGCCGGCGATCGAGGAAGCGGTCAAGGCCGGCGTTCCGGTGGTGACGATCGACCGCCGCGTCGACGGCGTCGAGGGCATTCTCGCCCATGTCGGCGCTGACAATGTCAAGGGTGGCGAAGCCGAGGCGCAGGCCATGGTGGCGGCGTTCCCGAACGGCGCCAAGCTGTTCCATTTGCAGGGCCAGCCGGGTGCCGGGCCCGCGATCGACCGCAACAAAGGCGTCCACAATGTGCTCGATCCGCTCAAGGACAAGTACCAGATCATCTTCGAGCAGACCGCCAACTTCGCCCGCGCCGAAGCGCTGTCGGTGACCGAGGCCGGGCTTGCCGCCAACGGCAAGCCGGACGCCATCATCTGCGCCAATGACGACATGGCGCTCGGCGCGCTCGAAGCCTGTGCCGCGCGCAACTTCACCGACGTCAAGATCTACGGCTTCGACGCGCTGCCGGAAGCGCTGGTCGCCGTGCGCGACGGCAAGCTCGCCGGCACGGTCGAGCAGTTCCCCGGCGAACAGTCGCGCAAGGCGGTGCAGATAGCGGTCGCCTTCGCCAGGGACAAGACCCAGCCGAAGGAGAAGCTGGTGCTGTTGACGCCGATCGTCATCGGCAAGGACAATCTCGACAAGGCGGAGAGGTTGAACGAGACGAAGTGAGAGTAGGGCCCATGACGGGTGGAGGTCGCGCTCTGTCGCGCCCCCCTCTGTCCTGCCGGACACCGCCCCCACTTGGGGGGAGATTGGCCGTCACGTCTGCTTTCGCCAATCGCCAACGTTATAGAAATAGTGCTGCCGGCAAAACTGCTGATCTCCCCCCGTGTGGGGGAGATGTCTGGCAGGACAGAGGGGGGCGCTGTCCCGCTGCCTATCGCAATCCGGGAGCAATGCTTGTCCGCCGTTGAACCCACCGCATCATCGCCACCGCTCCTTTCCGTCGAAGGCGTGACCAAGCATTTTTCCGGCGTCACCGCGCTCATCGACGTTTCGCTCGAGGTGCGGCCCAGTGAGATCCTTGGCCTGCTCGGCGAGAACGGCGCCGGCAAGTCGACGCTGTTGAAAATCCTGTCCGGCGTGATGCCGCCGTCAAGCGGCCGCATCGTCTTCGACGGCGCCGACTACGCGCCGTCCAGTCCGCAGGATGCGAAGCGGCATGGCATCGTCACCATCTATCAGGAACTGAGCCTGATCCCGACGCTGACGGTTGCGGAAAACATTTTCATCGGCCGCGCGCCGCTCGGGCCGCTCGGGCTGGTCAGCTGGCGCAGGATGGAGGACGCCTCGCGCGCGATCATCGCCCGCGTCGGTCTCGACATCGATCCGGCGACGCCGGTGTCCTCGCTGTCGGTAGCCGAACAGCAGCTGGTCGAAATCGCCCGCGCTCTGTCGCTGGAAAGCCGCCTGATCATCATGGACGAGCCGACCTCGGCGCTGACCGAGACCGAGGTGCAGAAACTGATGTCGATCATGGACAGGCTGCGCAAGGACGGTGTCGCCATCATGTTCGTCACCCACCGGCTGGAGGAAGCGTCCGCCATTTGCGACCGCATGACCGTGCTGCGGGATGGCAGGCTGGCCGGTCATCTCGACCGTGACGGCCAGCCGATCCAGATCCCGAAGATCATCGAGAAGATGGTCGGCCGCGCCGCCTCCGAGCTCTACGCGCGGCCGACGCAGCGCGATGTCGCCGGCGAGGTCAGGCTCTCGGTGCGCGGGCTGCGGACGGTACGCGACCCGTTGGCGCCGCATGCCATCGTACTCGAAGGCGTCAACCTCGATCTGAAGGCCGGCGAAATCCTCGGCGTTGCCGGCCTCGTCGGTTCCGGCCGCACCGAGCTTGCCCGCGCCATTTTCGGCGCCGACCGCATCGCCGCCGGCACGATTGCGCTCGACGGTAAGCCGATCGCCCCGGCCTCCCCCGCAGACGCCATCAAACTCGGCATCGGGCTGGTGCCGGAAGACCGCAAGCACCAGGCGATCTTTGCAGCACTGGGCATTCTCAACAATTTCTCGATCGCCTCGCTCGGCCGCTACAGCAATGGGGCCGGCTTCATGGCCGAACGGCGCGAGCGCGAGGCGCTGGCCGGCTATCGCAAGGCACTGTCGATCCGCATGGCCTCGCCCGAGCAGGCGATCGAGGGCCTGTCCGGCGGCAATCAGCAAAAGGTGATCCTGGCCCGCTGGCTGGCGCGCGACCCGAAAGTACTGATCGTCGACGAGCCGACGCGCGGCGTCGATGTCGGCGCCAAGGCCGAAGTGCACCAGATCCTGGTCCAGTTGGCTGCGCGCGGCATCGCCATCATGATGATCTCGTCGGAACTGCCGGAGGTGCTGGCAGTGTCGGATCGCATCGTTACGATGCGGCGCGGCCGTATCACTGGCGAAATGCCGGGCATCGAAGCGACCGAGGAAAAACTGATGGAACTGATGGCGCTCGACCGCAAGCAGGACGCAACGCAATGACCAGCACCACCGAACAGACCCAGCGCAGCGGCATCAACATCGCGCGGCTTCTGATGAGTTTTGGGCCGCTGATGTTCCTGGCGGTGTTGATCGTCATCTTCACCGTGCTGAAGCCGAGCTTCATCGATCCAATCAACCTGTTCAACATTTTGAGGCAGATCTCGATCACCGGGCTGATCGCGCTCGGCATGACCTTCGTCATCCTCACTGCCGGCATCGACCTGTCGGTCGGCTCACTGCTCGCCTTCTGCGGCATGGTGGCCGCGGTGGTGGCCAAGGGCGGCACCGCCAACACGCTGTCGCTGTCGACCACGGGCACGCAAGGCTATGGCTGGTTCGCCGCCTTGCTTGCCGCCGTCACTGTCGGGGCGCTGGCCGGCGGCGTCCAGGGCTTTGCCATCACCCGGCTGAAAGTGCCGCCCTTCGTCGTCACGCTGGGTGGGCTCACCGTGTTTCGCGGCCTGACGCTGACCATCTCCAATGGCGGACCGATCTCCGGTTTCGACGCCTCGATGCGCTGGTTCGGCACCGGGCTCATCGGACCGGTGCCGGTGCCGGCGATCATCTTCGCGGCGGCGGCCATCCTGTGCCACATCGTGCTGCGCTATACGCGCTATGGCCGCGCCGTCTATGCCGTCGGCGGCAATGCCGAGGCCGCACGCCTGTCGGGCCTGCGCGTCGACCGCATTCTGATCTCGGTCTATGTCATCGTCGGCTTCTTCGCCGGGCTGGCGGCCTTCGTTTTGTCAGCACGGCTCAACTCCTCCGAAGCCGTAGCCGGGATCGGTTACGAACTTACGGTGATTTCCGCCGTCGTCATCGGCGGCACCTCGCTATTCGGCGGCATCGGCTCGGTCGGCGGCACGGTGGTGGGCGCTGCACTGATCGGCGTGCTGCAGAACGGGCTGCAGTTCAACAATGTCTCGTCCTACACGCAAAGCATCGTCATTGGCCTGATCCTGATCCTGGCCGTGGCCTTCGATCGTTGGCTGAAGTCGCGGGTGAGGCGGTAAGGATTTCGGCACACCGAGATAATGTCGTCCATGACATTCACTTGACATTATATAAGGTGAAAGCTATCTTTAATGACATGGATTGTGGAATTCGATGATGACTTCAGAACGGAATTCTCCAAGCTGAAGGACGACGTAAAGGTCGAAATCCGTGCTTTGGCAAATGTTCTGAAGCAGCTGGGTCCGTCTTATGGCAGGCCGAGGGTCGATACGCTGAACGACTCAAGGCACGCGAACATGAAGGAATTGCGGTTCGATGCTGCTGATGGCGTGTGGAGAGTGGCGTTCGCGTTCGATCCTGAGAGAAAGGCCATTTTCCTTGTTGCGGGAGATAAATCGGGCGTCAACGAGAAGCGCTTCTACGAGAAGCTGATCGAGATCGCCGATAAGAGGTTCGACGTCCATTTAAAGCGCGTGAAAGAGGGGCAGAAAACTGCCAAGGAAGGGCACAAGAAGGAGAAGAAGTGATGGCCATTTCCGCCGATGACGTATTTGCCGAAACGATGTCTCCCGAACTGATCAAGGCGTCCGACCTCCGTACCAGGGAGCTGCTTGAGGAGTTTGAAACCCTTCAGCAGCTTCGCAAGGCTCGGGCACTCACACAGGAGCATGTCGGCCGCAAGTTGGGCAAGAAACAGGTCTCCGTTGCCCAGCTCGAAAAGCGGTCGGATTTTCTTCTGTCGACCTTGCGCGGCTACGTTAAGGCTCTCGGGGGCGAACTCGACCTTGTCGTCAGATTCAAGGACCATGCTCCGGTGGTGTTGGCAGGATTGGGTGATGTACGTCTCGCAGAAACGTCGCGCAGCCCAGATCGCACCAAGACGACGAAGAAGCAGATCGCGCGTCGTGCAGCTTGATTGCCGGCGCGAGCTTGGCATGATGGCACAGCCATGACCGAGATCAGAACCATGACCGCAAAGGACGTGCCGTCGGTGTCGCGGCTGCTGGGAGACTCCTGGCGGCGCACCTATTCGCCGATCCTGGGACCCGAGACCACGGCACGCCTCTCGGACGACAAGCATGCGCCCGAGCGGCTGGCAGCCGAACTTCTGGACGACAACAAGATGTCGTTCGTGGCCGAACGGCCGGACGGTTCGATCGCCGGCTACGCGATGGCGGCGATGGACGATCGTGGCGATGTCCTGCTCGACCGGCTGCACATCGACAAGTCAGAGTTCGGCAGCGGGCTCGCCACCGACCTGCTGCACGCGGTGCTTGTCGCGCATGCCGGCATCCCCAGCATTGCGCTGGAAGTGATCGAGGGCAACGACCGGGCGATCGCCTTCTATCGCAAGCACGGTTTCGAGGTGGTCGAACACCGCCCGGCCGCGCACGGCGTCGCCGGCCATGCCTCGCTGATCATGCGCCGGCTGCTGTCGAGGGCGTGAAGTGAATGGGAAACCGCAGTAGTCAGGGCCCTACTGCCCTAACCCCTGCGCCGCCACCGCCTGTGGACCGTCCTCGTCGTCCGGCATATCGAGGAGTTCGATCAGCCGCGCCACCTTCGTTCCCGGCAAGGGGCGGCCCTCGTTGACCAGCGCCTCGTCGGCACCGAGCCAGGCGAACGCCTCGCGCAGTTCTTGAAGGGTGGCGCCGGTCAGCGCGATGTCGGCTATGACCGCCTCGTCTACCGGCCCCAACACCGAAATGATGTCGTCGCGTGTCATGGTCACCTCCATGCTAAGTGCCGGCCGGTCGTCGAGTTGACGCCGGGATCCGGCCATCCAGTCAACGGATTGCAAGCGAAAGCCGCCGACAAAGCAGAATCTGGGTCTTCTTTTCGACTAAGCAAGGTGAACGCGCCTTTTGCCTTCAAGCAGCCGAATGCCGATCGATGCTGTAGAGATGCACGGGATAGCCGGGACCGATGGCGTCGCGTACCCGGCCCGTCCAGGCACGAACCGCCGGATAAGCCGCCAGCGCAAAGCCGCAATCTTCGGCACGGTGGCCGTAGGCATAGACAGCAATGTCGGCGATGGTGAGCATGTCGCCGACAAGGAACGGCGTGTCGTTCAGGCTCCGCTCCAGCGCTGCCAGCGTGCGGGCGCCGGCTTCGCGCTTGGCCGGAAGCGTCGCCTGGTTGCGCTCCAGCCTTCCGGCCAGCGTCCAGAAGCGCAGGGAGCCGATGACCGGCTCGACATGGTACTGTTCGAAGAACAGCCATTGCATAACTTTCGCGCTGACATAGCGATCCGCCGGCAGCAAGGGCGTGCCTTCGGCGAGATAAATGAGGATCGCATTCGATTCGGCGATCGCACGGCCATCCTCGAGTTCGAGCACAGGAACGGCGCCGGCCGGGTTGAGCTTCAGGAAGGCGTCGGTGTGGCTCTCGCCCTCGAAAATCGACACCAGGCGGCTTTCATAGGGAATGTTGAGCAGGCCGAGCACGACCCTCGCCTTCCAACCGTTTTGCGACGGCAAATAATCATGAAGCGTGAGCATGGCTGTCCTTTCGCTGCGGTCGACGCCTGATTTGCACGGTGCCACGATCCCAGCCACCCGAATCCTGCAATGTGTACGCGCGGAAACAGATAAACTATACGCATGTAGAGTTTGATTGACTTCGCTGTATGTGCGATTTACCCGATAAACATTTGCGTCGGATAACTGCGCGGGCAAGCAATCAGTTTGCGTGTGAGAGGAATCGCAAGCATGAGCCTTTCGCGCCGAAGCGAGATCGCCGCCGAGGCCGTGGGGCCAACGATTGTCGCCGGCGAAATCCTGGTCGAGATCATGGCGACGGAACTGGGTTTCGGCTTCCTCGAGCCGCAATCGCTTGTCGGGCCATTCCCCAGCGGTGCGCCGGCGATCTTCATCGATCAGGTCGCCCGGCTGGGAGGCGGCGCCGGCATTATCGGCTGCGTCGGCCGCGACGATTTCGGCACGCTCAACCTGGACAGGCTGGAGCTCGACGGCGTCGACGTCTCAGCCGTCGATATCAGCGACCGCTTCCCGACGGGATGCGCCTTCGTGCGCTACCGGCCCGATGGTATCAGGGACTTCGTCTACAACATCGCCGAATCCGCCGCCGGGCAGATCCACCTGACCACTGCTGCGCGCCTGCTGGCGGACAGGGCCGGCCATCTGCATATCATGGGATCGACGCTGTCGGTGGCAGGGCTGAAGGAGATCGTCAGCTACGCAGTGCAGGCGGTTCGTGCCCGCGGCGGCTCGACCTCATTCGACCCGAATGTGCGCAAGGAGCTGATCGACGGCTCCGACGGCGCACTGTTTTCCGCCCTCATCGACGATGCCGACCTGCTGCTGCCGTCCGGCGACGAATTGCTCGCTACGGCGGGCGTCGATGACGAGCATCAGGCGGTGGCGGCGCTGTTTGCCAGGGGCGTCGGCGAGATCGTGCTGAAGCGCGGTGCTGACGGCTCTTCCTGGTTCGGCGCCGACGGCGCCAGGATCGACTGCGCCGGTTTCCAAGTCGAGGAAGTCGACCCGACGGGCGCCGGCGACTGCTTTGGCGCCACCTACCTGACTTGCCGCCGCCAGGGGATGGAGCCCGGCAAGGCGCTGCTTTATGCCAATGCCGCCGGCGCCCGCAACATCACCCGGCGCGGCCCGATGGAAGGCACCGCCGGCTTCGATGCGCTTGACCAATTCATCAAGGGAACAGCGAGACGGACATGAGCGCCAACCCGCTTGCAGGCCTCGCCAGCGCGCGCAAAAACGGCTCGCCCTACGGCATCACCTCGATCTGCTCCGCGCATCCGCTGGTGATCCAGACGGCGATCAGGCGCGCCGTTGCCGACAGGGAGAAAAACCTGCTGATTGAGGCAACCTGCAATCAGGTCAACCAGTTCGGCGGCTATACCGGAATGACCCCGGCGCTGTTCGTCGCCTTCGTGCTGGAGATCGCCTGTCGCGAGGGGCTGGAAGCCTCGCGCATCATCTTCGGCGGCGACCATCTGGGACCGAACCCGTGGCGCGCAGAGCCGGCGGCGCAGGCGATGGACAAGGCCGAGGCCATGGTCGGCGCCTATATCGCGGCCGGCTTCACCAAGATCCATCTCGACGCATCGATGGGCTGCGCCGGCGAGCCGGCGGCGCTTGACGACGAGACCATCGCCACCCGGGCGGCGCGACTGGCAAAGGCGGCCGAAACGGGCGCGCACGCCGCAGGCAGCACCTTGCCGGTCTACATCATCGGCACCGAAGTTCCCGCCCCCGGCGGCGTCGACCATGCGATCAGCGAGTTGAAGCCGACCGAGGCGGCGGCGGCGCGGCGCACGATCGAGGTTCACCGGGAGATCTTTGCCCGCGAAGGCCTGACCGAGGCGTTCGGCCGCGTCATGGCCGTGGTGGTGCAGCCGGGCGTGGAATTCGGCAGCCAGAATGTCGTCGCCTACGCGCCCGAAAAATCCAAGGGCCTGACCGGCTTGCTCGATGAGCAGCCGTCGCTCGTCTACGAGGCGCATTCGACCGACTACCAGACCCGTGCGGCTTTGACCGCGCTGGTCGCAAACGGCTTTCCTATCCTCAAGGTCGGCCCCGGCCTGACCTTCGCCTTGCGCGAGGCGCTTTACGGGCTCGACCTGATCGCCTCCGAAATGGCCAGGGACTATGGCGACCGGTCGCTCGCCCGGACCATGGAAAGCGCGATGCTGGCAGCCCCCGGCCATTGGCACAGCCACTATCATGGCAATGAAGCAGAGCTCTATGTGCAGCGGCATTACAGCTACAGCGACCGCATCCGCTATTATTGGAGCAACCCCACCGCTGTCGCGGCCGTCGAGCGCCTGCGCAAGGCGCTGGACGACGTTGCCATTCCCGAAACGCTGATGCGGCAATTCCTGCCGGCGCTGCCGGCCGAACTCGGGCCGGCGGGCAATCCCGAGGCTATCCTTCTCGAAGCTGTCGATCAGGTGCTGGCCGACTATGACGCGGCCTGCCGTGGGACCTGAGTGCATTGCGCCGGGTTGATCTTTGCCTCAGCCCAGTGTCTCTGACGTTTCCATGAGACCAGCCATGTTCTTTCTCCTGTTCGCGGCCTCTCTGCTGGCGTCGCCGGCACGCGCCGACTGGAAGCCGGTCGAAAAGGTCGAGACCTACGCCATCGCAGGGCGGACCGGCCCGGAACTCTATGCCGCGATCGGCGAAGCCGGCCCCTTGCTCGGCAAGGGTCGGGTCATTGCGCACACCAATTTCAAGCTGACATGGACCAGGGACTACAGGCCGCAAGGCGACGCCTGCGTGCTCAAATCGGCGCGCCCGAAACTGATCATCACCTACACCTTGCCGAAGCCGGCCGAACCGTTGCCGGCCTCCGTCCAGAAGAACTGGACGGTGTTCATCGCCGGGCTCGCCGCCCACGAGAGAGTGCATGGCGCAGCCATCGCCGAGATGGTGCGCAAGATCGAGGCGGTGAGCGTCGGCCTGACCGTTACTGATGACCCCGCCTGCAGCAAGATCAGAACCGAGCTGACGAGGCAACTCGCCCAGATCTCGCTGGCTCAGCGGCAGGCGAGCCGCGACTTCGACCGGGTCGAATTCGGCCCCGGCGGAAACCTGCAGAAGCTGGTGCTGGCTTTTGTGAATGGGGGGTAGTTTGCCGGCGAACCGGTCATTGCGCCGGTGTTCCGAACGACAAGAGCACCGGCCGCATGGCCGCTTTACAGGCAGGCTTGGTAGCGCTACCGTCTGATCGTCACGCGACCTGTTGGGGGAATGGGAGACGGTCGCGAGGCGGGAGAGGAGCGGTTTCCTTCGGGGCGTCGCAAGAAGCATTCGGGAGGAGATCGATGGCGTCTGTCGCGATCGGCGATGTTTACAAATCGTTCGGGACCGTCGAGGTCCTGCATGGCGTCAGTGTGGATATCGACGACGGCGAATTCGTCACGCTGGTCGGCCCGTCGGGTTGCGGAAAATCGACCCTTCTCAGGATGATTGCCGGCCTGGAAAAGATTTCTCGGGGCGAGATCGCGATCGGGGATCGGGTCGTCAACAACGTTGCGCCGAAAGAGCGCGACGTTGCCATGGTGTTCCAGAACTACGCGCTCTACCCGCACATGACGGTCGCCGAGAACATGGCGTTCTCGCTCATGCTCAAAGGTGTTTCGAAGGCCGATTGCGCTACCAGCATTCAGCGCGCCGCCGAAATCCTCGGGCTGGTGCCATTGCTGACGCGATATCCGCGCCAGCTTTCCGGCGGCCAGCGCCAGCGCGTCGCCATGGGCCGGGCGATCGTGCGCGATCCACAGGTTTTCCTGTTCGACGAACCGCTCTCCAATCTCGACGCCAAGCTCAGGGTGCAGATGCGCGCCGAGATCAAGGAACTGCACCAGCGGCTCAAGACGACCACAGTCTATGTCACCCACGACCAGATCGAGGCCATGACCATGGCCGACAAGATCGTCGTCATGCATGACGGCATCGTCGAACAGATCGGACCGCCGCTGGAGCTCTACGACAGGCCAAACAATCTCTTCGTCGCCAGTTTCATCGGCTCGCCCGCCATGAACCTGATCAAGGGCGAGATCGTCACCGACGGGTCTCCGTCCTTTCGCGGCGCCGGGGGAATTTCCGTGCCGCTGGCCGGCGCGCCGGCCGTTGGCAACGGTCATCCGGTGGTGCTGGGAACACGGCCCGAGCATTTGCGGCTATCGTCAGACAAAGGCATTCCAGTCACCGTCGCGGTGGTCGAGCCGACCGGGTCGGAAGTGCAGATCATCGGCCGCACCGCCGGCGGCGACGAGATCGTCGCCAATTTCCGCGAACGCCATGCCTTCACACCGGGCGAATCCATACGGCTCTCTGCCGCGCCTGGCCTGATTCATCTCTTTGACGGCAAGACCGGAACACGATTTGAAACGCGTAACGGATGGTAAGGACCGCATAGCAAGGAAGATAAACCGGAGGAGACGACCATGAAATTCACGAGACGCGATGTAATCCGCACGACCGCAGGTGCCGCGGCGGGAGCTCTGGGAAGCCGGTTCGTCGGCTCGCCGGCTTTTGCCCAGGAGGGCTTGAAATACAAGCCCGAGGAAGGCGCAAAGCTGCGGCTGCTGCGCTGGTCGCCCTTCGTCAAGGGCGATGAGGATCAATGGCTGGCCAACACCAAGCGCTTCACCGAGGCGACAGGTGTCGAGGTTCGTGTCGACAAGGAAAGCTGGGAGGACATTCGCCCCAAGGCAGCGGTCGCCGCCAATGTCGGTTCCGGCCCGGACCTCATGTTCGTCTGGTTCGACGACCCGCATCAATATCCCGACAAGCTGCACGACGTGACCGAGCTCGGCGAGTATCTGGGCTCGAAATATGGCGGCTGGCACGACGGACCAAAGCAATATGCGACGCGGGACGGCAAGTTCGTCGGCCTGCCGCTGGCCACCATCGGCAATGCCATCGTCTATCGCGAAAGCTGGGTGAAGGAGGCCGGCTTCTCGGAATTTCCGAAGGACACGGCAGGCTTCCTCGAGCTCTGCAAGGCGTTGCAAGCAAAGGGACATCCGGCCGGCTTCACGCACGGCCATGGCGTCGGGGACGGCAACAACTACGCGCACTGGCTGCTGTGGAGCCATGGCGGCCAGATGGTCGACGAGAGCGGCAAGGTGGCGATCAACAGCCCCGAGACGCTAAAGGCGATCGGATACGCGCAGGAACTCTACAAGACCTTCATTCCCGGCACCGAAAGCTGGCTCGACGTCAATAACAACCGCGCCTTCCTGGCCGGCGAACTCGGCGTCATCGCCAACGGCATTTCGGCCTACAATACGGCCAAGATCAACAAGGACAACGATCCGAAGCTGGCTGAGATCGCCAAGGACATCCGCACCACCAACCTGCCGATCGGTCCCGTCGGGAAATCGGTCGAACTGTTCCAGGTGACCACCGCCGTCATCTTCAACTACACGCCCTACCCCAATGCGGCCAAGGCCTATCTGCAGTTCATGTTCGAGGATCCGCAGATGACCGACTGGATCACCTCCTCGGCGGGCTATTGCTGCCAGACGCTGAAGGCCTTCGACAACAATCCGGTGTGGACGGCCGACCCGAACAACGCCGCCTACGCCAAGGCCTCGGCGACGCTGCGTCCCAACGGCTATGCCGGGCCGCTCGGCTATGCCTCGGCGGCGACCATGGCCGACTATGTCCTGGTCGACATGTTCGCCAAGGCGGTGACCGGCCAGGCGACGCCGCAGGAGGCGATGGAAGAGGCGGAGAAGCGCGCCAACCGTTACTACCGCGTTTAAGACACAGCTGAGCCGGGCAGCAGCCATTGCACTGCCCGGCCCGGTTCCTGAAATCGCTTGCCCGAAATAGCTTGGCGGTCGCCCGCACCGACCAAGGAGACCTCCTGAGGAAGCTGTCCATGGCCGTGCCGTCCGTTGCCGCCCAGCCGCGTCCGTCGATGCTTTCGCGGATCTCCGAAAGCCGCAACGCGCTGGGCTTCGGCTTCATGCTGCCGGCGGCGGCGCTGCTGCTGGTCTTCCTGACCTATCCGCTCGGGCTGGGCGTCTGGCTCGGTTTCACCGATGCCCGGATCGGCCGCCCCGGCATCTTCATCGGCGTCGAGAATTATCAGTACCTTTGGAATGACAACGTCTTCTGGCTCTCCGTCTTCAACACGCTGCTCTACACCGTCAGCGCCTCGATCCTGAAGTTCGTGCTCGGCCTGTGGCTGGCGCTCATCCTCAATGAAAACCTGCCGTTCAAATCGTTCTTCCGCGCGATAGTCCTGCTGCCCTGGGTGGTGCCCACTGTACTGTCAGCCATCGCCTTCTGGTGGATCTACGATTCGCAGTTCTCCATCCTGTCCTGGGCGCTGCAGCAAATGGGCCTGATCGACCACCGCATCAATTTCCTCGGCGATCCGGAGAATGCGCGCGCTTCGGTTATCGCCGCCAACGTCTGGCGCGGCATTCCTTTCGTCGCCATCACGCTGCTCGCCGGCCTGCAGACCATTCCGCAGTCGCTCTACGAGGCGGCCACGCTCGACGGCGCCAGTCGCTGGCAGTTGTTTCGTTATGTGACTCTGCCGCTGCTGACGCCGATCATCGCCATCACCATGACCTTCTCGGTGCTGTTCACTTTCACCGATTTCCAGCTGATCTACGTGCTGACCCGGGGCGGACCGGTGAATGCCACGCATCTGATGGCGACATTGTCTTTCCAGCGCGGCATTTCCGGCGGCCAGCTTGGCGAGGGCGCGGCCATCGCGGTGGCCATGATCCCGTTCCTGCTGGCGGCGATCCTGTTCAGCTATTTCGGCCTGCAACGCCGCAAATGGCAACAAGGCGGCGGAGACTGACATGGTCAAGACGGCCGCGACAAGGAAGGCGAAACGTGGGGATATCGACGAAGGCGGCATGGGCTACCTGCAGAGCCTGCCGCGCCGCGTGGTGACGGTCTATCTGCCGCTGCTGGTGTTCGTCTTCGTGCTGTTGTTTCCGTTTTACTGGATGACGATCACGGCGGTTAAGCCCAATCTCGAGATGACCGACTATGCGCAGTTCAATCCGTTCTGGGTGGTGCATCCGACATTGGAGCATATCCGCTATCTCCTGTTCGAGACCTCCTATCCGGGCTGGCTGCTCAACACGATCATCATCTCGACCGCCGCTACTTTCCTGTCGCTGCTGGCGTCGGTGTTCGCCGCCTATGCGATCGAGCGGCTGCGGTTTTCCGGGGCGCGGCAGGTCGGCCTCGGCATCTTCCTCGCCTATCTGGTGCCGCCCTCGATCCTGTTCATTCCGCTGTCGGTAATGGTGTTCAACCTCGGGCTCTACGACACGCCCTTCGCGCTCATCCTTACCTATCCGACCTTCCTGGTGCCGTTCTGCACGTGGCTGTTGATGGGTTACTTCCGCTCCATCCCGTTCGAACTGGAAGAATGCGCGCTGATAGACGGAGCGAGCCGGTGGCAGATCCTCACCAAGATCGTGCTGCCGCTGTCGGTGCCCGGCCTGATCTCCGCCGGCATATTCGCCTTCACCCTGTCATGGAACGAGTTCATCTATGCGCTGACATTCATCCAGTCCTCGGAAAACAAGACCGTGCCGGTGGGTGTGCTGACCGAGTTGGTGCGCTCCGACGTCTACGAATGGGGGGCGCTGATGGCGGGAGCGCTGATCGGCTCGCTGCCGGTGGTGGTGCTCTATTCGTTCTTCGTCGAGCACTATGTCTCGTCGATGACCGGCGCGGTGAAGGAGTGACGCGCCGGCTCACGCGAGGCGACCGGCGCGGTCAGATCGCGCCGATGATGCCGCCGTCGACGCGGATGTTCTGGCCGGTAATGTAGCCCGCACCTTCGGAAGCGAGGAAGGCGATGGTCGCGGCAATTTCCTCCGAGGTGCCGTAGCGCTGCATCGGCACGCTGTCGCGGCGCTCCTCGGTGGCCGGCAGGCTGTCGATCCAGCCGGGCAGCACATTGTTCATGCGCACATTGTCGGCGGCGTAGGTGTTGGCGAAGATCTTGGTGTAGGCGGCAAGACCGGCGCGGAACACGGCGGATGTCGGGAACATCGGGCTCGGCTCGACCACCCAGGCGGTCGAGATGTTGATGATGGCGCCGGCCTTCTGCTTGACCATCTGCGGCGCCACGATGCGCACCGGCCGGATGACGTTCATCAGATAGACGTCGAGACCGGTGTGCCACTGCTCGTCGGTGATTTCGAGGATCGGCGCGCGTGGCCCGTGGCCGCCGCTGTTGACCAGCACGTCGATGCGGCCGAAGCGCTCGAGCGTCAGATCGGCGAGCCGCTGCAGATTGTCATTCGACTGGTTGGAGCCGGTGACGCCGAGGCCGCCAAGCTCCTTGGCCAGAGCCTCGCCCTTACCGGAGGACGACAGGATCGCGACCTTGAACCCGTCCGCCGCCAGCCGCTTGGCCGCCGCCGCGCCCATACCGCTGCCACCCGCGACGACGACTGCCACTTTTTCTACACTCATTTTTCTCTCCTTGGGGTTTTGCGGCGTGTGTCTCGCGACTTCAAAGGATGATATAGCCGGTCTTGCCATCTGGTTCGAACCAGAAAGCCTGAAATCAAGCTGTAGAAAAACTCCTGCATGCCCGAAGCCTTCCTGAGCCTGCCGCCGTTGAATGCGCTGCGTGCCTTCGAAGCCGCCGCGCGTCATCTCAACTTCCGCATCGCCGCGCAGGAGCTGAACGTGACGCAAGGGGCGGTGGCGCAGCATATACGCGGGCTGGAGGCGGATCTCGGCGCAAAGCTGTTCGACCGGCTGCCGCGCGGCCTGGCGCTGACCGATGAGGGACGTGCCTATGCGCCGAACATTCGCCGCGCCTTCGAGCTGATCTCCGAGGCAACGCTGCTGTTGCGGCCCGAGCCGGCGCGGCTGACGATCAGCGTCACGCCGAGCTTTGCCACCAAATGGCTGATCCCCAAACTGCCGGAGTTCGTCGCCCACAACCCGCTCGTCGATTTGCGCATCTTGGCCAGCCAAAGCCTGTCGAGTTTTCAGGCCGACGGCGTCGACATTGCGGTCAGGCAAGGCCGCCCGCCCTTCGGCGCCGGCCTGATGGTCGACCTGTTGTTCCCACAGCAGATCGTCGCCATCTGCAGCCCTGCCCTGCTGCCTACCGAGGCGAACGAGATCGCGACGGCCGATATCCAGCATCATGTCCTGTTGCACGACGCGCACAATCTGTGGCCGGAATTCATGGAGAGAGCGCTCGGGCTGAAGATGGCCACCGAGGCCAAACGCATGCGCTTCAACCAGACAGGCCTCGCGATCGACGCCGCCATTGCCGGCCAGGGCATCGCGCTGGCCAGCCGGTTTCTCGTCGCTGCCGACATTGCCGCCGGCCGGCTGGTGCAGCCGATCAACGCAGAGATGCGTGGGACGCACGATTTCTATGTCGTGATGCCGCGCAAGCAACGGCACCCAGAACCGACGCAAGCCGTGCGGCAATGGCTGCTCGATGAGGGCGACGCGGCGGGGCTGTGATGGATAGCCGATCTCCCCGCAAGGCGGGAGATCCGCAGCTTGGCCGACGCCGCCCCTTTCAGCCTCGCCGAGCAATGTCGGCCGCCACTGCCTTCGCCTCGCGTCCAATTTCCCTGAGCAGACCGGTGACCGGATTGTAGAAGCCGACGAGGTAGAGGCCGAGTTGCGAGGCGCGGGCGTTGACGCCACTGCGCTCCGGCTGCAATTCCACGGGCAGAAACTTTTCGTAGCCCGGGCGATAGCCGGTGGCGAGGATGACGGCGTCGAAATTTTCCTGCCTGCCGTCGGTGAACGCAGCGCCGCGCTCGGTGAAGCCCGCTATGTCGGGCGCGATCTTGATGGCGCCTTTGGTGATGGCGTCGACCGTGCCGACGTCGATGACCGGGATGCGGCCGACTTCGTCGATCTGTTGCAGGATGCCCTGTTTCGGCCTGACGATGCCGTATTTCTCGAGCTTGCCCAGCGCGAAATCGAGGATGATCGGAAACATCCAGTCGTTCAGCGCCTGCGGCATTGGCCGGCTGGCGATGCCGACCATCTGGATCGGCACGCCAAACAGCTGGCGCGGCACGATGTGGACGCCCTTGCGCACCGAAATGGTCGGACGCGCGCCACTTTCCGCCAAGTCGAGCGCGATCTCGGCGCCGGTGTTGCCCATGCCGACGATCAGCACCGAGCGGCCGGCAAAAGGCGCCGCTTGCGTATAGTCGGCGCTGTGCAGCACCTCGCCCTTGAAAGCCTCGATGGCAGGGAGCCGGGGGATGATCGGCTCGGCATTGTTACCGCTGGCGATAACGACATGGCGCGCCTTGAGGTTGTCCGATCCTGTCTCGACCAGAAAACCGCCGTCCCCGAGGCGAATGGCTTTCACCGTCACACCGAAGCGCGGGCGCAGATCGAATTTTTCCGCGTAGTCGTCGAGATAGCGGACCACCATTTCGCGCGGCACGTAGCGCGGATAATTTTTGGGAAAGGGCAGGAACGGCAGCGACGAGAACGACTTGACCGTATGCAGATGCAGCCGCCGATAGTGCCGCCGCCAGGCGGGCGCGATCTCCTGCGATTTTTCGAGCAGGATGAAATCCACTCCTGCCCGCTTCAGGCAGGCACCGACCGCAAGGCCGGCGGGCCCGGCGCCGACAATAACGACAGTGGTGTCCAAGCGATTCTCCTCCCGCTAGCTCCTTAGGCTACGCGTAGAAGCGCAGGCGGGACAAGGCGCGCCTCACCTTCTCCCCTTGTTGGAGAAGGTGGATCGGCGCGCTAGCGCCGAGACGCCTTCGCATCGCGGCGCGCACGCTGCGCATCCTGGCCGGTCTCGGCTCACCCCCGGTGACGAATGTCTATCCCGGCAATCGCCCATGCTGTCGGACGGGCTGCCTGTCGCCGGCCGCACCGCGGTCGAAGAGCTCTACGTGCATGGCGGCATGGGCTCAATCGGCATGCATGCCGCCCCGCCACCGCGCGCTGGCTGGCAGAGGCCGTGGTTTTGGGCGACGGCAATCCGAAGCAGACATGGCTCCGGCGACAGCGATTTGCGGGATGGGAAGGGTGAGGCTGCGCGACGTCGTGTCGATCTAGCCCGCCATCGGCCCGAAGGGAGGGATGGCCTTGCTCGCTAGCCGATATGCTCGGCGCGCAGCTTCTTCTTTATCTGCTCCATGCCCGCCTCGCCGCCCGCGGCCAGTTCGTCGGCGATCCTTGCCAGCTCGTCATCGGCGTTGCGGTACTTGCTGCCCCAGGCGCCGAGCGTCGCCAGCACCGGCAACAGGTCGATGCCCGCCTCCGTCAGCTTGTAGATCGCCTTGAGCTTGTGCGTGGGGTCGTCGCTTCTGGTGACGATGCCCTCATCCTGCAAGGTCTGCAGCCGCTCGGCCAGCGTGCGCGACGAGATGCCTTCGCCTGATAGCAGGAACTCCCGGAAGTGCCTTTTTTCCGCGAAAATCATGTCGCGGATGATCAGCAGCGTCCAGCGGTCACCGAGCAATTCGAGCGATAGGCTGATGGGACAGCCGGATCTTTCCCTGGTCGACATTTAAATGCTTCCATTTTTAAATCACTTTACTATTGACATCATTTTTCACTCATGTCAATGGTTCCGAAAGTAAAGCAATAACCAACGCCGCCTGACCTGGCGCTGGTGACACCAGAGCTCAATCAGGAGAACGACGATGAGAAAACTGATCCTGCAGATGCAGATATCGGTCGACGGTTTTGTCGGCGCGGCCGGCGATGAGCACTGGCAGCTCTGGGAATGGGGCGCCAACTGCCCGTGGGACGACGACTTGAAGCAGGATTTCAACGCGGTGTTCGCCGGCATCGACACCATTCTGCTCAGCCGCAAGATGGCCGAAGAAGGCTATCTAACCCATTGGGGCAATGCGGCAAAAAACTATCCGCGCGATCCCTTCTACGCCTTTGCGCAGCGCATCGTCGAGGCGCGCAAGGTGGTGCTGAGCGACAAGCTCGCGGCATCGCGGTGGGAGCGCACGACGCTTGCCAGCGGCGACCTGCCGCGCGAGGTCAAGGCGCTGAAAGCTGAAGGTGAAGGCGACATGGCGGTGTTCGGCGGCGCCGGCTTTGCCTCGGCGCTGATTGCAGCGGGACTGGTCGATGAGTTCCAGCTGTTCATCAATCCGGCCGCGCTGGGCGACGGCCAGCGGATTTTCGACCGTGGCGGCTTCCGGAAATTGCGCCTGCTCGGCTCTAAAGCCTATGCCTGCGGAATGGTGGTGAACCGCTACGCGCCGCCAATGTGAAGCAGTTCAGCGATTGGATCCGTGGACCGCTTCAACTCTTTGTTTTTACGAGAACTCCGGACGGATCACCGCAACCCGCTCCTCGTGAACCTGCGCTAGAAATTGATCTCGACCGAAGCGGCACTTCGCTTTGCCGGCCCGTGAAACACCGCCTCGATGTTGTTGCCGTCGGGGTCGAGCAGGAAGGCGGCGTAATAGCCGGGGTGGTAGGGCCGCTCACCCGGCGCGCCATTGTCGGCCCCGCCGGCATCGAGGCCGGCCCTGTAGAAGGCATCGACCATGGCGTTATCCCTGGCCTGGAAGGCCAGATGATGGCGCCCGGTCAGTTGTCCCCTCGCCGCCCGGCTGTCGAGGCTTGAGATGAACAGTTCGTCGGCCCAGAAATAGTCCTCGGCCTCGCCGCCGATCGGAATGCCGAGCACCTTGAAGACGGCTTCATAGAAGCGCCGGCTCGCCTTGAGGTCCCTGACCACCAGCTGGACGTGGTCGATGAGGCGGCCGCGATGCAGTTCCATGAGCGATATCTCCCGTCGCGAGACCACAAAGCTAGCGCCGCGGAGCGGCTCGTCAATTCGGCAGTCTATTTGTCGGCGCGCTTGGCAGCCTTACACCTGCTTTTGTCATATCCGGATGGACTTCCACGCAGACCGGATAAAAAATGCAACCGGATTGTCGGATTCGAAATCGCGCCAACGTCCTCCGGACGCAAGCGGCGCAACGGAGCTGGAGCGAGTGGCGCCGCATCGAAACCGATCTCGGGAGAAGAGCATGAACAATTCCTACCGTTGGGTGATCGTCGCGTGCGGCGCGCTGATGACCTGTGTGGCGCTCGGCGCGATGTTTTCGCTGGCGATCTTTCTCGAGCCGATGGCGCTCGACACCAACTGGTCGCGAACCGGCATTTCCAGCGCCATGACGCTGAATTTCTTGGTGATGGGCGCAGGCGGTTTCGCCTGGGGCGCCATCTATGACCGTGTCGGCGCCCGCCCGGTGGTTTTTGCCGGCGCGGTGCTGCTCGGCCTGTCGCTGGTGGTGGCGAGCCGAGCCCAATCGCTGCTGGTCTTCCAGCTGAGCTATGGCGTCATCGTCGGGATGGCGGCCAGCGCCTTCTTCGCGCCGATGATCGCGCTGACCACCGCCTGGTTCGAGACCCATCGCAGCCTGGCCGTGTCGCTGGTCTCGGCCGGCATGGGCGTGGCGCCGATGACCATTTCGCCCTTCGCGCGCTGGCTGATCACGGCATATGACTGGCGTACCGCCATGTTCGACATCGGGATCATGGCCTGGGTGCTGTTGCTGCCGGCCGTCTTCCTGGTGCGCCAGCCGTCGGCGGCGGTCGCGGCAGCGGATGGCAGCGCGCCCGCGCCTGCCGCGGCCCCCGGCATGTCAGTCGGCCAGGCGCTGCGCTCGCCGCAATTCCTGGTGCTGGGCATGACCTTCTTCGCCTGTTGCGCGGCGCATTCGGGGCCGATCTTCCACATGGTGAGCTATGCCATGTCGTGCGGCGTGGCGCCGATGGCAGCCGTGTCGATCTACAGCGTCGAGGGCCTTGCCGGCCTTGGCGGGCGCGTGCTCTACGGCGTGCTCGGCGACAGGTTGGGCGCCAAGCCGGTGCTGATCGTGGGCCTCGCCATCCAGGCGGTGGTGATCGCCGCCTATCTCGCCGTCGGCAATCTCGAGCAGTTCTATCTCCTGGCGATCATCTTCGGCGCCACATATGGCGGCGTCATGCCGCTCTATGCGGTTCTGGCGCGCGACTATTTCGGGCCACGCATCATCGGCACGATACTTGGCGCCGCGACCCTGTTGTCCAGCCTCGGCATGTCGTTCGGCCCGCTCGCCGGCGGCATGATCTTCGACGCCTATGCCAGCTATTCCTGCCTGTTCATCGGCTCGGCGCTGATCGGCCTCGGTGCTGCCGGCATCGCCATCGCCTTCCCGCCGCAGCCCGGCCGAGAGAGGCTGCAGGCGGCATGAGCGAAATTTCCCCTCGAGGGGAAATACTCATCACCCTGTCCCCGTTCCCGAGCGCAGCTCTTCCCTGCCCTCGTCGTCGCGGCTGAGCCTGGCGTCCGAGATCAGCACCACCGGGCATTGGCAGCGCTGCAGCACGCCGGTGGTCGTCTCGCCGAAGAAGAGTTCCTCGCCAGGGCGCCGCGCCACGCCCATGACGATCAGCGCCGCCCCCCTGCCGGCCTGGCGGGCAATGGCATCGGCGGCGGCGGCCCGGCTGCGGATGGCCGTCTCGATCTCGACGCCATAGCGGTCGGCTAGTGCGACGGTATCCTTCAGCACCGCCTCCCTGCGGCGATGCGAGACAGTGTCGCGCGGTTCGTCGTGGCCGACGCGCGCGACATAAATTATCTTGACCCGCGCACCCGTGACCGCTGCAATCGCCAGCGCCATTTCGGCACCCCGGCGGGCGATCGCGGTGCCGTTGACCGGAACCAGAATCTTCCCGCCTTCAGGTCCTAGCCTTGGCATCTGGCGGCCGGCGCCGGTCGCCTTCAGCACCAGGCATAGCGGGCCCTCGAAGGCGCCGGCGATCTCGTTGATGCGGCGGGCAAACCCACCTTTCGACGTGACCGCGCGGCCGAGCCCGATCAGCAGCAGCCCATAGCCTTTGCGCGCCTCCTTGGCAACCGTTTCGGGCGAAAGCTCGGCCTCGTGGCGCCGCGTGACAGGCGCCGCGCGGGCCAGCTCCTCGTCCGAACTCCTGGCAGCCTCGCGGCTGTCCTCGGCACCCTTTTCGATCGGCTCGAGCTTCGCATCCGTGCCGGGCTCGGCCTCCTCCCCCTCGCCTCGGGCATGCAGCACCGTCGTCGGCCTGCCGGCGCCCACGACTCCTGCGAGGTAAGCGGCAAAGCGGCCGACAACGCCCTCATCGGTCACCACCAGCAGTCGTTCCAGATTGGCGATGAAGCCGCGTTGGTCGATCTCCTCGCGCTCCAGACGCTTCTTCTCGTTCTCGCCCATCGGCAAGCGGCCGAGTGCCCAACGCAAGGTCGGCGGCATGGCGAGCGTGGTGATGACGGCCATGGTCACGATCATGGTGAAAAGATTGTGCGACAGAACGCCGATCGACAGGCCAATAGAGGCGACGATGACTTCGGTCGAGCCGCGCGCGTTCATGCCGCAACCGACGGCGATGCCTTCCTTGCGGCTCATGCCGGCAAGCTCGGCGCCGATGAAGGCGCCGGCGAATTTGCCGAAGCTGGCGATCAGCACCAAAGCGGCCGTGAGTAGCGCAAGCTCGTGGTCGACAAGCACGGTGAGATCCGCCGAAAGGCCGGCGACGCCGAAGAAAACCGGCATGAACAGCGCCATGATGACGCCGCGCAATTGCCCTTCGATATGACGCGACAGGATCGGCGATTCCCCAACCAGTATGCCGGCGACGAAGGCGCCGAGCACGGTGTGGACGCCGATCAGATCGGTGATCAGCGCCATTGCGCCCATGATGGCGAGAATGACGGTGACGACGGCGTATTCGCTGCGGAACGTATCGTTGGTCCAGCGGATGGCGTCGAACACGATGCGGCGGCCGAGCGTGAAGGAAAACGCCATGAAGGTGGCGACGCCGACGATGGTGAAGGCAAGGCTGCCGAGCTCGATGCGCCCCTTGGTTGCGATGCCGATGGTGATGGCGATGATCACCCAGCCGATCGTATCCTCGATGATTGCCGAGGAGACGATGATCTGGCCGAGGTCGCGGCGCATGAAGTTCATCTCCCGCACCACCATTGCGACGATCTTGACCGAAGAGATCGACAGCGCCGTGCCGAGGAAAAGCCCGGCGACGATGCGCTCGCTGCCATCGGCCAGCAGCGAAGCAGGCATGACCTGCGCGGCGGTGAAGCCCAGCGCGAAGGGTATCGCCACGCCGGCGGCGGAGATGGAAAAGCACGCACGGCCGACCCTGCGCACCAGCCGCAGATCCGTCTCCATCCCGGTGAGCAACAGAAGCATCAACACGCCGAGCTGGGCGATGGCGCTGATCATGCTCTTTTGGGTGGCGTCGCTTGAAAAGATCACGCGTTCTGCTTCCGGCCATAGCCAGCCGAGCAGCGATGGGCCGAGCAGGATGCCGCCGATGAGCTGACCCATCACCGCCGGCTGGCCGAGACGCTCCAGCAACTCGCCGATGCCGCGACCGACGAGAAGCAGAAGGAGGATTTCGAGAACGAAAATGCCCTCGCTGGACATGCCGGTCTTTTCGGCTGCCAACGATGCGGCCGGCATGAATGCGAAAGCTGCCGCGGCAAGCGCGACCGACCGGCGCCGGTTGACCACGAAAGACATGCACCCCCTCATTGTGCCCGGTATAACGTTTGCGGGCGAGATCAGTTGCACGCCACACTCCCATGGCGCGCCGCAGGTTCCTCATTACCTGAATCGCTTAACGGGCCTATCTGACTGCGGATAAGCGGCCGAGACCCGGGCCGGCGACGGAACATTTTCAACCAATTGCGCGTTGCGCAGATGGGGATGACCGGCGTCGTTTCGGCCGGCCATGGCGTTGGGAGGCGCGTGGCAAGGGATGTCCCAGGTCAAGACCGTGAAAACCGACGAAGCGGCTGCAGCGCCGCGGGCCTCTGATGCGTTCGCGCTGAAGCTCACCTCATCGGAATTCGTGGCCACCATGTCGCATTTCCACCGCGCCGAAATCGCCCGCATGGCCGGCTGGCGCGACCGGCTGGACCGTACCAGCAACTGGGCGATTACTGTCGTCGCCGCCATGCTCTCAGTCTCACTCTCGACGCCCAGCGCCCATCACGGGGTGCTGCTCTTTGCCATGCTGCTGACCACGCTGCTGCTATGGATCGAGGCGCGGCGCTATCGTTTCTTCGACGTCTACCGGGCCAGGGTGCGCCAGTTCGAGCGCTATTATTTCGCGCAGATCTTCTCGCCGCAGCCCGACTACGCCTCCAACTGGCTGGCCATCGTCGGCGAAGGCCTGCGTTCGCCGCGCTTCCTGATCTCGCAACGCGCGGCGTTGGTGCGCCGGCTGCGCCGCAACTACATTTTCATGTACACGATCCTGATGCTGGCGTGGGTGCTGAAGATCACGACGCCCAGTCTGCAGCGCGAAGGGTCGCCGATAGGCTTGGGCGCGTCATTTCTCGACGCCGCGCGCGTGGCGCAGCTCGGCCCGGTTCCAGGCATCTATGTCGTGTGCATGGTCGGGCTGTTCTATGTCGGCCTACTCGCAGCCGCTTTCCTCATCTCAAGCGCCGAGGGCGAGCTTTCGCATGGCACCGTGCATGTCTGAGAGCGGCCTCGAAAAGCGCAATCTGCCGCGGTGATCTTCAACAGACATTGTCGACCATCAGAGCGGTCGCTTCCGACCGGCTTGCGGCTTCCTCAACCGGAAGCCGTGCGCGATGGCGCTTGTAGGCGGTGAGCGCGATGACCAGCACGCAGCATACGGCGTTCAGCCAGTTGATCGCCGCCAGAGCGGGATCGTTCAGATTGATGTGGGCGTAGAGTCCCGTCGTGGCGTTGGCGCCTGTCCACAACAGCCAGGTCGCGCAGGAAATCGCCGACGCCCCGTGCCTGTCCCGGGCCACCCGCACGATCTGCGGCAGGTAGGACACCACGCGCAAGCCATTGAAAATAGTGAAGAGATAAAAAGACAGATCTGCAAGTGTCATCCGAAACCCCTGTCATGGCCGGACGTCCCATAGCGTTCCTTGCAGTGGCGGCATGTGAGCCCGTTCACATGCCGGCTTCGATTTTCCTGTTGCGGCCCGGCACCCGGATTCTTTCGCCATGTGGGCGTTCGCCGTGAGCCAGCCCGACGAGGTCGACATGAACCAGATCCTGTTTCGGCCGACGGCGCGGGAGTACTAAACAGATCTCGTGCTTGGGCAAAGTTCGGGTTGACCGCTGCCAAGAGCGCGGCGACTATCCCTGCAACGTGCAGGAGGACATGAGAATGGACGAACCCGATCGCTGGCGGCACATGGCGAGCGCGCCCAAGGACGGCAGCCGCATCCTGGTCACGGTCAGGCCATCGGAACAGGGGCCGGCCGAGGTCGACCTCGCTTACTGGTCGCGCGCCGACCAGTTCGGCACGGAGGGCTGGCGCTCTTCCGATTCGTCGCCAGGACGGGTGATCGAATACCCCGAACCGGAGTTGAAATGCTGGATGCCGCTGCCGACGGCCAATCTGAGCCGGGCTTCAATGCCAAGTCCGTGGCAAGGCGAAGACGTCCCGCTGCTCGACGGCTCCGGGATATGATCTCGGCGGGACGTTTCGCACCATAAGGCGAACGCCGCCGGCCGCGGCCTTATACGCTGCCGGCCGATCTGGGCCGGCGCACCGATCGCACCATGCCGCCGGGGCCGCTGCCGCAAAAGAAGCGGTCGCCGCCGTCGGATTCGAGCCCGGAAACGCCCACCCCCGCCGGCATGTCGAGCCGTTCCAGCACCTTGCCAGTTTGCGGATCGACGCGCCGGACATCGCTCTGGTCGCCTTCCCAGGTGCCGTGCCAGAGCTCGCCATCGACCCAGGTCACTCCGGTGACGAAGCGGTTTGAGTCGATGGTCCGCAGGATTTTCCCGGTCTCGGGATCGATCTGGTGGATCTTGCGCTCCCGGTTCTGCCCCACCCAGAGCGTGCCCTCGGCCCAGGTCATGCCGGAATCGCGGCCGCCGCCGGGCGCCGGGATGGTGGAGAGCACCTTGCCCGTATCCGGGTCGATCTTCTGGATGCGGTCCCCGGCGAGCTGAAACAGATGCCGGCCGTCATAGGCGGTGCCGGCATGGGCGGCGACATCGATCGAGCGCAGCGTCTCACCGCTTGCCGAATCGAAGGCGGTCAGCCGCTCGCCCGCGGCAAACCAGACATTCTGTCCGTCGAAGCTCACGCCATGCACGGTGTCGACATCAGGAAAGGGCCCGTATTCACGCAGGATTTCCGCTGCTGAATGTTTCATGTCCTGGTCCTCGATCATGGTCACCTTTCCTAGCCGTTCGGCAGCGGCGACGGGAGTAACAAGGTGGTCGTGAAACCAGCGACCGGCGGCGTCATCCAGCGCCGCGCCCGGCCGTGGCCGAAGGACTGCACCTTGCCGGTCTCGGCCAACTGCTCGAGCGCCCGCTGTACGCTGCGCTGTCCGGCGCCTAGCGCCAGCGCCAACGCCGAGCTGGCCCAGGATTCACCATCGGCCAGGAAGGCCAGCACCGCGGCGTGCCGCTCCTCGATCGGCCGCGCCAGAACCGCCACGGAGCCTGCTTCGCGCGGCTTCAGCGCAAAGCCCTGGCTGGTCGCGCCGATGCCGGCCAGTGGGCGCAATTCGGCGCGCAGGCGGCCGATCTCGACCCGCAGCCTGGCGCGATGCGATTCATCGGCATGCCGGCCGCCAAAGGCGTGGGCAATCAGCGTCGCCCTCGGCACATCCGTCGGCCAGGCTTCGGCAAGCGCGCGCGCCAGCGCAAACAGCACCGGCCGCGTTGCCAGCGAGATCGTTGTTTCCTGCTTGTGCACGATATAGCGGAACGTATCGACGACCAGCGCCGGCGACGCCTGCAGCGCCTCGACCTCTTCGAGCAACAGCGGATGCTCCTCGCCGCCTGCGATCAGCCGCGCCGCCGGCGTCTCCAGCGCCAGGAGGGCGCTGTCGACCTCCGCCATGAGACCCGGAATGCCGGCCCGGCGGGCGGCATGGCGCGCCCACTCAAGGGCTGCGCGCGCGGCCTTCGTCTTCAGGCGCCGCATGGCGATGCCGGCAACCGCGAGTTCATGCGCGGCGCGTGAGGCCGGCGGAAGCGGCGACGGATCGAGCCCAGCCAGCACGTCTTCAGCTTCGTCGAGGCGGCCGATCAGCAGCAGGCGGCGTACTTTGAGATGCCCGGCATGCGCCGCGTTCAGCCGGTCGCCATGCTTTTCCAATGTCGACCGCGCCGCGTCGAGCGCCTTGGACGGCCAGCCGAGATCACGCGAAACAAGCGCGATCTCGGCTTCGGCGACAACGCACCTGGCGCGCGCCACCGCCTCCTTTGGACCGAAGGCACGGCCGGCCCTACGCAACAGTACTTTGGCGCGATGGAAATCGCCGAGCTGCGCCATGGCAATGCCGCGCAACGCCAGCGCCGGGGCATCCTCGCGCAAGGCGACGCGGTCGAGTGCCGCCAGCGGGTTGCCCGCCGCCAGCGCCAGCCCTGCCGCGGTGATCAGCGAGTCCATGCAAATCCCGTCACATTTGTAACTCCCACCGCTCCCCTTACCGGCCCTAACTTAAGTCACCACCGCCAAGCAGCAAGCTGCGGACGGCGACCTAGCCATCTGGACTGGTTGAAGACGCCCAGGCCTGCGTTGACGGCAATATTCGCATTCGCTAGCCTGAGCATCTCAGACAGTCGCGTTAAGCTTCTCAATAAGGAAAAACCGACCATGCCTGCTTCCGAGGACCTCGAGCCCACCGTGCGGCCTCGCCACCCCTGCTGCGGTGGCCCGCCTGCAAATGCCGTCACATTTGTAACTCCGCCCTCGCCGCCTCGCGGCCCTAGCCTGCCTCACGATCAACAGGCAACGACAAGCCACAACGGCTCAACAACTGGCAAAGGAAACAAGCAATGACCAAGCACGTGGCAATGAAGACCCCACCGGTCGTTTCAAGGCAAGAATGGGAAGCCGAGCGCGAAAAGATGCTGGTGAAGGAAAAGGCAACGATGCGCGCCAGGGACGCGCTGTCGGCCGAGCGCCGGCGCATGCCATGGATGGAAGTAGACAAGGCCTATGTGTTTGAAGGTCCCAACGGCAAAGCGAGCCTGCTCGATTTGTTCGAGGGCCGGCGCCAGTTGATCGTCTACCGCGCCTTCTACGAACCCGGCGTCCACGGCTGGCCCGAACATGCCTGCCGCGGCTGTTCGCTCGGCGCCGACCAGGTCGGCCATCTCGCCCATCTCAACGCCCGCAACACCACGCTTGCCTATGCCTCCCGCGCGCCGCAGGCTGACATTGCCAGCTTGAAGCAGCGGATGGGTTGGGAGATGCCCTGGTACACAATCACCGACAGTTTCGACAAGGATTTCGGCGTCGACGAATGGCACGGCCACAACGTGTTCATCCAGGACGGCAAGAAAGTGTATCGCACCTACTTCATCAACAACCGCGGCGACGAGCAGATGGGCACGGTCTGGAGCTACCTCGACGCAACGCCGCTCGGCCGCCAGGAAATCTGGGAGGATTCGCCCGAAGGCTATCCGCAGACCGAGCTCTACAGCTGGTGGAACTGGCACGACAATTACGACGCCGCACCCGACAAGACGTGGGAGGAAGTGTCGGCGGCCGGCGAAGCCGCGTTCCGCAACAAGGACGGCAAGTAAGGACCTGGAGCGGCGCCCATCCAGCTTGGTTTCCTGTCCCTCACGGGACAGGAAACCCGGGCATTGATCATCAAGGGATTACGACCATGAGCGATATCGGCACAGGCACCGACAGTGAGGTCCCTAAACGCTCCGATGCAGTTTCTCTCCGCACCGCCGACTGGCTGTGCCTCGCCGCGGCCCCTGTTTTCGCCGTGATGGCGCTGCTTACCTGCATTCACGCTGGCGACGGCGTCATGTCGTGCCTGGGGGCCGATGCCTCCCCGCTCACCGGCATGCCGCTGATGTATCTCTTGATGAGCGCCGTCCATCTGGCGCCATGGCTGCGCGTGATTTCCGGCCGGCCGGTCCGGCGATAGGCTGGACCGCCGCCGCCATGCTAACGCTCTTTACGTCGGAGAGAGACTATGAAGCTGGTCAGGCTGAGAGCGCCGGGCGGGTTGGACAAGCTCGACCTGGTCGAGGAGGATCAGCCCCGGCCTGGGCCGGGAGAAATGCTGGTCAGGATTCGCGCCTGCGCGCTGAACATGCGCGACGATTTCGCCGTACAAGGCAAGGTGCCGCTCGCCGAAGGCCGCGTGCCGCTGTCGGATGGCGCCGGCGAGGTGATCGCGATCGGTGACGGCGTCGACACGTTCAAGCCGGGCGACAGCGTCGTCAGTGTTTTCTACCCCTGGTGGCTGGCCGGCGACATGAGATCCGATACAAGCCGCGACATTCCCGGAGACAGTTTCGACGGCTTCGCCAGCGAGTATGTGTGCATGCCGGCGCAGGCCTTCACCAAGGCGCCGGCGGGCTATACGCATCTCGAGGCGGCAACGCTGACCTGCACGGGCGTCACCGCCTGGCGCGGCCTGGTGACATGCGGCAAGGTAAAGCCCGGCGACACGGTGCTGATCCTTGGCACCGGCAGCGTGTCATTGTTTGCGCTGCAATTTGCCAAGGCCGCCGGCGCAAGGGTCATCGCCACGTCGTCCGATGAAGAGAAGCTGGAGAAGCTCAGACGACTCGGGGCCGACAGCGTCATCAACTACAAGGCGGTGCCGGAGTGGGGCGGCAGGGCCAGGGAACTGACGGACGGACGCGGCGTCGATCATGTGATCGAGGTCGGCGGACCGGCGACGCTGGCGCAGTCGATAACGGCCTGCCGGACAGGCGGGCATATCGCACTCATCGGCGTCCTGACCGGCTTTGCAGCAGAAGTTTCGATCCCGGCGCTGTTTTCGAACCAGATCCGCATCAGCGGAATTTCCATCGGCAGCAAAGCCGACCAGCAGGACATGATCCGTGCCATAGAGGTCAACCGCCTGAAGCCCGTCATCGACAGCAGCTTTCCACTGCAGGATATCGCCGCCGCCTTCAGGCATTACGAAGCGCAAAGGCATTTCGGCAAGATCTGCCTCGAGCTTTAGACCCTGCGATCGGCATTCCTACCCAGCGGCCGGCGCCAGCGTCCCGCTTGCCATCAGGCCCCACAGCTGATCGGCCGTCAGCTGTCTGGCCGAGCCGTCGTAAGCCACCCGGCCGAGGCTGAGCACCACGATCCTGTCGGCCAGCCCCCTGACCGTCGACAGGTCGTGCGTGACCAGGATGACGCCGGTGCCGCTGACGGCGATCGAACGGATCAGCTTGACGACCTGCGCGGTCTGCTTGACGCCGAGCGCGGCGGTGGGCTCGTCGAGGCAGATCAGCTTGACGTGATCGGCAAGCGCGCGGGCAATTGCGATGGACTGCCGCTGGCCGCCCGACAGCGAGCGCACCAGAACGTTTTCGTCGCGAAGCGTGACGCCCAGCGCGGCAAGCCGGGCACGACACTGCTCGGCGGCCTTTCGGTCGTCGCGAACCGGGAAGACACCGAGCCAACGCCGCGTTTCCTCACGCCCGAGGATCATATTGTGGGCGACGCTGAGGTTCGGGCAGAGCGCCAAATCCTGATAGACGGTCTCCAGGCCGGCGCCGCGTGCATCCTGCGGGCTCCTGAAGGAAATCGGCTGGCCCTCGAGGGTCATCGCGCCGGCATCGGGCCGGATGGCGCCCGAAATAATCTTCACCAGCGTCGACTTGCCGGCGCCATTGTCGCCGAGCAGACAGACGATCTCGCCTTTGCCGACCGTGAAACTCGCCTCTTCCAATGCCGTCAGCGCGCCGTAGGATTTGCGGGCGCCGGCAATCGAGAATGCCGGACCTTGCGGGGCTTCTGCATTGCCCGCCGTCACGGCAGGGCCGGCCGAGGCGACGGCACCATTGTCCGCCACCGTGAAGTTGGTCGCGGCGGCCCGAGCGCGCCGGCCGCGAAAACCGATCGCAGCCTGGTCGGCCACCAACGCCAGCAACAGCATGCTTCCCACCGAAATGGATTGCCACCATGATTGCAGGCCGACGAAGATCAATCCTGCATTTAGGATGCCGATGGTGGCAACACCGATGGCGATGCCGAGCGGCCTGCCGGAGCCGCCGGAAAACGCAACGCCGCCGAGAATTGCAGCGGTGAGCACGTCGAGCTCGAAGCGAACGCCGATGGTCGGCGTGATGCTGCCGAGACGACCGGCGATCAGAACCGAGACCAGGCCGATCAGCAAGCCATTGGCGGCGTAGAGGCCAACCACCGTGCGCCCCACCGGAATGCCGCAGAGTTCGGCTGCGCGCGGGTCGCCGCCTATGGCGTAGAGCCTCAAGCCGGTGACCGTGCTGGTCAAGACAAAGGCTCCGATGACAAAGACAGATGCGGCGATGATCACGGTGTACTGGATGCCGAAGATCTTGCCCCGCCCCAATTCGAGCAGAGCCTCGGGAAAACCATAGACCGCGGTGCTGGAGACGACGAAGGCAAGGCCGCCATAGAGCGCCAGCATCGCCAGCGTGACGATCAACGGCGAGATGCTCAGCCTGCGCACCAGCAGACCGTTGAGCAGACCGAGCAAAAGGCCCAGACCCAGGCCGACGCAGATTGCCAGCGGCGCGCTCTGCGTCGCCACCGCAACCTTGGCAGTGATGATGCCGATCAAGGCGACCATGCTGCCGATGGAGAGGTCGACATAGCCGGCGATCAGCAGCGCGGAGGTGCCGAGCACGGCGATCAGGATCGAGGTCGAGTTGACGCCAATGACGACGAAATTGTCGAGGCTGAAGAAGGATTTGTTCAACAGCGAGAAGGCGATGATCAAGCCCAGCGCGACCAGCGCCAGCCCGATGCGGCCAGACGCTTCGCCCGGCGCCTTGACGCCCGGCAGCAAGGATGAAAACCGGCCCGTTTGCAGCGGTGTCGTCCCCGTTCGAAGGCTGTCTGTGCTCATGCTAGCCTCTGACTGAAGCGGGCGGTTTCAGGTCAGGCTGACCCGCCCGTATCGCGCGGGAAAAACAGGCGCTACTTTGCCTCGGATGACCAGGGGAAATTCACATACTGGTCGCGCGTGTCGTAGCAGATGTTGCCGTACATCCTGAGATAGATGTCGCGGCGCTTCGGGTCCTTGTAGACCGCGGCCGGGTCGGCGACATCGGCCTCGTACTGGGCCATGTAGTCGCTGGTCAGCGCCACGGGCAGGATATCCATCGCCTGCGGGATGCTCTTGCCCTCCAGCCAGTCGGCGGCATGCTGGCCCATGGCATAAGCGAAGACCGGCGACGCCAGGCTGATGCTTGCCTTGTAGGGACCGCCGCCTTTCTTGATCGCGGCGACTGCCTCCGGTTCGCCGTCGATGCCGCCAAGGAACTGGTCCGGCCGCGCCTTGCCCGCCGCTTCCAGGGCAGCCAGCGCGCCGAGCACGACCGTGTCGGCGCCGAGCACGACATCGACGTCGGGATGGGCCTGGAGAATGGTGCTCATCGTGGCAAAGCCGCCTTCCTTGTTGACGGGATTGGGCGAGATGTCGGCGACGATGGTGACGCCTGGCATAGCCTTGAAGATGTCGCGCATGGCGGCAAAGCGCGGCGCCAGGAATTCCATGCTGTCATGCGACAGGATGACGACATTGGCCTTGCCGCCGAGCTTGTCCTTTATGTAGGCCGCGGCCGCTTCGGCCAGCACCTTGCCGGTCTCGTATTGCGGCGCGTTGAGCAGCGACGTCGCCGGCGGCGGCACGATGGTGCCGACATAGGCGCCCGACCAGATAAGCTCCTGCAGGCTGCGGCTCATCGAGGCCGGGTCCACGGGGGCTGCGACCAGACCGCCGATCTTGGAGGCGAGAAACAATTGCACCTGCTCGACCCCCTTGGCGGCGTCATTGTTGGCAAGCGCGCGGCGATATTCCAGGCCGCGATCCTTGGCGGCGGCGGCCAGGCCGCGGTCGACGCCCTGCATGAATTCACGCTCGTTGTCCTGCGCGAAGGCCAGCACCTTGCTCAGGCCGGGCGGTGGGCTGCAGGCCGGCGCCTTCGGATCGAACGGCGCAAATACCGCCGGCTTGGTGAGCCCGGCCGGGCCGTCCTGCGCGCTTGCCAGAATGGTACCGCCCGCGAGCACACCGGCAACGCCGAGCAGCGTCGCCAGCATCATGTTCCTGTCAGATCGCATTTTACTTCCTCCCTGTCGTTGATTGTTGCCGCGCATCGCAAGCCTCGCGGTCGCTACTCTTCCCAGTCTCCCCAGATACCCACCTTCCCGCTCGCAAGTCAAAACTTTTTCCAGTGGAATTAATTAATCAGAGATAGTCGGGTGACTCGCCCACGCGATCACGCCTTGGCGATCAGCGACTGGACGACTTTGGCCAATTCCGTGCCGAGCACGCGATGCGCGTCGCTGTCGAGGTGAATGCCGTCTACCGCGCTCGACTCGACGACATCGCCGGCGTTGAAGAACGCGGCGCCGGCGCGCCGGGCCGCATCGCGGAACAGGCCGGCAAAGTGCATCGACTTTGCGGCGCCGCCCAGGAACATCTGGCCGAACCAGTCGACCTCCAGCATCGGCGGCGGCGCTACTATCAGGACCGCGGGCGCCACGCCCGCGGGGCCAGCTTCGCTGCGCAGGACAATTCTGGCCAAGATCTCAATGGAATCAGCGACGTCATTCGGCGTTACCGAGAACCTATGCTTGAGATCGTTGGTGCCGAGCATCAGGATGACGAGGTCGAGCGGCATATGCGTTTCCAGGCACACCGGGAGCGATTTGAGCCCGTTCTTGTGGAGACCTTCGATCGGATCGTCGTGCACGGTGGTGCGCCCGCCCTGCCCTTCTTCGATCACATCCCATCCGTTGCCGAGCTGGCGGCGCATGATGCCCGGCCAGCGGCGGTCGGGCGTGAAGCGGTGCCGTCCGACGCGGGCCAGGGTGGGAATGGCGCCATAGGTATTGGAATCGCCAAAGCACATGATGGTCCGGGTCTGCGTCACGGCATTGCTCCTCCAGGCTTGCATACTTTGAACGACAGCAGGCCGGCTGGCGTCAACTACATTTTTCCATCGGGTGGATTTAAGTGTTGCCTTGCCAGGCCCGCATTGCTACGTCAGCGCTTTGATCGGCTCGCCTTGCGGCCAAACTCCTTGCGCAGGGGAAAGCGTGACCGGCACCAGCTTCTTCAGTCTCGAAAAGATCGCCGAGGGGCGCAGCGGCGGAACCACGCAGGCCGAGAGCCGCATTTACAACGAACGCCTGATCGTCTCGCTGATCCGCCGGCACGGCCAGCTGGCCAAGACCGATTTGACGCGGCTGACCGGGCTGGCCGCGCAAACCATCACCACCATCGTCAACCGCGCCGCCGACAACAAGCTGCTGCTGCGCCTGGAGCCTTTGCGCGGACGGCTGGGGCAACCCTCGGTTCCCTATGCGTTGAACCCGAAAGCCGCGTACGCCTTCGGCCTCAAGGTCGACCATCGCAGCGCCGATGTCGCCCTGGTCAATTTCGTCGGCAACGTGATGGCGTTCGAACGCACGCTGTTCGACTATCCGACGCCCGTCGAGGTGATGAAATTCGCCAAGGGCGCCATCGCGCGCATGTGCCGCAAGCACAGATCGATAGAAAAAGACCGCATCGCGGGTCTTGGCATCGCCTCGCCATTCCATCAGTGGAACCTAAGCGAAGAGGGCGCGGTGCCGGCGGGCAGGCTGGATGCCTGGAAGGAAATCGACATTCGCGCCGAACTGGACCGGGCGTTCGACTGGCCGGTGTTCCTCTACAACGACGCCACGGTGTCGGCCGCGGCCGAACTGATGTTTGGCGCCGGCGGATCGCGCGCCGACTTTCTCTATGCCTATGTCGGGCACTTCATCGGCGGCGGCCTGGTGCTCGATCATCACTTGTTCCCCGGCCGCAACAAGCTGGCCGGGGCGCTGGGCGACATGCCGGTGCCCGCGCCGGGGCGCAAGGGCGACGGGATGACCCCGTTGCTGCGCGTCGCTTCGCTGCATTCGCTGGCCGGCAAGCTCAACGACCAGGACAATGGGGACGAGGGCGCCGGCCGCATCTGGTCGTCGCCCGACGACTGGGGCGACCTTGGAGAGCCGCTCACCGCGTGGATCGATGAGGTTTCGGACGGGCTTGCCTATGCCGCCCGCAGTGCCGTTGCCTTGCTCGACATCGACAATGTGGTGATCGACGGCGCCATACCGAATGGCGTGCGCAAGGAGATCGCCAAGGCCATGCGCAGAAAGCTGGCACGGATCCTTGTCGATCGCCCCGAGCCGTTCTCCGTCATCGAGGGGACGTTTGGCCATCTCGGCCCCGTTATCGGCGGCGCCAGCATTCCGTTGCTGGTGAAATATTCGAACGACAAGGAACTGCTCTTCAAGGAATAGGCGCGCAGCCGCCGGCACCAGGCATTCCCCAAACAGCGAACTGTGAGACTTGTCACATACCTGCTCGTGAAGCGCGTGCTACTTGCACCCTGCGGTCGGTCGACGCCGAAAGAAATCGCCTGCCATGGTCTGGCGGTGACGGGCCTTTCACTTTATGCTGTGGCAGGTTGCATACTCTCAACGGACCTTGATGCCGCAAGCGGTGTTCTCGTCGGCGTCAGGCCGCGACCAGGAGTTTTGTCATGCTCCGACTTTGCGGATTCATCGCGGCCTTCATCCTTGCCGGCTTCACAAGCTTCGAGGCCTGCGCCGATCGAAGGGTCGCGCTCGTCATCGGCAATTCCGATTATCGCGACATCCCGGCGCTGAAGAACCCGGCCAAGGATGCCCAGGACGTATCGGCCACGTTCCGGCTGGCCGGCTTCGAGGTTTTCGTCGCCGAGAACCTCACCAAGCAGCAGTTCGAAGGCCAGTTCCGGGACTATCTGGCCGCCGCCGACGGCGCCGATCTCGCCGTCGTCTACTATTCCGGGCACGGCTTTCAGATCGGCGGCGAGAATTTCCTGATACCCGTCGACGCCTCGTTGAAGAAGGCGGCCGACATCGAGGTCCAGGCCATCAAGCTCAACGACGTGCTGGAGCAGCTGCGCTCGAAGTCGAAGATCCAGGTGATCATCCTCGATGCCTGCCGCAACAACCCCTTCCCGCGCAACAATTACTGGCTGCGCGACCAGCTTGTCACCGCCGGCAATACCGGGCTGGCGCAGGTGCGAAGCTCGCTCAACACGCTGATTGCCTTCGCCACCGAACCAGGCGCGGTCGCCTATGACGGCAGCGGCGACCTCAGCCCGTTTTCATCGGCCTTTTCGCGGCGCGCGCTGGCGCCGAACCAGGAGATCCGCACGGTCATGTCGGCGGTGCGCCGCGATGTCGTGCAGGCCACCAACGGCATGCAGGTGCCCTGGGAAAATTCCTCGCTGATCGATGACGTGGTGCTGGTGCGCCGCAACAACCGGCCTTCGCTGCCGCCAGTGCTGGAGAAGGTAGTGCTCTCGGGGGTCGGTCCTGTCGCTCTCGGCCTGCCGGAGCCGGTCGATGTCGATGGCGGCGCTATCAGCGTCAGCATCGAACGTCCGCCGGCAATGGGCCGTCTGGTGCTGGACGGCAAAGACGTCGCGGTGGGCGAACCGATCGCCGGCAAGGACCTGCCGCGCCTGCAAATGGATGTCCCCAAAGGCGCCGCCACGCAGGACGAGGTGGATATGCTGGCCTATGCCACGCATGACAATTGGGGCGGCGGGAGCCAGGGCATACTCGTGTTCCGCGTCAAGAGCGGCGAAGGTGCGGCGGGTCAGCAGATCATGGCTTCGCTCGAGGCCGAGCAGAAGCAGCAGGTGCTGGATCGCGGCATCCACATCACCGGCGCTGCCGAAGCGATCGAGAACCGCGAGCTTGATATTCCCGTCGGCGTCGGCCCGGTCGCGCTCAATCTGGATTTCCCCACCGACGATCCGGCGGTCAGCCTGAAGGTCACGGGGTATCCGGCAACGGGAACGCTGTCATTGCCTGATCGAACCTTGTCGCCGCAATCCAGCCTTCTGGCCGGTGAAGTCGACCATCTCCGTTACGAGCCGCAGATCGGCGCCGGCGCGCCGGTCGAGGTCGGCTTCGAAATCCGGGCCGACAGCAGCTCGGCTAAGCCCGCGACAATGAAGCTGTCGCCGACGGTCGATGCCTGCGATACCGCCGCCGGCGAGCCTCTCGACCTGCAAGGGGTGGTGCCCGGCCTGCTGCCGAACGAGATCGGCGCCGGTGCGGTGGCAGCCTGCGAGGCGGCCGTGAAAACCTATCCAGACGTCGCCCGCTTCCACTACGAGCTCGGCCGCGCCCTGCTTGCGGCAGGCCAGGTTAGAGAGGCCAGGACAGCCATCGAGGACGCCGCCAAGAAAGGCCATGTGCGCGCCGTCTTCGAACTCGGCTATCTCAACGCAACCGGAACCGGAACGACCATAGACCGCACCCAGGCCAACGCTCTCTACAAGGCTGCCGCCGACAAGGGTGATCCTTACGGTATGACCTCGTGGGGACGCGCGCTGTTCAATGGCTATGGCGTCAACCGCGATACGGCCAAGGGCCTCGACCTGCTGCTCAAGGCGGCGGCCATGGGGCACACCTATGCCATGAACGATCTTGCCGCCATCTTCACCGAGGGCCGCAATGGCGTGCCTGCCGATCCGGCCCGCGCCGTCGCCTTCCTGCAAGCGGGGGTGCAGCGCCAAGACATGTATTCGATGAACCTGCTCGGCCGCAATTACCTCGCCGGCCAGGGCATCGACAAGGATCCGAAGACGGCGCAGGCCCTGTTCCAGCAGGCCACCGATCTTGGCCAGCCCTACGCGCCCGGCAGCCTCGCCCGCATGTACAGGGATGGCGCCGGTGTGCGCCAGGACCCGGCGGAAGCGCAAAGGCTGTTCGAACTGGCGACCACGCGCGGCGATCCGTCGAGCGCCTATGATCGCGCGGCGCTTGAAATGGCGAAAGGCGACAAGGCCGATCAGGCTGTCGCGGTGCGCTTCCTGGCATTCGCCGTCGCGCTCGATCTGCGCAAGGAGCTGCCGGACGCCAAAAAGGGCCTGGCGCAGTTCGGCACCAAGCCGAAAACGGCAGCTTTGGACGCCCTGCGTCGAGAGCTCAAGTCGAAGATTCCCGCGTCCGGTTCGCTGGACACGCAACTGGTCAATGCGGCCCGGGGGGTCTGGGAAGAAGCCAATCCGCGTCGGGATTTGTTCTGAACAATAAGGAGGCCATGGTGGGCAAGGCATTCAAGCAGACATTCGGGCAGGCATTCATCGGGATAATTCTATCCGGCGTTCTGGCCGGGCTCATGGGCTGCACCTCGGTGTCGCCGATGTTTGAGCCGGCATCGCCGGTGAAACATCGCAAGGTGGTTCGCGCAGCACCCCAGCCAAAGGTGGTCAGATTCAAGAAGGCGGCCACCGGCAAAGTGATCAAGCCGGCCGAGGAGATCCCGCAAAAGCCGCCCGTCATTCCCGCTCTCGGCGGTAGCGGCGGAGGCGGTGGGGCTGGCGGCGGCGGCGGCGGTTGGGGATGAGATCGTCGACCAAGGGCGCTGCACTCAGCGGCCCCAAAGGGTCTTGCTAAGATCCGCATGAGCCTTGGACAACGTCAAGCCGAAATCGTCCATCCCTGTCGCCGCATCGGTTGGCCAGCGGACAATTCGGCGCAGCGCTGCACGGAAAAGGCAGCGGACGAACGCTGCCAGTGCAGAGGCCACGACCGCCGCCGGATCGAGTCTGCGAGCCGCCAATGCCCGATGGGCCTGTTGTGTTTCGAGATAGCGGGCCAGCGCAACATCGTGACGCGATGGTGCGCCAAGCTCCTGCCGGTCGCGCCCGGGGTCGTCATGCCAGATGGGCCACTCGGTCGGGCTAGGGTGATGCACGGTATCCTCCTGCGAAAAGAGATCCAGTGCGAACAATCTCCTCAAGCGCCGTGAGCAACGCGTGGGAACCTGCGTGATGGAATCGTGAAAAGCGCCTCGGCGGCGGAATAAGTGTTGAAATGGACCGAGCTTGAGCGGATCGTCGTCGCGCTGTGACCGTGGCGGATCCGATGACCGGACCTTATCTTCACCTGCTGGGTGGTTTCGACTTTGCCGGCGTCGGGGCCACGGTTCCAGCCATCAGCCGCAAGGCGCGTGCGATGGTCGCCTATCTCGCGCTGCAGTCGGGGCATTCGCAGTCGCGCGAGAAGCTGGCGACCCTGCTCTGGGGCATCAACAGCGAGGCGCAGGCGCGAATGAGCCTGCGGCAAGCGGTATCGTCTGTCAGGAAGGCCATGCAGACGTGCGGCGGCGGCCGCTTCCTCACCGATGGCAACAGCGTCGCTCTGCATCTCGACGGCCTTGATTTCGACGTCGCGCGGTTCGAGGCGCTGGTCGCCAGCCCGGCACCCGAAGACCTCGAACTGGCGCTCAATGTCTACCGCGGCGACCTGCTCGACGGCTTCGGCCTGAAGGAGGAGCCATTCGAGGACTGGCTGAGGATCGAACGCGAGCGGCTGCGGGCATTGGCCGTCGCGGCGCTCGACAGGCTCGTCGCGCATTATGCAGCGACGAACGATCCTGCCGCATGCGTGCGCGCGGCAGCGCGCCTGCTGGCCATGGACCCGTTGAGGGAGGATGTCCACCGGGCCCTGATGCGCGCCTATGCGGCGCAAGGCAGGACCAATCTCGCGCTGAAGCAATATGAGCACTGCCGCACCGCGCTTCTACGCGATCTCAAGCTGCAGCCGGAGCCGGAGACGCGGCAATTGTTTGAGACGCTGCGCACACGCCGCACAATGGCGCCGGCACGGCCACCCACGACCGATGCGGATGACGCTACCGGCTTCAGCCACGAACTCGCAGCCCCCCCGACCCACTATGTCAAATCGGCCGGGATCAACATCGCGTATCAGGTGACCGGCGACGGTCCGGTCGACCTGATCCATGTGCCGGGATGGGTCTCCAACCTCGACCACGCCTGGGGCTCGCCGCGGCTTTCGCATGTGCACCGGCGGCTCGGCACTTTCTCGCGCCTAATCCGCATGGACAAGCGCGGCACCGGGCTCTCGGACCGCAATGTCGGTCTGCCGACCCTGGAAGAGCGGATGGAAGATGTGCGGGCAGTGCTGGATGCGGTTGGCTCGAAGCGCACGGTGCTTTTCGGCAGCTCCGAGGGCGGCCCGATGTGCATGCTGTTCGCGGCGACCTATCCCGAGCGCACAGCGGCACTCGTGCTCAATGGGGCCTACGCCCGCGGCAGGTGGTCACAAGACTATCCGTGGGCGAAGACAAGCGAGCAGGTGGAAGAGGATCTGGCGATCGTCGAGAAAGAATGGGGAGCGGCGGCGGATATGAGCAACGCGGCGCCCAGTCTGATGAGCGACACGTTCGAGACAGAATGGTTCGCCGCCTATCTCAGGAATTCTGCCTCGCCCGCCGACGCGATCGCCCTGTGGCGCTGGGGAGCCGAAATCGATGTTCGCGACATTCTGCCTGCTGTCCATGTTCCGACACTGATCATGCAGACGACTGGCGACGGCTGGGTGAAGCGGGAAGAAGGACGTTACCTGGCGACGCACATCGAGGGCGCCCGATACATTGAGTTCGCCGGCCGCGACCACGTCATCTGGGGCGAGAATTCCGATCGGATCGTCGACGAGATCCAGGCTTTCGTCACCGGCGCCTTGCCGGCGGCCCCAGGCGAACGGCTGCTTGTGTCGGTGCTGTCCCTCGATATGACGGGCTCGCCTTTCGGCATCGACCCGGCCGAGCGGCACGCCGAAGCGCTCCGTGGCGAACTCCTCGCGGCCGAAGGCAGAGAGATCAGGCGATCGGACGGCAAGGTGCTCGCGGTGTTCCAGCGGCCAACGCGGTCGATCCAGTGCGCGATCGCCATCCGCGATCGCTTGCGGCAATCCGGTGTCGAGGTCCGCTCGGCGGTGCATATCGGCGAGTGCGAGCAGCGGGGCCATCAATTTTCAGGCGCGGCGATCGAACTGTCATCGCGTCTGCTTGACCATGCGCGGCCGGGCGAAATCATCGCATCAAGGACGGTGCGCGATCTCGTGGTCGGCTCCGGCCTGCGGTTCGAGAAGCGTGGCGAAATGGCGGCAAGCGGGCTGCCCGGCGCGTTTCCGTTCTATGCGGTCGATGGTTCGGCTTGAGCCGCTAGGTCACCTCTTCCCTGCCCCGAACCGCAGCCCGTCCATCAGCAGCTTGACCAGCCGGCGCGAGCGGTCGCGCCAGTCCTTGGTGTCGGGGGCCGAGTAGATGCCGCCGAGTGCGTGCAGCACATCGGAGGCATCGACGTCGCTGCGGATCGAGCCTTCGGCCACCGCCGCCTCGACCAGTTGCCGCAAGGCCAGCGACACCCGGCCCGACATGTCGGAGAACACGGCGGAATTCGTGTTGAACAGGATGCGCAGGCTGGCCGCCAGGCCGCGCTTGGTGGCGATGTAGTCGACGAAGCGCTGCATCCACTGTTCCAGCGCCATGTCGGCCGAATGGTGGCTGGCGAGGTCATCGGCCGCCGCACAGAGCGCCTCGACTTCACGCCGGTAGACCACTTCGACCAGATGCTCGCGGGTTGGGAAATGCCGGTAGAGCGTGCCGATGCCGACGCCGGCCTGGCGCGCGATCTCCTCCAGCGAGGCATCGACACCGTGCTCGGCAAAGGCCGCTGCCGCAACCTCGACCAGCCGGTCGCGGTTGCGCTGCGCATCGGCGCGCAGCGGCCTTGGCGCTGCGGCTTCGCGCTTCTCGTCGGCAATTGCTTGCGACTGCTCGGTCAATTTTTTCTCCACTGTCGATATATGGGGGCTTGAACCCAAAGGGGTAAGTCCCCAACTAGATAAACGGAGGCGCCTCCGTTTTAGTGGAGCAGTCTTATCATATAATCAGGGGAGCCGGTATGTCACGTGTTGAGATTGTGAAGACTGAAGCATCCCTGCCCGCTGGAGAGTTGGGGCGGCAGAGCTGCCAATCTCCCCACTCGTGGGGGAGATGTCCGGCAGGACAGAGGGAGCGCTGTCCCGCCGACCAACACCCGCTTGGAAAGGTCTATTTCGACGCATGTAAATCGGGAACGTCGCATTCCTTCGCGCCCCCCTCTGCCCTGCCGGACATCTCCCCCACAAGGGGGGAGATTAGGCGCACCGTCGCCTCTTCCCTTGTCCTCTCCCACTCGAGCCCATTTCAATCCCCTAGCGTCAAGCAACTGGAGCCAGACGCCTCATGACCGACCAAACCAAATCCACCACTATCCCAATCCGTCTCACCATCAACGGACACAGTCACGAACTGCAGGTCGAGCCGCGCGTTACGCTGCTTGACGCCTTGCGTGATCGCCTCGACCTGACCGGCACCAAGAAGGGTTGCGACCAGGGCCAGTGCGGCGCCTGCACGGTGCATGTCGAGGGACAGCGCGTGCTGTCCTGCCTGACGCTTGCAGCACAGGTCGAAGGCCGCGAGATCACCACCATCGAAGGATTGGCCGGCGATGACGGCACGCTCAACGCGGTTCAGGCTGCTTTCCTCGACCAGGATGCTTTCCAGTGCGGCTACTGCACGCCGGGACAGATCATGTCGGCGGTCGCCTGCATCCGCGAGGGCCATGCCGGCTCGGATGACGAGATCCGCGAATACATGGCCGGCAATCTGTGCCGCTGCGGCGCCTATCCGCACATCGTTGCCGCCGTGCGCCAGGCGGCACTGGAGGTCGCGTCATGAGGGATTTTTCCTACGTTCGCGCCGATAGCATCGATGCGGCACGACAGGCAGCCGCCCTGCCTGGGGCCATGCTGCTTGCCGGTGGCACGACGCTGGTCGATCTCGCCAAATGCGGCGTGGCCGAACCCGACAGCCTGGTCGACATCACCCATCTCAAAGGGCTCGACGCCATCAAGGTCGACGCTGACAGTGCCATGATCGGCGCGCTGGCCAAGATGAGCCACGTCGCCGACCATGCCGAGATCAAGAGCCGCTTTCCCGCGGTCTCCGAAGCGCTGTGGCAGGCGGCTTCCGCGCAACTGCGCAACATGGCGACCATCGGCGGCAATCTGATGCAGCGCACGCGCTGCCCCTATTTCCGCGATCCCGCGAATTTTTCCGCCTGCAACAAGCGCTCGCCCGGCACCGGCTGCTCGGCGATCGGCGGCGTCACCCGCGGCCATGCCGTGCTCGGCACCAGCGACGCCTGCATCGCCATGTATCCCGGTGACCTCGCCACCGCGCTGGTCGCCTTCGATGCCGTGGTTCATCTTGGCGAACGCCAGGTTGCCGTCGACGACTTCTTTCTCCTGCCCGGCGCCACGCCCGACAGGGAACATGCCATCCAACCGGGCGAGATGATCACCGCCATCAGCATACCGGCTTCCGGCACGGCCCGGCGTTCGACCTATCTCAAGATCCGCGACCGGCAGTCGTATGAGTTCGCGGCTGCAAGTGCCGCAGTCGGCATCGACTTCGAAGCCGATGGCCGCACCATTCGCGACCTGCGCGTCGCGCTGGGCGGCGTCGCGACGAAGCCGTGGCGGGCGCACGCCGTGGAAGCGGCGTTGAAGGGCAAGGTGCTCAGCGAAGACAGGGTGCGGGCAGCCAGCTTGCTCGCCGTGGAAGGGGCCATCGGCCACGGCGCCAACCACTACAAGATCGAACTGGCGCCGCGCGTCGTCGCCCGCGCCATCCTCAAGACGGGAGCCATGGCATGACCATTCACGACCCCAGGACACGGCACGGCGACGCTTCGGACGGCACTGCCGATCAGGTTGGCGGGCGGCTGTCGCGCGTCGACGGCCCGGCCAAGATTACCGGTGCGGCAAAATATGCCGTCGAGCAGCAGCTCGACGGGCTAACCTACGGCGTCCTGGTCGAAAGCACGATCGCATCAGGCAAGGTGCGCTCGATCGACACGTCAGCTGCCGAGGCGGCCTCTGGCGTGCTCAAGGTGCTGACGCCCGATACCATCATGAGCCTGCGGACCGCATCGGACTGGTTCGGCACACCGCCGCCGGACAAACCCTACTGCCCGCTGGCGCGCGACATCACCTTTTCGGGCCAGCATGTCGCCGCGGTCATCGCGGAGACTTTCGAGCAGGCCGTCGCGGCAGCGGCGATGGTCAAGGTCAGCTATGACGAGACGCCGGCCATCGTCGACCTCAGCGACGCCAAGGCCGGCGACGGCATTCCGATCGCCGCCATGACCAAGGAATGGGGCGATGCGCAGGCCGCTTTCGCCGCTGCTCCGGTGCGCGTCTGCGGCGCCTATAACACGCCGCGCGAATACCAGGCGCCGATGGAGCCGCATGGCCTCATCGCGCGCTGGGAGGGCGACCGGCTGACCGTGTGGGAACCGAGCCAGTGGCTCGACGGCATGGCCCGCACCTATGCCGAATGGTTCGGCGTGCCGTTCGAAAATGTACGGCTGGTCTCGCCTTATATCGGTGGCGGCTTCGGCTCCAAGGCATTGGCGCTCGGCCATGGCGCGGTGGCGGCTGCCGCAGCAAAAATGCTGGGACGGCCCGCGAGGGTGGTCATGACGCGGCCGCAGACTTTTACCGGCTATGGCGGCCGCGCCGCGACGCGCCAGACGGTGACGATCGGCGCCGACCGTGACGGAAAGATCCAGTCGATCGTGCATCGCGGCGTCAACGAAACATCCATAGACGGAATGTGGGTCGAGCCTTTGGGCGTGGTCACCTCGATCATGTATGCGACGCCCAACTTCTCCTCGAAGCAGAATGTCGTGCGGGTGAATTCGGTGGTGCCCGGCGCCATGCGCGCGCCGGGCGAAAACCCTAGCGCCTTCGGCATCGAAAGCGCCATTGACGAGCTCGCCTACGAGGTCGGCATCGATCCGCTGGAGATCCGGCTGAGGAATTACGCCGAGCAGGATCCGCACGCAAAAAAGGCTTGGTCGACGCGGCAGTTGCGCGAGGCTTTCGCGGCTGGCGCCGAACGCTTCGGCTGGGCCCAGCGCACGTCCAAACCGCGTTCGATGCGCGACGGCAACCAGCTGATCGGCTGGGGCGTCGCCGCCGGCACCTATCCGGTGCGGCGCGCTTATGGCGAGGCCATCGTGCGTATCCTTGCCAACGGCTCGGTCGAGGTCGAAAGCTCCTCGATCGACATGGGCCAAGGCACGTACACGATCCTGGCGCAGACGGCGGCCGAAACGGTCGGCGTGGCGGCCGACCATGTCGTCGTGAAGCTCGGCGATTCCCGGTATCCCCGCGCCGGCGTGGCCGGCGGGTCGCGGCTGGCCGGCGTGATGACGGGCGCGGTCTACAAGGCGGCGACATCGGCGCTCGATCAGCTTGTCGGACTGGCGATCAGCGATCCGCGCTCGCCCTTCCACGCGCTGCAGGCCAACACGCTGGTCGTCGCCAATGGCCGCATCAGGTCGCCGCGCGGCGATGGTCCCGATGTCTCGATCGCCGACCTGCTGGCCAGCGTCGGCCGCGACCGCATCGAGGCCACAGGCGACACCATGCCGGCGAACTCGACGGCCGAGGATCGCTACAAGAACTACACCACCATCGCGGCGGCGCTGCCGCACACCGAGGGCGACTATTCGCGCCACTCCTGGTGCGCGCATTTCATCGAGGTGCGCGTCGACGAGGATTTCGGCACGGTGCGCGTGTCGCGCGTGGTATCGGCACTGGATTCCGGCCGGCTCTACAACCCCAAGCTGGCCGAAAGCCAGTGGAAGGGCGGCATCATCATGGGCATCGGCCAGGCGCTGCTTGAAGAAGGCATTGTCGACCGCAGGCATGGCCGCATCGTCAACAACAATCTCGGCGACTATCTGGTGCCGACCAATGCCGACATCCCCGATATCGAGGTCATCTCGGTCGGCATTCCCGACCTGCACTCCTCTGTGCTCGGCGGCAAGGGTGTCGGCGAACTGGCCATCGTCGGCGTAGCGCCGGCGATCGCCAACGCGGTGTTCCACGCAACTGGAAAAAGGATACGCGACCTCCCGATCACGCTGGAGAAGTTGATCTAGGAAGCGGCGTGCGTAATCTCCCCCCTCGAGGGGGAGATGTCGCCGAAGGCGACAGAGGGGGTCCCCTCTCGTAGATCGCCAACCTCCTTCCGCCGCAGTAGGTCGAGCCCGGTCGGACCACCCCCTCGGCCCTGCCGGGCATCTCCCCCTCAAGGGGGGAGATTGGCAGCTCGCGCGCCTCGGCTACCAGTCGAGCTTGAACGCAAGTTTGCCGAAATGCTGCCCGCCTGCCGACATGTGCGCGTAGGCTTCGGCCGCCTGCTCCTGGCTGAACACCTTGTCGACGACCGGGTCGATGCGGGCGGCGGCGATGGCGCGGACGGCGGCGCGAAGGTCAGATACCGACCCGGTGTTGTTGCCGACCACCTTCAGCGCCTTGATGATGATCGGCAGCAGGTCGACCGTGGCCTCGGCGCCGGTGACGAAACCGATGGTGAACAGCGTGCCGCCAGGCGCGGTGGCGTTGACGGCGCGGGCGAAGGTGGCGGTGCCGGCGGTCTCGACGACGAGGTCGGCGCCGAGGCCGCCGGTCAGTTCCAGCACCTTGCCGTCCCAGTCGGGCGTTGCGCGGTAGTTGATGAGATGATCGGCGCCGAGTGCCTTCGCCCGCTCCAGCTTCTCGTCCGACGAAGAAGTGATGATGACGGTTGCGCCGGCGGCTTTCGCCAGCTGAAGGGTGAAGATGGAGACGCCGCCGGTGCCGAGCAGCACGACGACCGAGCCCGGCCCGACATCGGCGGCGCGGACGGCGTTCCAGGCGGTGGTCGCGGCGATCGGCAGGGTCGACGCCGCCTCGAAAGAGAGACGGGCCGGTACCGGCACGAGCGAGTTGGCCGGCAGCGCGACATATTCGGCGAGCGACCCCGGCAGCGAAATTCCGCGCATCTGCGTCATCTCGTTAGGCCGGGGCGGACCGCCGATCCAGCGCGGCTTGGCATGGGCAACGACGCGATCGCCGACGGCGAAATCCGTAACGCCCTCCCCCAGCGCGACGATCTCGCCGGCGCCGTCGGCGACGGGAATGAGCGGAAAGCCGGGCACGCGATAATTGCCGCTGGCCACCGCCACATCGACGAAATTCAGGCTCGCGGCGCGCTGGCGGATCAGCACTTCGCCGCGCTGCGGTTCAGGCGTGGCAATGGTGGTGGCGCGAAAGGCGTCCAGCTTGGCGGCGGTCAGTTCGATGGCTTTCATGGCTCACGCATTCCTGTTTAAGGGGTCAATCGTCAGGATTGAGTGAAGCTATCTGCTGCGCTACAAGCAGATAATCTGGAATTTTTACATTTGAATCCTGTGCTTTATGCAGCAATCACACGACCCCGCCAGCCTTGCCGAAATGGCCGCCTTTGCGGCCATCACGGAAGCGCGCTCCTTCACCAAGGCAGCGTTGCGCGTCGGGCGCGACTCGACGGTTCTGTCACGCCGCCTGCAATCGCTGGAGGAGCGGCTCGGCGTGCGGCTGCTGCACCGGACCACCCGAAGCGTGTCGTTGACGGAGGCCGGAGCGGAGTTCCTGGTGCGTGTCCGCGCCATCCTGGCCTCGGTAGACGAAGCTGAGGCTGCTGCTTCCGCGCATGCCAGCGGGGCTCCGCGGGGCTTGCTGCGGCTGGCGATGCCGGGAACCTTTGGCCGTATGTGGATCGGGCCGCTGCTGCCGCAATTTCTAGCGACGTTCCCGGATGTCCGCATCGAGGCCGAGTTCTCCAACCGGTTCGTCGATCTCGTTGCAGAGAACTTCGATGTCGCCGTCCGTCTCGGCGCGCTGGAGGACTCGCGCCTGGTGGCGCGCAAGATCGCGACACGGCGGCGGTTGCTGTGCGCTGCTCCCTCCTACCTCGCCCGCCGGGGCACGCCGGAAGCGCCGGAAGCGCTCACAGAACACGCCTGCCTCGGCTTCTCCGGCTTCCAGACCTTTCCAACCTGGGAGATGACCGACAGTTCGGGACGCCGCGTCAACGTCGACGTCTCGGGGCCGATGGTGTGCGACGATGCCGAGGTGCTGGTCGAAGCCGCGGTGCAAGGCCTCGGCCTGATGATGAGCACCGACTGGCTTGTCGGACGCGAACTCGCCGACGGACGGCTGGTGCCGGTGCTGGCGGACTGGACGCTGGCCGACGAAGGCGCGGTCTATGTCGTCATGCCCTCGGCCAAGGGACAAGCCGCCAAGACACGCGCCTTCGCCGAGTGGATCGGCAAGCGCTTCGCGCCGGAGCCGCCCTGGACGTCGAGGCCGGTCTCAAAGGCTTGATCAATGGGGCGCGCCGGGGGCTAAGACGGCATATGCCGCTGTCACCAGGCCTTTTGTCCTGTATGATCTCGTTGAATGTAGCTTGGGAGGGGATCATGCAAAGTGCATTGGCGAAGTTCATGATGGCAGGTTCCGTTCTGGCCGCGCTGCAAGCCGCGCAGCCGGCTTTTGCCGCATCCTGCAACTGGAGCGCCAAGATGGAAGAAGACGAAGGCGGCAGCGTGCTGACGGCTTCGGTGTGCGGCGGACCGAAGGCCGATGCGCATCTGATGCTCGTCTGTTTCGACAAGCCGGTGCTGAGCTACGATCTGGGTGCGGCCGGCCAGCAGCTGGAACCCGGCATCAGCGCTTCCTTCACCTTCAAGGGCGGTGACAAGAGCGTGACCAAAAAGCTCGACCTCGAGGCCATGTATAATTACTTCACGGCTGAGCTGAGCAAAGACGATCCACTGCTCGGCCTGTTGCGCGGCAAGGGCGACGTCACGGTTACGGCCGACAAATATGGCGAGAACAGCTTTCCGCTGACGGGCTCGAGCGCTGCGATCGGTAAGGTGCTGGCGCAGTGCGGCAAAAGTTCGGCCGGCGAAGCGGACTGAAGCTCCCTACTTTCGACCACGCAGCTTGGTCCCGCGCCTCCATCAGGGCAAAGCCAAGCAGGTTCTCGCCGCGCCCGGTTTGCCGTTTCGCTCATCGACGGGGGCACGGGTTTGGAGGCGGCAATATGCGGCCTGAGTTTTCAACGCGAGCTGCGCTTTCCCTCCGGTGTCGCCACCAGCGAGGCGGCGGCGGCATTGGCCGTGGCGATCGCCGCTTCCATCGGATGGCCACGGGCGAGGCCTGCCGCGAAGGCGCCGACGAATTCGTCGCCGGCGCCATGGGTGCTGACGACCTTGACCGGGACGGCCGCCAGTGCGAAGGCCGCGCCGGTCCGGTCGCAATAGGCGACACCTTCGCCGCCGGCGGTGACGATCGCCGAGGGGTAGGCATCGATCAGCCGCCGCGCGGCTTCGGTTGCGCCGGCGAGCGTATCGACGACCGGAACGCCGGCCAAAAATTCCGCTTCGATGGCGTTGACGATGACGATGTCTATCAGCGCGGTCAATTCGGCCGACAGTGTTCGCGCCGGTGCGGCGTTGAGCACGACGCGGCCTCCGGATGCCCTCACCGCGCGCGCGGCAGCGATGTTGGCGGCATCGGGCACTTCGTTCTGCAGCAACAGCACTGCCGTCTGTACCACCACCTCGCCCGCAGCCGCGATGTCATCACTGCCCAGGGTGAGATTGCTGCCGGAGACGATCACCGCACCATAGTCGCCATCGCTGTCGAAGATCGCCACGCTGATGCCGGAGCCTGCGCCTGCCGCCACGCGCACGAAGCGGCGATCAACGCCGGCGCGATCGAGATTGGCCAGCAGCGCCGTGCCGAAATCGTCGTCGCCGACGGCGCCGATCATCGCCGCACGCACGCCGGCGCGTGCCGCCGAGACCGCCTGGTTGCCGCCCTTGCCGCCGCATTTCGGCTGCCAGGCATGGCCGGTCACAGTCTCGCCCTTGCGCGGACGGTCGGGCGCGTCGACCATGATGTCGTAGTGCAGGCTGCCGAAGACGGTGACCAGCGGAACCGTCATGTGCCCCGGTCTTTTCGTTTCGAGGTGACCGCCGACATGGTGCGGCCGAGATTGCGCTCCGCCGCCTGGTAGTCGCGCTGCGCCACCGCCACGAACAAAGCGTCGAGGATGTTGAGTTGCGCGATGCGCGCCGCTGCGTTTTCGCCCATCAGCGGCGAGCCTTGCGCGGTCGAGCACAGCACGATGTCGGCAATCCGGGCCAGCGGCGAGTTGTCGTAGTTGGTGATGGCCAGCGTGCGGGCGCCGCTCTTGCGGGCAAGATGGATGGCGTCGATGACGGCCGACGTGTTGCCGGAATGCGAAAAGCCGACGGCGATGTCGTCGGCGCCGAGCAGCGAGGCCGACATCAGCATCATGTGCGAGTCGTCATAGACAGACGCGCGGATGCCGATGCGCAGGAATTTGTGCGAGACGTCGCGGGCGATCTGGGCGGAGCCGCCGACACCATAGAAATCGCGGTTCCTGGCGCGGTAGAGCAGATCGGCGGCACGGTCGAAATCGTCCATGTCGAGGATCGCGAGCGTCTCCTCCAGCGCCTGGATCGAGGTGCGGAACACTTTCTGCACGATCTCGGCCAAGCTGTCGTCGACCGACAGTTCCTGGTGCATCTCGGCGGTCGGGAGGCGGCTGTATTCATAGACGGCGGTGCGGAAGTCGCGGTAGCCGGAGAAGCCGAGTTTCTTGGCGATCTTGACCACCATCGCCTCCGACACGCCGGCCTCCTCGGCGATCTGCTTGAGCGGAATGGTCTCGTCGAAACCGCGCCGGCCGAAGACGGTTTCCACCACCTTGGCCTCAAGCGGGGTGAGATGCGGCATCATCATGCGGATGCGCGGCCCCACGGCTTTCAGATCGAGATTGCTCAACGTCATCCACGTCCCCTCGTCACGACCCGAGCATGGCTTCCTGGACGATAGCCTGCGACGTCACGGCGTCCTGGCTGTCCATGGCGGCGGACAGGCGGTTATCCTTCTCCAGCCGGTCGACAACGCGCAGCAGGCGCTTGACGGTGGCGATGTTGACTTCGCATTCGCGCACCGGATCGAGCCCGGTCATGTCGGGGAAAGTGTCGAAGTAGATGGCGCCGGCGTAGCCGTCGCGACGGATCTGGCACAGCAGTTCGATGGTCTGCAGCGTGTGCACCGCGCCGACCATCAGGCCGTCGTCGCGCTTGGCATAGCCATCGTTGAGATGGACGCCGAGCAGCTTGCTGTGGCGAGCGATCAGCGCCGCGGCGAAGGCCGGCTGTTCGTCGGCATAGAGCACATGGGCGAAATCGAGCGTGACGCCGAGATTGGGTAGGCCGACCTCGCGGATCGCCAGCAAGGTGGTCGCCGCATCCGGCATCAGCGAGTAGGAGCGCGGTTCGTTAGGCTTGTACTCCAGGCTGATCTGGCAGCCGGGATCATGCGCGGCAACTTCACGAATCCCCTCGATTTCGTGCTGCCAGAGCGTCGCATAGTCAGTTTGAAATGCATAGTCGAAGCCATCCTGGCCCAGCCACAGCGTCATCAGACTGGCGCCGGCCGCGCGCACCGCATCGATACCGGCCTTGGTCAAGTCGATGGCTTCGCGGCGCACCGCCGGGTCCGGATTGGTGAAGGCGCCGAGCTTGAAGGCCGGATTGGAGTAGTAACGCATGGCAAAGCCATTGATGGAAAGCCCGAAATCGCCGAGCTTTCGGGCGATTTCAGCCGGCTTTTCACTGACATGATCGGGGAAATTAAGATCAAGATCGGTCAACCCGTCGACCTTGGCCGCGCGAGTGGCCATCTGCAGCATGGACGGCTTGCCGGTGAGATCAGGCCATTCGGCTTGCGGCCGCGAGGCGAAGGAATTCAGGCGGGTGGCGAAGCGACTGTTTGTCATGATCGACCTTTCAGTGATTTACTTCACATAAATACGAGTATTTGTAAAGTTATCATTTGCGAGGCGGTTTGTAGCGCGCAACATCCTGCTTGGCCGAGATCTTCGGCTGCGCCTCTGCATCCATGCCGGGAGGTTCGAGTCCCGCAACGGTGCGGATGCTGGTGCGAGCCCTTGCGCCCTGCCTGCCGATTGACCAATCTGGCCGACACTGTCATGAGCCGCGGTTGGGGGATCGCACATGCCAACGCTTTATCAACTGAAACCGGCCTTTCAGGCCAGGCTGCGGCCGCTGGCCGACCGGCTGGCCGATGCCGGCGTCACCGCCAACCAGATCACGCTTCTCGCCGCAGCACTGTCCATTGCCACAGGCCTGGTGGTCGCAGCCTTTGCCTTCCATCCCCTGGTGTTCCTGTTGATGCCGGTGGTGCTGTTCGTGCGCATGGCGCTCAACGCCGTTGACGGGATGCTGGCCAGGGAACATGGGCAGGCGTCGAAACTCGGCATGTATCTCAACGAACTCTGCGACGTCGTCTCCGACCTGGCGCTGATCCTGGCCTTTGCCACGCTATTCCCGGCCTGGGGCGTTGTGGCTTTCGGTATCGCCGCCATGCTTGTCGAATTCGCCGGCGTGCTTGGCGTGCCCGCCAGCAGCGGGCGCAATTATGCCGGGCCGTTCGGCAAGAGCGACCGGGCCCTGGCGCTCGGCGTCATCGCCTTCCTCATCGCCTGCGGCCTGTGGTTCCAAGCGATTGTGCCCTTTGTGTTTCCGGTCATGGCTACACTGTCAGTCGTAACCGCCATCAACCGGATACGCGGCGGCCTTAGAGCGGGCGGCGCATGATGCCAAAGCGTCAGGCGCCCGACCGCCAGAGGGAAACCATGATCCACCAGACCATTGCAGCCGGAGCACCGGCAAGCCTCGAGCGCATCGCGCAGGAGCGCACGTTCAAGAGCCATGACGGCACCGAGATCTTCTACCGCTACTGGCCGGCCGCCGGGTCGGCGCCAAAGGGTGCGATCCTGCTGTTCCATCGCGGCCACGAGCATGGCGGCCGCATGGCGCATCTGGTCGACGAACTCGCCATGCCCGAACATGCCTTCTACGCCTGGGACGCGCGCGGCAATGGCCGCTCGGCCGGCGAGCGCGGCTATGCGCCATCCTTTGCCGCCCTGGTTCGTGACATCGACTGCCTGGTGCGTGAGATCGGCCGGGATGGTTTTGGCCAGCGCGACATCGCGCTGATCGCGCAGTCCTTCGGCGCCGTGCTGGCCGCTGCCTGGATGCATGACTATGCGCCCGACATCCGCGCGCTGGTGGTGGCTTCACCGGCCTTTTCGGTCAAGCTCTACGTGCCCTTCGCCAAGGAGGGCATTGCGCTGTGGCAGAAGCTCAAGGGCCGCTTCTTCGTCAATTCCTACGTCAAGGCGAAGTTTCTGACGCATGATGCCGAGCGCATCGCTTCCTTCGACGCCGATCCGCTGATCACGCGACCGATCGCCTCCAACATCCTGGTCGAGCTTTACGACCACGCTGCCCGCATCGTCTCGGACGCGCGCGCCATCACCGTGCCGACGCAGCTCTTGATCTCCGGCAGCGATTGGGTGGTGCGGCATGGACCGCAGCACGAATTCTTCGTCAATCTCGGCAGCAGCGCCAAGGAGCGGCATGTGCTGCCCGGCTTCTTCCACGACACGCTGGGCGAGCGCGATCGCAAGCAGGCGCTGGACTTGATCCGGCCGTTCCTCGAAAAGCAATTTGCCACGCCGGAGAAAACCATCGACTTGCTTCAGGCCGACCGCGCCGGCTACACCCGCGACGAGGCCGAGAGGCTCGCCTCGCCGCTGACGCTGTTGTCGCCCAAGGGAATTTTCTGGGCGATGAGTCGCGCCTCGATCCGCATGGGCGCTTGGCTGTCTTCGGGCATGAAGATTGGCATCGCCACCGGCTTCGATTCCGGCTCGACGCTCGACTATGTCTACGAGAACGACGCGCGCGGCACCGGCTTCATCGGCCGCATGATCGACCGCACCTTCCTCGACGCGATCGGCTGGCGCGGCATCCGCCAGCGCAAGCTGCATCTGGAAGAGCTGATCGGCAACGCCGCCGCCAGCCTGAAGGCAGCCGGCCGTCCCGTCCACATGCTCGACATCGCCGCCGGTCACGGCCGCTATGTGCTCGATGCCGTCACCAAATGCACTGAACCGCCAGCAAGCGTGCGGCTGCAGGATTATTCCGAGCTCAATGTCGGGTTGGGTTCGAAGCTGATCGCCGAGCGGCAGCTGCCGACCAGCGTCACCTTCCATCAGGCCGACGCCTTCGATGCCGACATGCTGGCCGGGCAAAAGCCGGCGCCGGACCTCGCCATCGTCTCCGGGCTTTACGAATTGTTCGCCGACAACACGATGATTTCCCGCTCGCTCGGCGGGCTGGCCAGCGCCATGCAACCCGGCAGCCTGCTCGTCTACACCAACCAGCCATGGCATCCGCAGCTGGAGATGATCGCGCGCAGCCTGACCTCGCATCGCGGCGGACAGGCCTGGGTGATGCGGCGGCGCACGCAAGGCGAGATGGACCAGTTGGTGATGGCTGCCGGTTTCGCAAAGATCGACCAGCGCATCGACCAATGGGGCATCTTCACCGTCTCGGTCGCACGGCGCGTCTGAGACCATGGCCCTGCCTGTCGCTGACCCTGCCCCGGCGCGGGAACCCTATTTGGGCATCGTGCTGAGGGCAGCCCTTTGGCTGGCGCTGCTGGCGCCATTCTTCTATTCGACCTATGGCTTTGCCAACTGGCTGGCGTCGCGGCGCGACCATGTCGGCAGCATCGTGTTTGCCTGGGAATACGCCATCCCGTTCGTCGCCTGGACGATCGTGCCCTATTGGTCGATCAATCTGTTCTACGGCCTATCGCTGCTGCTCAACACGACCAGGCGCGGCGTCGACCGGCTCGCCGGCCGCTATCTCTCGGCGCAGATCATTGCCGTCGCCTGCTTCATCGCGTTCCCGCTGACGGCGACCTTCGTGCGGCCGGAAACCACCGGCCTGCCGGGTTTCCTGTTTGCGGTGCTCGGTGGTTTCGACAAGCCGTTCAACCAAGCGCCATCCCTGCACATCGCACTCCTGGTGATCATCTGGGACCATTGGCGTCACGTTCTGGCACGTCACCGTCTCGGCGGCATTCTCCGCCCGGTCTGGCACGTCTGGTGTTTTCTCATCGGCGCCTCGGTGCTGACGACCTGGCAGCATCATTTCATCGACATTCCGACCGGCGCCCTGCTCGGCCTGTTTGCGCTGTGGCTGTTTCCGTCCAAGGGCGAGCTGCCATTCTGGGGTTTTCGGTTGACCGCCGACCCAAGGGCGCGGCGGCTGGCGGGTTATTACGGGCTGGGGGCGGCCCTTGCCCTGGCCGGCGCTGCCGAGGGCGCGTTGGTCTCCGCCGATTTTATCATCCTGTTGTGGCCGGCATTGGCGCTGGCCATCGTCGCCTTCGCCTATGCTGGGGCCGGGGCCAAAGTGTTCCAGAAGGCGGCCGACGGCAGCGTCTCACTGGCCAGCCGCATCCTGCTCCTGCCCTACCGGCTCGGCGCCCGGATCAATGTGTGGGTATGGACCCGCCGATTGGCGCCGCAAGCGGAGATCACCGATGGCGTTTTCTTCGGCCGGTTTCCGAGCGCAGACGAGGCCAACCGCTTCGGCACCGTGATCGATCTTGCCGGCGAGCTGAAACGGCCGCGCGGCACGACCTGCCGCTGGATCAGCTATGCCATGCTTGACCTCGTGGAGCCGCCGCATGACCGGCTGGAGCGAGCGGTGGCGGCGATCGAGCTGGCGCGCCGGCGCGGCACCGTCCTGGTCTGCTGCGCGCTCGGCTTCCAGCGCAGTGCAGCCGTCGTCGCCGACTGGCTGGTTGTGACCGGACGCTCGCACACTGCCGCGCAGGCGCGCAGGAAACTCGCCGCATTGGGCCGGCCCGTGCATCTTCAGATCGGGCTGGAAGAACCGGGGCTGGAAGAACCGACATGAGTTGGCCGGCATGAGTGGCGAGAATTTTCCCGAGAACGCCGAAATATTCGCCGCCGGACTGATGGTGCAGGCGGTGTGGCCGATCCTGCTGGTGGTCGCGGCTGTGATGGCAGCGCCGGTCATCGGCCTGGTGGCCGGACCGCAGACGACAGCGCTGTCCGCGGCGGCCTGGCTGGTCGCGGCGGCGAGCGCCGTGGCCACGCTGACTCTTTCGGCCTTGCTTTTGTTCGATGCGCTGCTGTTCCGGCTGATGGCAAGCCACGCCAGCGAGGCCGCCGGGGGTGCCGTGGTCGACGATGTGCTGGCGCGCATGCGCCTGAAATCCACCACTGCCGGCGGCCGCTCGCTCGACCATCGCATGGCAGGCACGCGCCGCCTGCTGACAAGGCAGCGCATGGCGCTCGCCATGTTTGCTGCGGCATCCCTTTTCGCAGCATTTGTTTGAGCCATGACAAAACTTCACCTGCGCGCCAACACCTTCACCTTGCTGCAGACGGTGACGTCGGTCGGCCTGTCGGCGGCGGCCTGGGTGGTAACCGGCGTCAGACCAATCTGGAACGGCAGCCAGCCGTCGGAGCGGCAGCGCATCTACTTCGCCAACCATGCCAGCCATGGTGATTTCATCCTGCTGTCGGCTTGTCTGAGCGAGAAGGTGCGCGCCCGCACCCATGCGATCGCGGCGGCCGAATATTGGGGCAAGTCGCGGCTGCGCCGCTTCATCGCGCAGGACATGCTGTCGTCCGTGCTCATCCACCGGCAGTGGACCGACGAAACGCAACACCCGATCTCGATCATGCTGTCGGTGCTCGACGACGGCCACTCGCTGATCCTGTTTCCCGAAGGCACTCGCAACACGACGGAGGCGGATCTGCTGCCGTTCCGCTCCGGCCTCTACAATCTGTCGATCGCGCGGCCCGATGTCGAACTCATCCCGTGCTGGATCGAGAACATGTCGCGCGTGCTGCCCAAGGGCCAGTTCCTGCCGGTGCCGCTTCTGTGCCGCGTCGTCTTTGGTCCGCCGGTGGCGATCGCGCCCGGCGAAGAACGCCGCACCTTCCTCGAGCGCGCGCGCCAGACGCTGCTGTCGCTCAACCCGCGTCCGGATCGAGACGACTGATGCCACTCACGCTTCCACCGATGCATGAAACCGTCATCCTGCTGGTCGGCCTTGTCTGCGTGCTGACCACGGCGAGCGTCATTGCCGGCATCCTGTCGTGGCGGGCGCCGAAGCCGTTGCCCTCGACGCTCGTCAACTTGAACCAGCGCATCAACGCCTGGTGGGTGATGGTGCTGGCGATCACCGTCGCCTTCTTCTTCGGCCGCACCGGCATGACCATCCTGTTTGCGCTGATCTCGTTTGCCGCGCTGCGCGAGTTCGTGACGCTGACGCACAGCCGGCGCAGCGACCACTGGGTGCTGCTCGGCATGTTCGGCATCATCATTCCCTTCCAGTACTGGCTGGTGTGGACCGCCTGGTACGGGCTCTTCACCATTTTCATCCCCGTCTACTGCTTCCTCTTGATGCCGGCGGTCACCGCGCTCAACGGCGACACCGAGCGCTTCCTCGAGCGCGTGTCCGCGCAGCAATGGGCGGTCATGATCTCGGTCTACTGCGTCAGCCATGTGCCGGCGCTGCTGACCCTCAACGTGCCCGGTTTCGAGGGCCGCAACCTCCTGCTGATCGCCTTCCTGATCATCACCGTGCAAGGCAGCGATGTGCTGCAATACATCTTCGGCAAGCTGTTCGGCCGGCACCTTCTGTCGCCTTCCGTCTCGCCGTCAAAGACCTGGGAGGGGCTGGTCGGCGGGCTGGTGGCATCGAGCCTGCTCGGTGCGCTCTTGTCGTTCCTGACGCCGTTCTCGCCGCTGGCGGCGGCAGGCGTCGCCTTCATTGCCTGCCTGATGGGGTTCCTCGGCGGGCTGGTGGCGTCGGCGATCAAGCGCGACCAGGGGGTCAAGGACTGGGGCCACCTCATCGAAGGCCATGGCGGCATGATGGACCGCGCCGACAGCTTGGTCTTCGCCGCGCCGGTGTTCTTCCACATCGTCCGCTATTTCTGGACGTGAGCGAAGCCGCTCAATCGCGGATCGCGCGGCCCGCCTGCTGCAACAGTTCGAAGGCGGCGAAGCGCTTGTCGTGCCAAGGCACCAGATCGCCGCCGGCCGGGCGATAGATGTCGCCGATGCGCGACATGCCGGTCATCGCCGCGATCACATCGGGATATTTTTGCGCCGCCACCGCCGCCAATATGGACGAGCCGAGCAGCACCGGTTCGGGCGAGGTCGAACCGGCGACGGTCAGGCCTGTGGTGTCGGCCAAAAGCTGACGTACCAGCGCGCTTTGCGCGGCACCGCCGCTGACGACGATGGTGTCGATGGCAATGCCTTTGTTGGCCATCGCCGCAAGGATCTGGCGCACGCCGTAGCCGATGCCCAGCAGGCCGGCGACATAGAGCGCGACCAGACTGTCGAGGGACGTGTCCATGCCAAGCCCGGCGATCAAGGCCTTGGACTCGGGATCGGCGAAGGGCGAGCGGTTGCCGAGGAATTCCGGCACGACATGCAGTCCATCGGCCAGGTGCGCTACGGCGGACAGGTCGGCGGACTGCTTCGCCGCCTGCTGACCAAGCCAAGCGGTCAGGCCGAGACCTTCCGCCTTGGCTTTTGCGGATGCCTCAGCCGTGGCCGGATGGAAAGCGACGAGGTGGTCGATTGCAGCACCCGCCGCCGATTGCCCGCCTTCATTGAGCCAAAGCCCCGGCACCATCGAGGAAAAATACGGGCCCCAGACGCCGGGCACGAAGGCCGGCTCGCTGGTGCTGGCCATGGTGCAGGCCGAAGTGCCGAACACATAGGCCATGCGCGACTGCAAGGTGCCGACCGAGCCCTGCCCGCCAACCGTGCCGACGCCGCCGGCATGGGCATCGATCAGGCCGGCCGCAACCGGCGTTCCCGGCAGCAGGCCGAGATCGGCCGCGGCGGCCTCAGTCAGGCCTTGGGCAAGTGCCGTGCCGCCTTCGACGATTTCGGTGCCGATGCGGGCAAAGCCTTCATCGGCGAGCGCGCCGAGGCCGATGGCACGGAAATAGGCATCGTCCCAGCGCCGCTCATGACCGAGATAGGTCCATTTGCAGGTCAGCGTGCAGATCGAGCGCGCCAGGCTGCCGGTTGAGCGCCAGGTCAGATAGTCCGTCAGGTCGAAGAAATGCTCGGCCGCATCGAAGGTGGCGGGCAGGTTCTCGCGCAGCCACAGCAGCTTCGGCGTTTCCATTTCCGGCGAGATGGTGCCGCCGACATAGTCGAGCACGGCGTGCTTGCCGGCATTGATGCGCTGCGCCTGGTCGAGCGCGCGGTGATCCATCCAGACGATGATGTTGCGCTGACTGTCGCCGGAACTGCCGACCTGCAACGGCGCGCCGTCCTTGCCGACCACGACCAGCGAACAGGTGGCGTCGAAGCCGATGCCAGCAATGTCGCGCCCAGCGAGCCCCGACTTGGTCACCGCCTCGCGCACGCTGGCGCAAACCGCACGCCAGATGTCCTCGCTCGACTGTTCGGCGATTTCGCCGGGCTCGATGAACAGAGCGATGTCGCGCTTCGCCGAGGCAAGCATGGTGCCCTTGCTGTCGAATACCCCCGCCCTGGCACTGCCAGTGCCGACATCGATGCCGAGGAAGTGGGACATGGGAACCTCAGAAGTTAGGCAGTAGGCGAGATGGTCAGCAGTGAACGGCCAGTTGCAAGAGCCTCTCCCCATTCCCTACTGCCTAATGCCTACTGCCTCACAAATCATTGCTCTGCGGCAGGATCACCAGATCCCGGATAGTGACATTTCTCGGCCTAGTCAGCATGAACAGCACGGCTTCGGCGACCTCGACCGGTTGAATCAGGCCGCCCTTGGCCAGTTCATCCTCAAGCTTGTCCTTCGGCCAGTCGCTGATCAGCGCTGTCACCACCGGCCCCGGCTGCACCGCGCCGAGGCGCAGGCCGTGCGGGGCGACCTGCCGGCGCACCGTGTGGACGAAGGCCTGCACGGCATGCTTGGAGGCGGTGTAGATCGGCTCCCAGACCACCGGCACCAGTCCGGCGATCGAGGACGTCACGATGATGTCGCCGGTCTTTCGTTCGACCATATGCGGAAGCACGGCGTGTATGGAACGGAACACCGCGTTGATGTTGAGGTTCAGCATGCGGTCCCACACATCGGGGTCGCCTTCGAGCACCGGGCCTCCGACATAGGCGCCGGCATTGGCGTGGAAGATATCGAGCTGGCCGGCCTTGTCCAGGATTTGCGGCATCATCGTCGCGACGCTGGCCGGCTCCATCAGATCGATCACCAGCGGGATCGCGTTGGGACCGAGTTCGGTGCAGACGCTTTTCAGCGCGTCGGCGGCGCGGTCGACGAGCATAACGCGAACGCCGGCGGCAATCAGCGCTCTCGCGCATTCCAGGCCTATGCCCGACGCGGCGCCGGTGATCGCCGCGACCTTTCCACTCAAATCCTGAGCCATTCTATCCTCGTATCGATTGCGGTTGCGTTCAGGCGCGGCCGTGGGAAACCCGCGAGCGGCGTGCCAGGGAGTCGACGATGACCGCAATTGCCAGAACGGCGCCGGTGATCATGTAGCGAAGCGACGATGACAGATCGAGCAAGGTCAGCCCGCTGGCGATCGACTGGATGACGATGATCCCGAGCAGCGCGGAATAGGCGCTGCCACGGCCGCCAAACAGGCTGGTGCCGCCTATGACCGCCGCCGCAATGGCGTTGAGGTTGACGTCGCCGGTGCCGGCCTGCTGGCTGGCAGAGGCCAGCCGCGCCGCCGACAGCACGCCGCCAAGGGCGGCGAACATCGAGCACATGACGAAGGCGCTGAGGTAGATCGAGCGCACCTTGATGCCGGCGCGGCGCGCCGCTTCGCGGTTGCCGCCGACGGCGGTCATCGAGCGGCCCCATTGGGTGCGGGTCAGCGCATAGTTCATCGCCACCACCAGGCCGACGAACAGGCCGAACATCCACGGTATGCCGCGCGCCTGGTTGAGATAGCCGACGATCAGTTCGAGCAGGATGGTCAGGGCGGCGACGCGCACGATGAGGCCGCCGACAGACGGCGCCGACAAATTGACGGCCCGGCGGCGGCTGACGGTGCGCAGGCCGCTGATCAGCATGACGATGCCGGGCAATGCCGCCAGTGCATAGGACAGCCAGTCCGGCATGACCAGCAACTGGCCGAAATTCACCAGGTTCGAGCCATAGGGCAGATTGATCGAGCCGGTGGAGCCCAGAATATACAGCTGCAGGCCGAGCACGGCGAGCAGGCCGGCGAGCGTCGAGACGAAGCTTGGCATGCCGAGCCGGTTGAACAGCAAGGCATAGAGCGCGCCGATGAAACCGCCGACGGCAATTGCGGCGAGGATGGCGAGCGCCACCGGCCAGCCCTGGTTGACCCACAGCGTGCCTACCATGGCCGAGGCAAAGCCGCTGATCGAGCCGACCGACAGGTCGATCTCACCGACCATCAGCACACAGACGATGCCGAGCGCGATGACGCCGACGGTCGAGCAGTCGAACAGGAGATTGACCAGATTGCTCGACGAGACGAAGACCGGATTGAGGGCGGTGAACACGCTCCAGATGATGACCAGGCCGACGATGACCGGCAACGAGCCGAGGTCGCCGGAGCGGACGCGGTCGAAGAAGGCGCTGATGGCGCCACCAACGCCGGCCTGGTGCTTGACGCGCACGTCGCTGCGGTCGAGCGCCGTCGACGAAGAGGTGTCCTGCTTGGGCTCCGCGCTCATGGCCGCTGCTCCTGGTTGTGCGCTTGTTCGGCGGCCTTGCGCCGTTCGGCGCGGCGCGACACTGCATTGTTGGCGGCGCCGGTGATGGCGCTGACCAGTTCCTGGTTCGAGGCGTCGGGTTCGAAGACGCCGTTGTTGCGGCCGAGCCTGAGCACGACGATGCGGTCGGCGACGGCGCGCACGTCCTCCATATTGTGACTGATCATCAGCACGCCGAGCCCACGCTCGCGCACCCGGTCGATGAGGTTCAGCACTTCCGCCGTCTGGGCGACGCCAAGAGCGGCGGTCGGCTCGTCGAGCAGGACGACCTTGGGGTCGAGCAGCAGCGAGCGGGCGATCGCCACGGTCTGGCGCTGGCCGCCGGACAGCGAGGCGACCGCCTCGCGGACGCTTGGAATACGCGCCGACAATTCGTTGAGCAGCGTCCAGGCGCGAATTTCCATCGCCACCTCGTCCAGCCGCAGCGGGTTGATCTCCTTGCCGAGAAAGATGTTGGCGACGACGTCGAGGTTTTCGCACAGTGCGAGATCCTGGAAGACGGTGGCGATGCCGAGCGTCAGCGCGGCGCTCGGGTCGGGCATCGTCACTTGCCTGCCGCGGAAATTGATGGTGCCCGAGCTCGGCTGGTGGACGCCGGCCAGAATCTTGACCAGCGTCGACTTGCCGGCTCCATTGTCGCCGACCAGCGCCACCACCTCGCCGGCATGGACATCGAGATCGATATCGGTGAGCGCCGAAACGGCGCCGAAATTCTTCGAGATGCCGCGCAGGCTGAGCACCAGCTCGCCTGCCGAAACCGGTCCGTCAGATATGTCAGACATGGTGGCAAACCTTTCCGGATGGGCGGTCAAGAGTGACTGCGAACTTCCGGCCACCGCAAGGGCGGCCGGAAAGCAGGATCAGGATTCTAGGTCATCCTTTTATGCATGTCGTTATCCCAAAACCGCTGCGCACTTTTGGGCGACCTGCATTGTCACTTTGTAATGCCGAGCTTCTTGCAACCTTCGGCGTAGCGGTCGACGCAAAGCTCTTCGGCGGTGTTGATCTTCTTGTCGATGATCTCGGCCTTTAGGTTTTCCTGCGTCACCACCGCCGGCGTGAACAGCTGCGAAGGAGTGTCGTAGAGAGTCATTTCGGCCTTCGGCGTCTCGCCCGACAGAAGCTGGACGGCGACGTTGGCGGCAGCCGCCGCAACGATCTCGCTCGGCTTGGAGATGGTGTTGTACTGGTCGCCGGCGATGATCAGCTGCAGGGCGGCGATGGTCGCGTCATTGCCGGTCACCGGCGGCACCGGATCGACACCGGCGGCCTTGAAAGCGGCGATGGCGCCACCACCGGTGCCGTCATTGGCCGCAACGACGCCGACGATCTGCGTGGAGAAGCGGGTGATCTGGCCGCTTGCCCATTGCTGCGCCTTCGGCGGCGCCCATTCCGGCGTGTCGTATTCGGCAAGGATCTTGTAGCCGCTGTTGTCGAGGCTGGAATGGATGCCCTTCTTGATCAGCCCCGCGGCCGCGTCCGTCGGCGATCCGTTGATCTGCAGCAGGCCGCCGCTGGCCGGGTCGACCTTCAGCGCCTTGAGGTGTTCGACGAGCGAGTCGGCAATGGCCTTGCCGATGCCTTCATTGTTGAACGAGACGTAGAAGTCGGCAGGTGCAGTCGGGATCGGGCGATCATAGGCGATGACCTTGACGCCCTGGCTCTGCGCCAGCTTGACCAGCGAGGCGGCGGCGGTCGAGTCGACAGGGTCAAGCACGATCGCCTTGGCGCCCTGCGAGATTACCGAGTTGAACTGCTGCTGCTGGCGCGAGGCGTCGGCATCGGCGTTCTGGTAGATTACCTTGCAGCCGGGGCATAGTTTTTTCATCTCGGCGACGAAGCCGGGATAGTCGTGCTGCTCGTAGCGCGTCGAGGCCTGGTCGGGCATCAAGAAGGCGACCGTGGCGTCGGTAACCGGGGCGGCAAAGGCAGCGGTGCCGCCAAGAAGAGACAGAGTGAGCGCAATGGCTCCCGTCGATTTCCAGGCAAATCTGGTCATTTTGATAGCTCCGTTTCAAGGAATGGTTTCATGAAGCCCTGGACACCACATGGCGCCGGGCCTTGACTGTAGTCGGCTGTTGCGAGGAACAACGGAGCACTCGATCCGTGCTGCGCATCCCCTTGATATCGCTGGATTTCGGGACAGGCGATCTCCAGCACGGGGCGCCTCCAACGCACCCCGCGTTCTTACCTCAGTAAATGTCTAGGCTCCTCCCGGTCCTCCCTGTTAGGCGGCAATCTCCGCGCTGATGTTTTCCGCCAGCAGGGCCCTGAAGCGCGAAGGCGACATGCCTTTCTGGGTCAGGAACTGGCGGTTGAAATTCGAGATGTTGTTGTAGCCGGCGGCATAGCAGATCTCGGTAATCGGCATGTCGGCCTCGCTCATCAGCAGTTGGCAGGCGAGGTTGATGCGCAACCGGTTGACATACTGCACCAGCGCCATGCCGGTATGGCGGCGGAAGCTGCGCGAAAACGCGCTCGGGCTGCGGCCGGCGATCGCCGCCAGATCGCTTTCGCTGAACGGCTCGGTCAGGTTGGCGTTGATATAGGCAAGCGCCTTGTTGACGCCGGCCGACATGAAGCCTGAGGGATCTGGCAGATAGCTGGCGCTGGTGAGCGTCCGCACATCGGCGGCGCGGCTCAGAATATCGATCAGCTCCATGAACAAAGCGATGCGGCGAACGCCTTGCGCTTCGACCAGTTCGGCCAGCACAGGTGCGGCGAGCTTGGCGGTAGCGGTGGAGAACAGCGCGCCGCGGCGGCTGAGCTCGAGAATGTTTTCACAACCGGCAAGTTCCGGCAACGCGGCGGTGGCGTCGGCAATGAACTCTTGCGAGAACTGCACGACGCGGCCGCGCAGCGGCACGCTGGCGCCTGCCGGCACGTCGCTGACCCAGTTGTGCGGCAGGTTCGGGCCGGTGAGCACGAGATTGCCGGGCTCGAACTCGCCGATGAAGTCACCGACGAAATAATGGCCCGTGGTGGCGACGACGTGATGGATTTCGTATTCGGGGTGGAAGTGCCAGCGCACCGTGTGGAACGGGTAGCCGTGGGCCCAGGCTTTGAACGACTCGCCGCGTCTGATCTGGACGACTTCCAAGTCCGGATTCATGTCAGTTCCTCCCGGCGCCGGTCCGGTCATGCGACCAGTTGCAGTGCCATCTCCCGCAGGCCGCGTTTGCCGCTCTCTGCAGTGATCAAAGCTTAGGCGGCAATTCATGCAGCCGCCACCACGGTGTGTCCACCTCACTGATACTTTTTTGACGTTTTTGTGGTCAAGGCGATACGTTTGCGAGTACGCGGGAGAGATCAGGCCCCGCTTGCGAGACGGTGACGACGCAAACGATGTCGCCGGCGGCGAGAGCTGGTCGCTCGATTTCGGCTCCGTCACAGTGATAATATGCAAAGGGAGCGGATCGGCATGACAAGGACGTTCACCTACTCCGGCAGCCCTGCGCATATTGTCTTCGGCAATGGCGCGTCGTCCGAGGTGGGCACCTGGATCGAAAAACTCGGCTGCAATCGCGCGCTGGTGCTGTCGACGCCGCATCGGGCGGCCGACGGCGAGGCGCTTGCCAAATCCCTCGGCGCGCTGGCGGCCGGCACCTTTTCGGGCGCCGCCATGCACACGCCGGTCGAGGTAACCCAAACGGCAATGGCCAAGGCGACCGAGGTCAACGCTGACTGCGTTGTCGCGCTTGGCGGCGGCTCGACCACCGGTCTCGGCAAGGCGATCGCCTGGCGCACCGACCTGCCGCAGATCGTCATCCCGACCACCTATGCCGGCTCGGAGGTGACGCCGATCCTCGGTCAGACCGAGAACGGCGAAAAAACCACAATGCGTGACGCAAGGATCCTGCCGGAAGTGGTGATCTACGATTCAGAGCTGACCGTCGGCCTGCCGATAGCGATGAGCGTCGCGTCAGGACTCAACGCCATGGCGCACGCGGCCGAAGCGCTTTACGCGCAGGATCGCAATCCGATTTCCACCCTGATGGCGAAAGAAGGATTGCGCGCCATGACGGCGGCGCTGCCGGTGTTGACCAAGGAGCCTGGAAATATCGATGCACGCGGCGATGCGCTTTACGGCGCCTGGCTGTGCGGTACGGTGCTCGGCGCCGTCGGCATGGCGCTGCATCACAAGATCTGTCACACGCTGGGCGGCTCTTTCGACATGCCGCATGCCGAGACGCATGCGGTGATGTTGCCGCACACGATCGGCTTCAACGCCGTCGCGGTGCCCGACTTGTTGAAGCCGGTCGCCGACTTGTTTGGCGGCAGCGCCGGTAGCGGTCTCCACGATTTCGCCAAGGCGGTCGGCGCGCCCCTTACATTGAAAGAACTCGGCCTCAAGCAGGCCGACCTCGACCGCGCCGCCGAGATTGCGACCAGGAACCCATACTCGAATCCGCGGCCTTTCGACCGCGCCGCAATCCGCGCCCTGTTGCAGCACGCGTGGGAGGGAAGGCGTCCGCAAAACTGACGGCAACAAGCAGGAACTTACCCGCCGCGAATTCATCAGGATACCGCCACGACCGGTGTGTTCGCGGCGGCCTCGCGGTGCCGGCGATCGCCTGCCCTTTCGCATATAGCCGACAGGCATGAGTGGCTCCGCCTGGTCGGCGCAGGCCGCTCACGCTTTTGTGCGCGTGAAAAACTGCGCGGCTCGAAAAGCCCATTGACATCAGCCGTGTTTTCGACGCAAACGTTATATTGTTACTGTTATACAGTTACACAGCCCGCCTCTCCGGCGACATACATTTCAGACTGCAAGGAGACCACGGATGCGTCGCATTCCCTTTCTCGCCGCGCTGCTCGTCGCGGTGCCGCTTTTGACCGGCACGGCTGCCCGCGCCGAAGACAAGCTGACCATCGTGGCGGCCGAGAATTTCTATGGCGACCTTGCCCGCCAGATCGGCGGCAGCAACGTCGCCGTCACCAGCATCCTGGCCAATCCCGATAACGATCCGCATCTGTTCGAGACCAGCCCGTCGACGGCGCGCACCATCGCCGATGCAAAGATCGTCATCTATAACGGCGCCGATTACGATCCGTGGATGGACAAGCTGCTGTCCGCCTCGACAGCCAAGGATCGCACGACCATCGTCGCCGCCGACCTGATCGGCAAGAAGTCGGGCGACAATCCGCATCTGTGGTACGACCCGGCGACGCTGCCGGCCATCGCCAAGGCGCTGAGCGCCGACCTTGCCAAGCGCGATCCGGCCAATGCCGTGTATTATGAGACGAACCTGAAGGCATTCCAGACCTCGCTCGAGGCCATTGACAAGGAAATCACCGACGTCAAGAACACCTATGCCGGCACCGAGGTGACGGCTACCGAGCCGGTCTTCGGCTACATGGCGGAAGCGCTCGGTCTCAAGATGCTGAACTACGATTTCCAGGTGGCCTTGATGAACGATGCGGAGCCGAGCGCCACGCAGGTGGCGGCGTTCGAAAACAGCCTGAAGGACGGCTCGGCCAAGATCCTGTTCTACAATTCGCAGGTGACCGACGAGGCAACGACAAGGCTGCTCGACATCGCCAAGCAGAACAAGGTCACGGTCATCGGCGTCACCGAGACGGAACCGGCGGGCCAGACGATCCAGACCTGGTTCGGCGGCCAGATCGACGCGGTCCAGAAGGCGCTCGCCGCCCGCACACAATGAATGTGACTGCGAATGAATGTGACTAAATGAACGCAATCGAATTCGACAAGGTCACGCTGACCTATGGGGGACGCCGGGTTTTATCCGACGTCTCCTTTTCTCTACCGCAAGGCGCCTTTGTCGGCCTGCTCGGCGCCAATGGCGCCGGCAAGACGACGATGCTGCGCGCCATTCTCGGCCTGATCAAACCGGCCGGCGGCGCCATTTCGGTGCTTGGCAAATCGCCGACGCGCGGCGACGCCGACATCGGCTATATGCCGCAGGCGCGGCGCGCGCTTGGCGATGTCGGCGTCAGCGGCCTCGACTTCGTGCTGAGTGCCGCCGGCGGGCATCGCTGGGGCTGGCCCGTCGCATCGGCTGCCGAGAAGGAGGCGGCGTGGAAGGCTCTTGAAGAGGTGGGCGCCGGCGACCTTGCGCGGCGGCCGCTGGGCGAGCTTTCCGGTGGCGAGCGCCAGCGCATCCTGATCGCTCAATCGTTGATCGGCAATCCGCAACTGCTTTTGCTCGACGAGCCGCTGATCAGCCTCGATGCAGGCCATCAGCGCGCGATCATCGACCTGGTGCATCAGATCGGCGAGCGGCTCGGCATTGCCGTGCTGTTCTGCTCGCACGAGATCAACCCGCTGCTGCGCGCCGTCGACCGCGTGCTCTATCTCGGCAACCGCAAGGCGGCGATCGGCTCCGTCGACGAGGTCATCAGCGGTCCGGTGCTGTCGAAACTCTACGGCACGCATATCAATGTGGTGCGGGTTGCCGGCCGCATCTTCGTCATGGCCGACGATGTAGAACTGGAGAGCGGGGCGCATGTCCACGATCTTTGACTATGAATTCATGCGCAACGCCTTCTATGCCTGCACCATCGTCGGCATCGTTTCGGGCGCGGTCGGCTATTTCCTCGTGCTCCGGGGCCAGACCTTCGCCGGTCATGCGCTCTCCCATGTCGGCTTTCCCGGCGCCACGGGCGCCGGCCTGATCGGGCTGTCTCCGTTTCTCGGCCTCACCGTGTTTACCGTCGCCGCCGGCATCGGCATCGGCCTGCTGGGGGAGCGCGCGCATCGCGACGTCGCCATCGGCATCGTTTTGACGCTGTCGCTCGGCCTGGGCTTGTTGTTTCTGCATTTCTACACCGCCTTCGCCTCGCAGGCGACCAACGTGCTGTTCGGCAATGTGCTGGGCATCAGCCTGCGCACCGTTATCGTGCTTGCGGTGCTGGCGGTGGCGATCCTTGTCGCGCTTTTGCTGATCGCGCGGCCGCTGCTGTTCGCCAGCCTGCAGCCGGAACTCGCCGAAGCGCGCGGCGTGCCGCTCACTCTTGTCTCGACCCTGTTCATGGTGCTGGTCGCCGTCGCCACGTCCGAGGCGGTGCAGATCGTCGGCGTGCTGCTCGTCTTCGCGCTGATGGTGGCGCCTGCAGCCACCGCGCTCAGGCTTACCAGCGGCGTCGGAGCCGGCGTGCTGACGTCCATCGCGCTTGCCGTGATCATCGCCTGGATCAGCCTGACGCTCGCCTTCCTGACCGACTGGCCGACGAGCTTCTGGATCACGGCGCTGGGCGCGGCGGCCTATGTCGTCAGCGGCATGGTCCGGCGCCCGTCGGTCCGAGAGACTCAGAGCGCCGACGCCGGCCCCTGAGGCTTGCCCTCCGGCAGGTCGATCGGGCCGGCTGGGGTGCAAAACTGACGTGAGGGAAATACACCCAAAAAAAGTCAGGTCTACAATCCGGCTCCTGAAACGTTTCAGCCGCGAAAGACAAATTCATCCAATCGCCTAGATCGCGACCTCTGTCGCGCCAAAGGTCCCCTCCGGAGCGGCCGGAACACCCGGAAAACCGCCATTTCAAGCGCATTTTGCAGCGGCGAATGGCTTGCGCGAGGCCGGCTGGAAAGCTGGCCGGGAGGCGCAAAAGGGACCTCCCGCGGCCATTGCGGGCGGCGTTGACAGACCGCGGTGCTGCATGCGTATAGCAAGCCATGGGTCACGCCATGGCCGTGGCGGTTGAGACGGGGCTGGGGGGTTTCGTAACAACAGCATTGACGGCCCGGCGCCGGACGGGCGGCATGCACTCTCGAAGTGCGCCGCTCGCTCTTGGCTGACGCGCCGGCGACCCGGCAGCAGTCCTGGCCTGCGTTCTCTCGACCAGGCTCCGCAGAACGCCATCGTCTCAGCTTTTCGATCCGCATCGGTTCGAAGCGAACGAGGTGACGCCCTCTTAACCGATATTCGCTTCGCTACGTCCCCCTCCCCCTGCTGGGCGAGGGGGACGCTGGCGATGAACCGCGCCGGCCGACGTGTATCGGCACCGATCAGGAACTGCCGACGACGCGATCAAGCAAGCCTGACGACGAGCCGATCAGGCGACCCTGGCGACGTCGATCAAGCAAGCTTGACGACGAAGTGCTTGGTTACCGGCTCGAGAATATGCCAGGTGCCCTTGAAATCGGCTTCGACCACGAACGCATCGCCCGGACCGACCTCGACAGGCGTGCCGCCATCGGGCGTGATGATGATGCGGCCGGCGATCATGTGCACGAACTCATAGTCGGTGTAGGTGGCGTGATAAGTGCCGGGCGAGGCCCGCCAGGTGCCCGACAGCACCTTGCCGTCGGCGGTGGTGTGCTGCACGGCGGTCTGCATGGTCGGCCGGCCCGCGACAACGATCCAGCCCGGTAAGTCGCCGCCCTCGGCATGCTCGACAGCGCCGAATTTGAAAATGGTGGTGTTGGTCATGGGAGGCTCCGTTTGAATTGCATGGCTGCCGGTTGGATAGCCGATGCGTGTGACGGGAGCAACGCAAGGGCCGACCCCGGATGTCGGAGATTTGGCGAAGGAGGCGGTGGCCGCGCGTGGAGCGCCTGCCTGCATTGCCGTCAGCGCCGCGCAGCCGTCCCCGGCGCGCGCGGCCCGCTGTATTCTCTCCTTTGAGACAGTGACGCCGAAGGCCTGCGTGTTCGGCAACAAGGACGCCCGGCGCTCGATTGCGCTTTTCGGCGATTCGCATGCCGACCACTGGTCGACGCCGCTGATCGAGGCGGCCGAAAAGAACGACACCAAGGTCGTCACCTGGCTCAAATCCGGCTGCCGCGCCTCGCGGGTGACGGTATGGGCGACCAAGCTGAAGCGGAACTACACCGAATGCGATCAATGGCGCGCGCAATCGATCCGGCAGATCATCGCCGCGCGGCCGAACCTGGTGGTGATCTCGGAGATCGCGCTGGTCAGCCTCGACAAGATGGCAGCCGGCATGCAGGCGCCCGAAAGCCAGGAGGCCGACGGGCGCGCCGGCCTGCATGCGACGCTCACCGCGTTCAGCCAGGCCGGGCTGAAGGTTGCCGTCATCCGCGACGTGCCGTTCAACGACGATCATGTCGACACCTGCGTGGCGCGCGCGCTGTGGCGCGGCGAAAAGCCGTCGCTGTGCGACCAGAAGCGCACGGAAGCCGCCAACGACGCCAACGCGGCGGTGGAGCGCAACATCGTGCGCGCCGTGCCCGGCGGCAGCTACATCGACATGACCAGCCAGTTCTGCGACGCCAAGACTGCCACGTCTTCATCAACGGCAAGATCGCCTACCGCGACCAGCATCATTTGGCGACGCCGTTCGCGGAGACGCTGGAGCCGGCGGTGGAGAAGGCGCTGTTTTAGGGTGTGGTGGCGAAGGAGGGAGCGATCTGCCAGCGTTCCTGTCAGCTACCGGCGTTGTATCCGCGCCAAATCGTCAACTAACATCACGAAGATGCGCGTAGACATCCTTCAATTCATCCTTCGATAGTCCACTCTGAAGAGCAACTGACCGTAGTCGCCGCACAAGCTGCTTCTGCGGGAGAGATAATTTTGCTTCTTCACTTATTTGCGCGGTAGCGTCCGCAGCTCTTTCCGAGGCGAAGGATACGGTGGGGGCGTCATCCACCCTGAACTCCGATGTTGAGGGGTAGTCACGATTGGTGCCTTTGGTTACCCGATGCCCGGCCGCATCTGCCAGAGCGGCGGCCGCGAGCTCTGCTCGACGCACATTGTTGCGGGCGATCGATGCCGCGCGCGCCCGTCGCGCAATCTGCCGTGCAAGTGGCTCGAGTTGGGCTGTGAGGTTTGAGTAGTGGACGTTCTGCTCAAAGTTGTCCCGCCGGGCGTTGGGCAAAATGCGTGGATCAAGGACGTGCACTTCGCCGACTGCCCAGCTGTTGAAGCGCGTTTCCGGAAATATCTCTTCAAGTAAGTTCTCGCTGCCGACCTGGACGTTGCCTACGCGGGCGCGGATGCCGCCGATCTGCGACCGCACGGTTATCGAACCGAGGTAGCTGTGGTGTAGGAGCCAGCCGAGCCCAGCCACTCCTCCGTCGAGATCGGTAAGAGTCAGCAGCTCAAGCTCGCCGAGAGTGTCGGTGAGGGTGTCTGAAACCTTAAATGCGTCTGTGATAGGTCGAGCCAGCGGCACGCCGTTTGGCTCTAGTCTGATTTCTAGATTGCCGAGTCTCACTGGGGCTAGATGCGCCTCGATCTCCCTCCCCCAGCTAAATGTGGCATCGAACGGGACGGGCGCGATTTGGCTGAGATAGTCGGCCACGATGCTCGGGCTGAGCAAGGCGTCGCGCTTTGTACGGATCACGTCGCTGAGTTCGACCTCGAAGAAGCTGGTTGGCCAGCCATCACCATCGAGATGGCTTATGGTGACAACGCGTTGGATGACGCTGCCGATATCATCGCTCAGACGGACGTCGCGGAGAGCAGCCTTCAGGCGTTGACAATCCCAGCGCAACTCGAGCACCCCCTTGTCGCCAGCCGCTCGCGTCCTGAATGTCAAGTTCCGCCCGTACGCCAGCCCCGCCAGCCTTCCTACTCCTCGAAAACCCCTCGCCCGCGTCCCCCGCTTCGTGCTAGCGCCAATCGCTAGCAACCGCCCTGTTGCCTGCGCGATCGGGATACCCGCGCCATTGTCCCTGATACCGATGAGCCGCTTGCCGGAGTCGATTGTGATGTCAACTTTACCAGGAGCTTCTCTGGCAAGCACGCCCGCGGCGCGGGCATCGTCGATCGCATCCGCCGCGTTCTGAACATACTCGCGATAGATGGTCAGCGGGTCGACATACATTGCACTACTAAGTAACTCGAGCACATCCTTGCCTACAATGATCATTGATGGTGAAGGCGGCTGGGAAACCTTCGTTGCGCCGGGGTCAAGCGCGGAGAAGAGGGCAGAAGAAGCGACCTGTGATTTTCTGGACATTGTTGTTCCTCAGGCTGCTTCAAAGACGGTTTCTGAACGCGCGATTCCGATATCGTCGTCTTCCAAGCCCGCATCCTCAACACGATCCTCAAGCGGCATGGAACAGCTATCCGCCTCGATAGAGCGCTGCGCTTGCCAGATCTCGACCTCCGCCTGCTTGCTGATCGGCACGTAGAAACGCAGTGCCTCACGCATTATGGGATCGTTCGTGTCGGCCACCAGCGCATGGAAATGACTGGGATCGCTCGAGGAAACGAGATCGAGCAGCTCGTGCCGTTGTGAACTACTCAGGCGACCAACGGCGGACCGGTAGTCATCGAACTCGCCGCGCCCGCCACGATCCTCATACCACGTGCGGTTGAAGATAAAATGGTGAGGCCGTGCGAGGATTTCCTCGAACGCATCGAACGTGTCGCCAAAAGCGCGCTTAAAAAATTCCGGCTCGCCGCTCACAACGCCATGCGTTGCTTGGAGAATGATCTGCATTGAGCGCAGCTGATATCGCGTCCACTTTTCGCCGACGAAATTGCGATCCGGCCGATCAGTGGGCTGATAGCGCATCGGAAATGACCAGATGCGCACGCCAAGTTCCTCGTTGAACAGTACGTTGAGGCGCATGCGCTCGAACAGGTCGGCCGGTGTGTCGTGGAAGTTGTAGAGCATGTAGTTTGAGAGCTCGTGTAGTCCATACTCGTGCGCGATCCGAACGGCCTTTTCGTACGGGCCCTTGAGGCCGAGATGATCGAAAGCGATTCTCAGCGGTCGCAGACAAATCGTCGCGAGTTCGCGCAGGTACATTGGGTCTTTGGCGAGGATGCGCGCATCGACGCCCTGATTGAAGTCGACCCGGCGCTGGGAGGCGACCCGCTCGCCAGGGCGTTTAAGCCTCGCGCCAGCAGCAAAGCCCAGGTCACGGATCTCAGCGACTAGCTGCTTGAATCGCGGCGAGGCGACGACATTGTTGTCCATGAGCAGAAGATCACGCTTCTCGCCATGGCGATCGGCAATCGCGGTTATGATCGCAGAGAGCGAGGTCACATCGCGCTGCGCGCCTTCAAGCTTGGGCACGCCGCAAAAGTGGCATTTGCGGATGCAGCCTCGCGACGCATAGGCGAAGTACGCGTCCCGCACTGGGTATTCGTAGTCTGTCTGGTCAAGAATCGAATAGTCTGGGACGAGATCTTCGATCGGGATACCCGTTCGATCGTCTGAATAGAGTTCTTCGGCAAATTCGTCCAGTTCGAGCGCGATGGCTGGCGCCTCGCTGAGTAACCCTTTGATGAAGCGGACACCCGACCATCTCGGCTCGTTGCGGAAGCGCTCTGTCATAAGTGAAGCAGCGATACCGCCGACAAAAACCCGGTCGGCCCGGCCACCAGCTACCTCGAGCGCAAAATCAATCGTTGCCGCTATCTTCTTATATTCGAACGAAAAAAGTGTTGTTACGTAAATGCGATCCCAAGCAGTGTCTTTCAGAGACACGTCAATGCCTTTGCAGAAACGGACCTCGTCGCGCTTCCCATAAGGCCCGTGATAGGCCGCGAGCTTCATTAGCCCTAGAGGCGGATATTTATTCTTATACCCCGGCTCCAACAATAGAATCCGCCGACCTGCCATGGGAATCTCCAACCCGCCTTGTAGCCAGCCTAGCGTATTCTCTGCAAGAATGCGATCGTCGCCCTCGTTTATTTAAAAAAACTCAACATTCGTAAACTGGGATATCGCCGCGCATGCTCTTCCCACTGGTCAGTCCTTCGCTAGAGGAGTGCACCACCGCTATTTCTGAGGCCTTGCAGGACGATCACGGGCGCATATATCTCGACGCCAATGTACTTATCCATTGTTATGAAATGAGTTCGCGGGCGAGCGAGACGTTACTGCGAACGCTAGAACGCTATGGCAACCGAGTCGGCGTGCCTATTTGGGCAGCGCGGGAAACCTGGGACTATATTACGAAGCGCACTAATAAGCGTCCGCTTTATGCGCTATCTGAACGCATGCGGACGGATTTCACCCGTTTCCGCACAGAGACGACGCGATACATCGACAATAGCGCGCTCGGCGGTAGCAGCAAGGAGAACTATCAGAAGGAAGTCGTCGAGGCGTTCGGCGAAGCACTGACGCTGATCCAACGCGTTGCCCAGCACGAACCCAAGATCGATGAAACCACGGGCCGCTTGCTCCCGTTCATAGACGAGCGCCGAGTGCCTTCGAGGCTTACCGCCATCATTGAAGAGGTCTCGAGAACAGCTGCGGCGCGAATCGCCCACCGTGTCCCGCCCGGTTTTGCGGATGCGCCCCCGCCAAGCGTTGAGGAAGAAAACCACACGATCAAATCGAAAGGCAAGATAGTCAATCCGCATGGGGACATCATCATCTGGTTCGAAATCCTGGAAGACTGTCTCCGACACCAAGCGGAACATTTGGTGATTGTTACCCGTGACACTCGGAAGGAGGATTGGGTCTACTCACCCAAGAAAGTCCGCGACGATAAGGGCCGGCTCCAAGACAACAGAACTGGGATTACACTGGCGCTGCCACTCCTCGTCTATGAAGCGCAGCAGGCCTGTCCCTCGCTCAAAAGCGTTCACATCATATCGGTCGAGATGTTGGCAGCAATCTGGACGATGCAACGGTTTGACGTGTCGGATTTGGCCGCGGCATTGCAGGCTGATGAGGAAGAGCCAGCGCCTGACGACAATGCGCAGGACAGCGGCAGTGCACGTGGCGATGAGAGTGATGCGGCCTATACGGCAGAGTTTGGATCGGCTGACATGACGTACGAGCCTGATCCTGACGACGATCTCGACCAATTGATCGTGGACCTCAGTATCGATGGGTGGAAGGCGCAAAACCAAGCAGTGCGACGCCTCGAACCACAGCTAGGTTCGCTCAACCGCGCGCAACGCATTCAGGTGGGTCGCGAGCTGGTGTCGGCGGCAAATACCGGAGCAGTCGAGCCGGCGGAGGTCCTTGACCGCGTCTTGAGCAATAAGGGTCTAGGACGGCCGCTGCGGTCGGATCTGTTGATAGGCGCGCTAGCCGAGACCTACATCGCGGAAACTGGAGAACCAAAGAAACCGATTGCAACACGCGGCATCGCAGCTTCGCTATATCAAAGCCAGGGCGATGAAGAAGTAGCCGATGCCTATGATGCGGTCCTCAGTCGCCTTCGCGCGCTTAGACGTGAGTATTTGGCGCTGCCGCATGAAGACCCGCGCGAAATCAAGCTCGACATTGCGCTCCAAATGGGAGAACTGGTCAATGTTTCTGTCGGCGAATTCTTTCTGCTCGAACAAGATGCGCCGCCGGCGCGGGCGCTGCAGCGGAGCGGTAATGATGTCACCATGAGCATTGCTGAACTCGTTGACTTGCTAGCGGAGGAGTTCGTGGTGCCGGCGAGCGCCTTAGTCACCGACCTGTCCGCCACGACGAGTATTTCCGTGCCCGAACATCTCGGCTTTGTCGCATGGGGTCCGCAAACGGGGATGTATCTGCGATGACGCCGCTAAATAAAGCTCACCCCGCCGTACCGGCCGACCCAATCCAGGTCGGCTCGTTCTTTCTAGAAACGCTGACCACGGGGATGTACGAGGACCCATTCCACTCTATCCGCGAATATATACAGAATGGCTTCGACGCGATCCAAGATGCTGTCCGTGCAGGGAATCTCCCGGCGGAGGATGGCCGCGTCCTGATTAGCGTCAGCGGCTCCCAGCGCACGCCATCACTTGCTGTGCGAGATAATGGCGCTGGCATTTCTTCTGCCCGCGCCTATACCACGCTCGTTTCCCTCGGTGCTAGTCGTAAGACGCCGACACTCCATGCCGGCTTTCGCGGTATTGGCCGCCTCGCCGGTATCGCATACTGCACGACGCTTCGTTTTACCACCTCGGCTAAGGGAGAGGCGACTGCGACGGTAGTCGAATACGACTGCGGCCACATTCGTGGCTATTTTTCTCCGGGTGCCGAACCTGTGGACGTACGGGAGGTGATGCGTTCCTCGGTGAAGACTAAGGTCATCGGCGCCAACGAGATGGACCACTTCACCGAAGTGGAGATGCTTGGGCTGGTCAATCTTGGCAAAGAGTTTGTCGATCTCGTCAAGCTTCAGCCATATCTACGCGAAGTATGCCCCGTCGAATATGGAGATAACTTCGACTTTGCCGACCGCATACGAAATTTGGCGAACGGGTTCGGTGACGCGCTGCCAACGATCCATGTCGAGACAAAGGTCAAGCGCGAGCGCAAGCCGATCGTTAAACCATACAAGAATACCTATCCCACCTCCCGAAAGAACATCTTTTCTAGGCTTCACAATATCGAGACATTCACCTCGCGAGAGCATGGCTGGTACGGTTGGGTCGGCGTATCCAACTTCCCTGGCGAAATCGTCGATAGCACAGCGGCTGGAATAAGATTTCGTATCAAGAACATTCAGGTCGGTGACGCAGAGATCATTGAGAGTCTGGCGGGAGAACTAACCCCTACTGGATCGGAACGGCGCCTCCAACCGTGGGCCGTCGGCGAGATATTTGTTACCAACGCACAGGTCGTCCCCAACGCCCGCCGCGATGGTTTCGAGGACAGTGCGGCATGGCGCCTCGTTCGAGGAGACATTAAGGATCAGGTCGTTAGGCGGGTGATCAAGCTTGTGCGTAGCGCATCGACGACACGATCGGCGATGAGATTCCTGACCGAAATGCTACGAATACTAACCAACCAGGCCCAAGCGGCAACCTTGGACCAGCCCGAAAAGGCCAGGATCGAGGCTCTGATCAAAAGGCAACTGCAAACGCTCGGTTCGCCCGAGAAGCTCATAGGTGCCGATCCGAAGGAAGTCAGTACGCTGACATCTAAATTCAAAGAACTGGCTGAGCAGATGGCCAAACGAACTATTCCGGTTCCGGGCCCCGTTGCAGAGGAAGCCGACGGCGATGAAGGAGTGGAAGGCGATGAAGATAGCGACAGTGATGACGAACCCGAGGACAGTTCCGAAGATGGCGATGAAGGTGAAAACGAGGGCGAGGCGCCACGCCACACACGCGCCGATGTGATTCTCGCCGCCTTGAGTACAGAGCTCGCCGAGGAACAGGCCGCGAGGCTCACGGCCAAGATTGTACATGATCTCGAAAAGCAAGGCCTTTGATGGCCTTGGCGCTGGCCGAGGGAAGTATCGCTCATTCACTGCCAGCATTGACAAATGGACGCAGGGACGCTAGATCAAAACGAGAACGGAGTTCCATCGATGCACCTGCACCATGATGAGATCACTACGTCTCGATCAACTTCGACCGGTGGCTGGCGAGTTGCCGTAGATCGTGCTTGGCGCTCAGAGTCGATGCGCCGGCGCTTCGAAAAAGAGAGCGGCCTATCTCCCGTTGACGAGACCTTAGAAGCACAGGTGAACTCGGGTGAGGTCGACGTCTACTACAAGCAATTTGTTGTTTGGGCGACTCGTACGCTTGATCTGAACGATCAATTGCCAGCCTTCATGCAGCGGGTGATCTCGGCGCAGCCCTAGGCTCGTTCAATTGCTGCCACATGTGCGTCAGCGAGCAGCGCCACTCCGTCCAATAGCTTCGATTTGTTGTTGACGCTCAGTGCCTCAATGAGCGTACGGATTTTTTCATTCCGTCGCTCATGCACCTTGGTAAGTGCACCTCTCGCATCATTCATGGCTGCGATCGCGCTGACCAAGTTTGCGGCACCACCCATCAAACCAACGCCTGAGACGACGTTACCTAAGAGGGGAACGGTGCCTGCGCCGTCAAGTGCAAGGTCTGTTGCGGCGCGGTAGAATTCGGATTTGGCCTCAGCCGCTTCCTTCGTCCAATATTTAGGTAGTTCTGCGAGGACCGCAGTCCGAAACGTTTTCGCCAAATCCGAGACGGTTGTGCCAATAGCCTCTGGATCAATCGACTCGAGAGCCTCTCGCTTGTCTATCTTCGACGCGGTATTCAAATAGGTCTCAATGACTTCGTCGTATTTTTGCTGAAAGCCCTGGTCACGAAGAGCCCCGCTGAGAAGGTGAGCGTGTTTGAAAGAGAGCGCATCGATGATCTGAGACGGAATTGCGGCGGATTGGATGGTGTCTAAAGCTGTGGCTAGGAAAAGCTTAAGAAAGATCGCCTCCTCAGTCAGTTCCGCCTGTTGCTGTCCCGCTTGAAGAACGTCCTCCATTTTGAAGTCGGAGAGTGGGTTAAGGTCAGTTCCGGTTTCGCAGCGAACTACGCTGGTACCAACCATGTGGTAGCAGGCTGTTGCGAAGCGCATGATGGGGTCGCCGGCACCGTTTTGCAATTTGGATGTATAGTCCCGCAGACTGCTGCTGGTCCCGAACTCTAAGTCTTGAATCGTTGACGCGATGGCATCTCTCTCATCATGGTTGAGACCATGGTCACGGTCGAGTTGCCGAGAGATAGTGGATGTGTCGCTGCGAAGCCCCGCCACGACCATGTCGCAGTAGCGCTGCCCCACATCAGCAAGTTCCCAAGGCAAAACTTGACGAGCAGCTGCATTCACCCGTGCGATATGCTCCTCAACCTGGGTTCGTCCGATACCAATCTTGGTAAAACGTTCCATGTCTTCGATATAATCGGCGAGGTCATTTTTATCCCTTCGAAAGGCTGGCACGATGGCCTCACCATCAAGCAGGTCGGGATGCTTATCGAAGAGCCGAATCGCCAAGGGCGAAACAAGATGGCCGCAGTTCAACGTCACAAGTCCCTTTGCGATGATCTTGATCTTAAGCGCACGCGCGGTAACGAGGACACTCCCCGATTCGTTGTTCGCGTCGTACAAAGACGGAGCCAAGTCCGTGGAATAAACTCGAGGACCGCGAAGATCCTCTACCTTGATTACCTTCCGCCGATCGAAGAAATTCGCCACGATTGCCCCCCTCGCTTGCTCGACGCAATTTGTTCAACGGTGAAGTCGATAGAATGATTATCAACTTTCATCGTCGTTGATGAATATCGTAAATAACACCACATCGAGGATATGCGAAGGGCGTGTCTAGGAGTCTTTCGATCTAGGGCTTCCCAACCCGAGTTTTTTCGGCGAGCTGCTTCAATTCTCACCTCCGCCTATGCCCAGCCGGACTATAGGCGCTGCGGCACCCCGCTTGCAAATCTCCCCCCAAATGCCATCTACATGACAGGCGCACCGCCGGTGCGCCTTAGCCACGGAGCTTTCCCTTGACGCAGCGAAGCGGCAGTGCGGACTTGCCGCTGCATGGCGGGCGGGTTCCGAAATGGCTGGGCGATCGCATGACGCGGCTGGGCGCTGTGTTGTGCGAGGCGATCATCCATCACTATGGCCGCGACGAGCTGTTGCGGCGGCTGGCGCATCCGTTCTGGTTCCAGTCCTTCGGCGCCGTCATGGGCATGGACTGGCACTCCTCAGGCATCACCACCTCGGTCGTCGGCGCGCTGAAGCGCGGGCTGAACCCGATGTCGCGGGAGCTCGGCATCCATGTCTGCGGCGGGCGCGGCGCGCATTCGCGCAAGACGCCGCAGGAGCTGACCGCGATCGGCGAGCGCGTCGGCATCGATGGTGCGGCGCTTGCCACCGCCAGCCGCCTGGTCGCCAAGGTGGACAGTGCGGCCGTGCAGGACGGTTTCGACCTCTATCTGCACGGCTTCATCGTCACCGACGACAGCCGCTGGGTGGTGGTGCAGCAAGGCATGAACGGCGACAGCCGCCAGGCGCGGCGCTATCACTGGCTGTCGGAAGGGCTGACAAGCTTCGTCGACCAGCCGCATGCGGCGATCGAGGGCGAGCGGCAGGGCGAGATCGTCAACCTCACCGACCATCGCGCCGAGCCGTCGCGGACCGGACAGCTCGATTTGTTGAAGACCATGAGCCCGGAGCGGATCCTTGACGAGCTTGCCCTGCTGGAGCCGCCGCCGAAAGCGGAGCCTGCGAAGCCCCCGGCGCAGCCGATGCTGCCCAATCTGGTGATGCCGGCACATCATGACGTGCGCGAGAGCGACATCGTCATGCACCGGCTGCACGGCAACATTTCCGCGGCAATAGAAAGCGGGCCGGCCGATTTTCCCGAACTGCTGCTGGTGCCCGGCGTCGGCGCGCGCACAGTGAGGGCGCTGGCCATGGTGGCGGAAGTGGTGCATGGCGCGCCTTGCCGCTTCTCCGATCCGGCGCGCTTTTCGCTTGCCCATGGCGGCAAGGACCGGCACCCCTTCCCGGTGCCGCTGAAAGTCTATGACGAGACGATCGCGGTGCTGAAATCGGCCGTCGGCAAGGCCAAGCTCGGCCGCGAGGAAGAGCTCGGCGCGCTGAAGCGGCTGGATGGCGAGTCGCGTCGGCTGGAGCGCTACGTCACCGGGCCGAGCCTGAAGGAAATCGTCGCCGGCGAGTTCGATCAGTCGCATCTGCTGGGAGGGCGCAGTGTGTTCGGGTGGGAGGGGGCGGCGGAAAGCGACGACGGTTCAGACAGGGGCCGCCAGTAGCGGCCTGTCCATCATGCAGAGATAGTGCGCGGCCCATAGAAACACGTGCTCGGCTTGTTTTGATAATGCTTGCAAAGACCCATTTCTCAAGTGATGCTCTGCCAGGGGAGGCTCGGCATGAAGACATTCGGATGGACGTTGGTTTTCGTGCTGCTGGCGATTGGCGGCGCGATCGCCCAAACGACGCCTGAGCCTGCCATACTGGCATATACACCGCCGATGCACTTCGTCGTTGTACGCAACAGCACGCCAGGATGCGAGCCGACATGCCCGGAATGGATTTCGGCGGAAGGTCACATCGTGGCCGGCACGCCAGCTTTGCTGAAGGCTTTGCTGAAAAAACTCGGCCCCCGCAAATTGCCTTTGGCGTTGAATTCCCCGGGCGGCGAGACCGATGCGGCGATGGCGCTTGGCCATATGATCCGCGCCAGCGGGCTCGACACGATGGTTGGCAAGACGGAGTTCTCCGAATGCGCGCCAGACACAAAAGCCTGCGGGCCGGGCGACCTCCGCTTCGGCGTCGCCAACCCCGTCGGCGCAGTCTGTTCGTCAGCTTGTACGATGGTTCTTGCGGGCGGCGTACGGCGCCTGGCAGACAGCCGCGCCTTTGTCGGCATTCACCGGATCATGCTGCCGACCGCCAAGAAAATCCACGGCAAGAAGACCATCGTCCTCGTTCCGATACCCAAATGGTATGAACGCAAGGTCGACAGCTATTTCACCGAGATGAAAGCAGGTTCGTGGATCGTATCGGCCATGCAAAAAATACCCGAGGACAGCATACGATACCTCGTGACATACGAACTTTTGGACCTGAATCTGATAACCGAAACCGGTCACGGCGACACGCGCACCTCCATCGATATCTGCAAGACCACGCCGCCGGCGGGCAACTGCCGAACGGTCAGGCAATAGGAATAGCGGGCCACGTAGGTCGTCGAAGCGCCTGTTTCTCAACAGCAACCCTTCACTTTACGCGGCACCCTTCAACAGGTCTTCCGGCCGCCCCTCGACGAGCGCAGCAATATAGCTTTCCAGGCTGGTCGTGCCGCGCTCCGGGTTTTCCGGCTCCGCCGGCTTGTCCAGCGTGGCCCCGGTCATGCGGGTGTAGGACTCGGCCGCCGCTTTGGAGAAGCCGAGTTTTTCGTAGGTTTCTGTCCAGCGCTCGCGCGGCACCGTGACCACGCGCACGTTTTTGCGCAACGCCGCACTGAAGGCTGCGGCGACATCGGCGGCTGAGTAGCGCCGAGGGCCCTCGATATAGTGCGTGCCGGTCTTGTCCGTCGGCTCCAGCAGACGTCTCGCCGCGGCCTCGCCGAGATCCTGCGGCGCCACCATCGGCAGCTCGAAATCCGCCGGGAAGAAGGAGGTGATGACGCCGTCGCGCCGCGCCGTCTCCAGGGCCTGATCCCAGTTGCTCATGTAATAGGCGGCGCGGTTGATGCTTGCCGGAATGGCCTGGGCCTTCAGCTTCTGCTCGAGGCCGTAAAGGACGGTGAGATCGCCGACACCCTCGCCGGCCTGCGCGCCGTAGGTCGATTCCGCCACCAGCTTTTCAAGGCCGGAGCCCTCCAGCGCCGCCGCAATGGCGCCAACCGTCTTGCGCTCCTCGGCGTCGGTGTCGGTCGATGGATCGGCCGGCGGGTTGAGCAGAAACGCCCGCTTGCCGCGCCGCAAGACTTCACGCAGCGCCTCGACATCGAGCACATCGGCAACCGCGGCCTCCGCGCCCTGTTCAACCAACCATGCGGCCTTCGCCTCGTCGCGCGTCACCACCGTGACATCCTCGCCCTGCCGCAACAGCGCCATTGCCGCCGCCGAGCCGACATGGCCGGTACCTCCAAGAATGACATGCATGGTCTCGTCCTTCCCTTGCTGATTTCATGCCGGATTAATGGCTGGGGCGGCGACGGGTTCAAAAATCGGGGGACGATGCTGACAGGAGGTGACGCCGGCTTTCCTCGCAATGCACGGCGCAGGGGTCGTTCGCATCTTGCAAAATTATGGAACGAGGTCGTGCCCAGCGAGTTATATTAGCGCAACCTTGAATAGGAGGCAGCTATGAGAAAGCTCCTGCTTGCTTCGGCTATCGCTATCACTGCGGCGGCGGCGATGATCGCTCCGGCGAATGCCGGCGGGCGCGTCGTGATCGGCATCGGCAATGGCTACTATGACGATGACTACAATGACAGCTATGGCGACTATTACGATCGCTACGCTCCTCGCCCCTACTACCAGTATGATGCCTACGATAACGGCTTCAGGTACCACAGGTATCACAGGCACCATCGCCATTGCCGTATAGAGTTGGTCAAGCATTGGCGCCATCATCACAGGATCGTCGAGGAAATTCGCGTTTGCGAACGGTGATCCGATAGGGTGAAACCGGTTCGGCCGGCATCTGCCGGCCGGCCGCTTCACCACGCGGCTGCCGGCCTTATCGCTGCTTCCGCATCAGCATCATCCCGTAACCCACGGCCAAAAGGTCGAGCCCGACCTTCAACAGCTTCACCACCACATCTCGTCCCTCGCCGGTGCGTTCGGCGAGCGCCTTCACCGACTGGCCTTCGAGGCAGATTTTGCGAACCACCTCCGCCACTTCCCAGTGGGCCATGGCGGCGATGGCATGGGTGTGGGCGCGGCCGGCGTTGAGCACGCGGTCGGGGATGCCGCCATTGATGCGGCCGCCGTCAATGCGCTCTTCCCACGGCATCGGCCGCAGCCCGTCACGCGAGGCGCGCTCGAAATCGTCGCGAAACCGCTGGGCGGCCTCACGCTGCTGGCGGGTCAGCGAGGTGATGCCGACCAGCGGATCGACATTGCGCACCCGCACGATGCCGCCGGTCGCGGTGTAGCCGTCATTGGAGACCTCGTAGACGCGCCGCGCCTCTTCGGTGCCGACGCTCAACCGCTTGCGGCCGAAGCGATCGTCCTTCAGCGCGAAATCATGGCCGATCTCGCGGCGGATGCGCACCTGCTCGGCTTCGCCCGCAGGTAATTTCGGCGGTTTGGCTTTCTGCGCGGTTTTTTTGCTCATCGGGGGATCCTTGTGGGATTGGGTTGTTGAGCCGGAAGGTTGGCGTTCCTTCGCGCCCCCCTCTGCCCTGCCGGGCATCTCCCCCACTTGGGGGGAGATCGGATGTCGCGTCGGCTTTCGCCAATCACCACCGCCGTTGGAAGGCAGTGCGGGCGAGCTGCCAATCTCCCCCCGCGTGGGGGTTGAGGAGTGGTCCGCGAAGCGGACGGAAAGCCAATTGCTTGGCTTCCCGAGCGACGAACGTCCGGCAGGACAGAGGGGGGCGCTGTCCCGCCGGCTTTCGATCATTGGTGGGGTCGTCCGGAGGCGAGGAACGGAGCCCAGCCGCTCACACCACCTCGACCACAGGCCGGTGGAAACGCGTCTGATGATATTCGCAGTAGCTTTTCAGCGCCCTTGTGCGCAGGCCGCAGCACAGCATCTCGAGCCCCGGCCGACTGCCGGGAGCATCGTTGTCGGGGTCTTCCTCCAGCGTCAGGTCGAGCGGCGCGCGGCAGCGGTCGAACAGGCAGTCGATGAAGCGCATGGCGGCGACATGCGGCTGACGCCCGAGCGAGGCAGGGCGCGGCGCCGGCACATTGAAGCGGTAGATTTCGCCGTCCACCACCAGCCGTCCTTCGCCCGGGATCGAGGGCGCCGGACGGGCTGGCAACAGAGGCCTGGCCGATGGCTGACGGCTCGGTTTGGCGGCCGGTTTGACCGGCGCGGCCTGCTTCGAAACTCCTACTTCCCTTACGAGCTTGCTTGGCTGCGCCGGCGGATTCCTCTTGGCGGTATTCTCGTTTGCCGCAGTCTTCCCCGTCGCATTCTTCCTCGGTCGGCCGCCGGACCTGCCGCCTCTGGGGTTGGCGAAGCCGATGGTCTTCAACGCGCTGTTGCGGTGGACGATGCCGATGATGGCATTGCGCGAGACCGGACTGCCGCGCAGCGCCGTGAAGCGGACGGCGATCCCTGTGGCCGACAGGCCATCCCTCAGCCAGACGGCGATCTCCTGCAATTCGGTGTCGGTATAGGCAGTCATGTCGGTATCCATTGATTGCGCGCGCAAAGGCCGAGCGCCGGCCCCGAGGGCCCACGGGAAAAAATCAGAGCGGATGGTCGGTGCGGTCAGCCGATACTGGCGGCCGGCAGCGAGCCGGCGAGATGCCGCAAGGCGGCTTCGGCGGCCGCTTTGGTGAGGGCGGAAACCGCCCTGCCCGTCAGCCGGTCGAACAGGATGACGGTGCCATCTTCCGTGCGGATGCAGGAAATACCCTGCCCGCCGGAGACAGCCCTTGGCGCACCGGCGGCGCCATGGGCTGAAGAGGTGGCCGGAGCCGGGAGAGGAGCGGCTCCGGCCGTTCCGGTCGATCGGGGGGACGACGGTTCGACCGGATCCGGGGCAAGAGCCCCGGTTTGCGTCCGGACCGGGGAGGAGGACAGCCCGGACGATGGGAGAAAGCTGACGATGTCTGCGGAAACGCTTGCGGTTTGTTCGATCATGCGCTAAGCGTACGATATGTACGAAACGTACGCAAGCGAAATCGTACATATTGGACGATAAATTTCAGGCAATTTGTACGATGCAGGAACCGAGGCACAGATTGCAGCAGGCGCGGGCGGAGGCGGGCTATGCCTCGCCGAGCGACGCTGCGCGGGCATTGCGCGACATCAACAAGAACACGCTGATTAGTCACGAGAACGGTAACCGGCCGCTGTCGCGCAAGGCGGCGGAGAAATACGGCCGCCTGTTCGGCGTCGATCCCGGCTGGCTCTTGTTCAACGGTGACGGCGGCAGCCTTGCGGGGGGCCATTTCGGCTTTGACGAGTCGGGCCGGCAGATCCCGATGCCGTCGCTGGCCACCGTCGATGTGCCCATCGTCTCGTGGATCAGCGCCGGCGAACTCGGCAGCCAGGATACGGTGGTCAATCTCAGCGACTATCCGACCATCCCCACCACCGATCTGGAGCAGGGCCAATGGATTGCGCTGCGCGTCGACGGCCCGTCGATGAACAAGATCTCGCCACCGGATTCGATCATCTTCGTCAACCTCAGGGACAAGCGGCTGGTGACCAATGGCTGCTACGTCATTTCGGACGAAAGCGGCCAGGCCACCTACAAGCGCTACCGCCCCAACGAGAACCCGCCCTTCCAGCCGGCCTCCTACATGGACATCCCGCCGCCGGCGCTGGAAGGCGCCATCACCATCATCGGCCGGGTGAAGCGCTCGATGATCGACATGTGAGGGAGAAGGCGGTGAGGCGCAATCTCCCGCCTAGAGGGGGAGATGGCCGGCAGGCCAGAGGGGGTCGCCGCGCGTAAGGCGCTGACGTCCTCTGTCCGCGATAGGAAGTCGCGTCAGGACGTACCGACCCCCTCTGTCGCCTTCGGCGACATCTCCCCCTCGAGGGGGGAGATTACGCGCCCAAAAACTCGTTCGTGAAATACCCCCCGAAATCCGGCTTCTCCTTCAGAACCTTGCCATCGCCATCGAGCAATATGCCGGCGTTGAAGAGATAGGTTCCCATCGCCTCGATCTTGGCCCTGTCGATGGTGCCGATGACGCCGTCCTGGCTGCGCAAGAAATGCCCGTCGACGAGCATCTTCAGCGAAGCGTGGACCAGCGCCGGGTCGGTCAGCGCGTCCTTGTTGGACGCGATCAGCAGATCGCCGGCTTCCTGCGGGTGATCGCAGGCAAATTGGTAGCCGCGCCGCGTTGCCTCGACGAAGGCCGATGCGGCCTTCGGGTTTGCCTGGAGATATGCATTGCTGGAGGCGATCAAGGTGGTGTGCTCGTCGGGCACGCCGTAATCGGCGTAGCGGAAGCTGCGCTGCCTGACGCCTTTCAGCTCGGCAGCGACGCCTTCCCAGGTCGAGACCTCCAGCGTGAAGTCGACCGAGCCGTTGGCCAGCGCCTCATAGGCCGAGGTGCCGAGCGTCACGGTCTCGAAAACGCCCTTGCCACCATCGTGGCGGATGATGGTCGAGATCAGCGTGTTTTCCCAGGCGCTGCCGAAACCGCCATAGGTCAGGCCGTCAAGGTTTTTCGGGCCTTTGATCTCACTACGGTCCGCGTTGAAGACCAGCCGTCCGGTCTCCTGCTGGACCACGGCGTAGACCGCTTTGAGGTCGGCGCCGGCGGCCCGCTGGGTGAACAGGCCGACGCCGGCAATGCCGAAATCGGCGATGTGGTTGGCGACCAGCGTGCCGGCGCCGGTATCGCCATAGGGCAGGATCTCAACATCGAGCCCAGCCTCGTGGTAGAACCCTTTGTCGCGGGCAACGAACAGGCCGACATGGTTGGTGTTGACCGTCCAGTCGAGCGCGACGGTGATTTTTTGCGCAGCCGCATGAGCGCGCGAGGCAAGCGGCAGTCCGGCAGCCAGCGTCAGCAGCAAAGCCTGCCGGCGTGTGAATTCGGTCATGAAAAACTCCTTTGAGCGGTCTGCGGGAACGAGGGCCGGTCAGTCCCGGGATTGAGCAGCGTGTCGAGGATGTCGGCTTCGAGCGCGGCGGCCTGGCGCGCGGCATCGCTGCCGGTGGTGCGCGGGCGCGGCAGCGGCACGGCAATCTCGCCGATGATGCGGGCCGGCCGCGCCGACATCAGATAGATTCGATCGGAGAGGTAGACGGCTTCGCGCACGTCATGGGTGATCAGCAGCGCGGTCCAGCGGTGGCGCTGCCACATGCCTTCCAGCCAGCGCTGCATACCCGCGCGGGTCAGTGCATCCAGCGCGCCAAAGGGCTCGTCGAGCAGCAGCATGTCGCGCTGCTGCACCACGGTGCGCAAAAGCGCCTCGCGCTGGCGCATGCCGCCGGAAAGTTTCGCCGGCCAGGCGCGCTCAAAGCCGGCAAGGCCGAACTCGGCAAACAGCGGCGCGACCTGCTCGCGTGCCGCCTTGCGGCCAAGACCCTGAACTTCCAGCCCCAGCGTCACATTGTCGATGACGCGTCGCCACGGCATCAGCGCGTCGCGCTGCGGCATGAAGGCGAAGGGGCTGCCCTGCAATGGCGCGCCGTCGAAGCGCATGTCGCCCTCGCCCTTCAGAGCGCCGGTCAGCAACTGGAACAGCGTCGACTTGCCCGCGCCGGAAGGGCCGAGGATGGAGACGAACTCGCCGGCCGCGACGTGCAGCGAAATGCCGTCGAGCACCTCAAGCGCGCCGAAGCTTTTGCTGATGTCGCGGAGTTCAAGCCGTGTCATTGGCTGCTGTCTCCCGAAGATCTGACGTCGCGGCTTTCGCTCCCTGCATTCTCCCAAGGCATGGCGAAGCGCTGGACGAGCACCGCAATGGCGAACAAGACAAGCGTGAGCGCGGCGCTGACGGCGACCGCGGCGAGCACCAGATCGGGCCGAAAGTTGTTCTTGGCATTGAGCATGTAGATGCCCAGCCCCTTCGCCGCCCCCGCATATTCGGCGAAGATCGCGCCGACGACGGCGTAGGTGATGGAGATGCGCAGCCCGGCGAAGAAATAGGGCAGCGCCGAAGGCAGGCGCGCCTGCCAGAAGATACGCCAGCGCCCTGCCCCCATGGCGGCGAGCATCTGCGAAATCTCCTTGCTGGTCGCAGCAAAACCTTCGACCAGCGCGACCATCATCGGGAAGAAGGTGACGAGCGCCACAAGCAGGATTTTTGGCATCAGCCCAAAGCCGAACCACAGCACGATGAGCGGCGCGATCGCGACCAGCGGCAAGGTCTGGCTGACGATCAGCAGCGGAAACAGCGCGCGGCGCAGCGGGGCCAAGAAATCGACCAGCGCCGAAAGCACGAAGGCAGCGACCAACGAGCAGGCGAAGCCGGCTGATGTGGCGCGGATGGTAGGCAGCGTGTTGTCGGCCAGGGCGGCGCGATGCTCCCAGGCCTGCTGCAGCACGCGCGACGGCGCCGGCAGCACGGTGGGGGCGACACCGCCGTAGCGGGCGTAGAGCTCCCAGGCCGCGAGGAGCAGGGCGGAGGCGCAGGCGGCGGGGATGGTCTTGGCGATGGCTGCGGCTAATCTCCCCCCTCGAGGGGGAGATGTCGCCGAAGGCGACAGAGGGGGTCGTCTCGCATAGAGCGCCCACGCCTTGCCGATGCGAAAAGGACGTCGGCGCTCCACGCGCTGGGACCCCCTCTGGCCTGCCGGCCATCTCCTGCTCGAGGGGGGAGATTCGTGGGCATCGCGGTCTTCGCCAATCGCCAATGGCTCCCCTCCTCTTTGTGCTGAGGGGTCAGAGGCATCTCCTCCACGCAATGGGTCAGATAAACCAGCCACGGCAATATCCTCAAGGAACGACGCTTGAGCCGCGGCTCAGACGGCGCTCGGGCTGTTCGCCGAGATCGTGATGTCGAGGGTGACGTGGCCGGCGCCGGGGCCGAAGCGGCAGAAGGCCTCGTTGAGCGTGGCAAACACCGCACCGGCATCGCCACGCAATTTGGTGCAGAAGTTCTTTGAGCGCTCAAAGACGCCGGACTGTTTCAGGAAATCGATGCAGCCGTAGATCTCGTCCATATGGTCGCCCGTGCCCATAACGTAGAGCGAGAACTGCGCCGCCACCGGCTGGCCGGTCGACGGCGTGGCCTGGACAGCGCGGATCGCGGCGATCTTGCGCTCGTCCAGCGGAATGGCGGGGCCGCCGGTCTCGTCGGAGCGGCAGATCGGATCGTCGGGCTCGCCCGGACAGCCGCGCGAGACCGCCGCCGAAAGCACGCAGTGCTTGCCGCTTTTGGCCGCCGCGACGAACAGGTCGCGCATGGCGGGAAACAGCACCTCGGGCGGCCCGACCATAAGGGTCGAGATGTCATCGGTTTCGATCCGCAGCCGGTCGCGCCAGGGATCGAGCGCGCCGAGCGTCCGAGGATGACGCCGACGAAATCGTCGGTCATGGGATAAAGGGAAATCTGTGCGCCTGAAAACATCGCCCGCCTCGCTCCGCTGGTATTATCCAGATCAGCTTTAGGGTCCGAAGGCTTGCCGCCCTCATCTCAGCCCCGACGATACGGAGCACCCCTGTGGATGGGCGGGTTAAAGCACCGTTCGCGGCATTGGGGAAGCCGTTTGTTGAGGCACTGCGGGAAAGTGTTTTGGGCCAGACGTGCCGGGCGCCCGGGCGTTAACAGACGACTCGTCAGTTCGTTGCGTTATAACGTTTCCACGAACTTCTTATAACTGCGTTGAAATTCAAGCTGATAAACGTAATTATAAGAAAACGGCAGAGACTCCGCGCAGCCCTTACGGTTTCTGGATTTCCTTATCCGCGACCCCATCCGGACTGTGCTCCTGCATCGCTCGGGCTTGCCTGTGCTGGTCCCCTCGCCCCAGCGCTACGCCATCCACAAGCTGATCGTCGCCTCGCGACGCGGGCCGAGCGCTGGCGCCAAGCGGGAGAAGGATCTCCATCAAGCGCGCCTGCTGACCCAAGCGCTCGAAGCCACGCGTCGCCAGGACGACCTTGCCTTCGCCTTCATGGAAGCGTGGGACAAGGGCGAAAACTGGCGCGAGACGATCCGGGGCGGCTTGAACCTGTTCGACGCCGCCACGAGGGAAAACAGTCACACCATCCTGGGGAAATCCCTCCGCGAAATTGGTGCGACTCCTGAAGGATTCACGATGCGGGATTAGCTGAAGCGACCGCTGCTATATTCATTTCCATCGTCCCAACCGTACGAAATTGGCTTGACGCTTATTCGTACATAAAGTACGATATCTCTTTTCGCAGAGAGGAATGTCCTTGAGCACAGCGAACCATGTTGCCTTCGCCGATCTCTCTCGGCCTTTGCTGTCACCCCCGTCGTTGCCGCCGCCTTTGTTGCCGCCGCCTTTATTGCCGCCTCCTTTGTTGCCCTTGTCATTCGATCAGTGCCAACGCCTCGCCGGGGCTTGGCGAATGGCCAGCCAGGACATCGCCGACGACATCCGCTTCATCCGCCAATATCTGAAAGTCGTTGCCGAGAAGGACGAGAGGCTGTCGACCGGCACCCTTGTTCACAGCCGCGCCTATGTCGAGGCCTGCGCCGGCTGGCTGCCACAGACCGTGACGCGCTATCTGCGCCACCTACGCCAGATCACCGAATGCGAACTGGCCATGACAGCTGCCGGTATTCGCTTTGCGCTGTCGAGTTATGCCTGGGAGGCATGAGGGCGCCTGTCGCCAAACACAAGGAATTGCGCTGCCCATCGCAGGCGCAATTCGCCAGGTTGAGAGCTCGGGTGCGCTGAACGGCGGGCGCCAAGGATGGCCCGGCCAGCGAATTCCGGCCTTGCTTTATTTCGACTGGCCTTATTTCGACTTGGCCTTATTTCGATTTGGCTTTGCCGGACTTTGCGGCGGCAGGCTTCGCTGCCTTTGGCTTGGCGGCTGCCTTGGCGGGCTTGGCGTCAGCTTTCTTCGCCGCCTTTTTGGGCTTGGCGACCGCGCCATCGACTTCAGCCGTGGCCTGCTCCCAGTGTTCCTGATGCGCGCCTTCAGGCCGGCCGGCCTTTTCCCAGATCTCGTGCGCGCGCTGGCGAATGCGGTCCTGTTTGTCGTCCGTCACTTAAGCCTCCGTGGTTGGGTCCGGTCGGTTGGTCCAGATTCCACGAAAACATTAGCCGAAAATTCGGCCGGCGTCTTGAGTGACGAGACATCTCAGCGCGGGTCGGAAATCACCGCAACGCCGAGCAGCGCCGCTTTCTTGACGATCAGCCCCGCGAGGTCGGCATCCGAACGATCGGTGCCGGTGCGCTCCCGCAGGAGCGCGATCGCTTCCTTCATCGATAACAGCGCCGTGTTGCGCTCGGCCAGCAACTTGTCGCAACACGCCGCAACATTGGCGGAGTTCGGGGTCTCGACATGCGGCAACATGGCAATTCTCCTTTCATCATGTTCGTCATTCGGCCCTGCCGCCCTTTGGGAAGAACGACAGGGCCGTATCACCGATGAATGGTTAGGTTGTCGAGCGTTACTCGACCACCTCGACAATCCTGCGCGTGCTGGGGTCGACCAACACGGTATGGTTGTCGACGACGGCGTATCTGTACTGAACGTCGGGAACCTCCTGCAGCTCGACAGTGTCAGGCAAGGCAGTGCCGACATTCAATTCGACGCCGAGCAGATTGACCGAGGCAAGCGGATGTTTCTTTACGTACTGGTGCACGACCGTGCGCTGTTCCGGGGTGATGATCACCTGCTGCTGTGCCGGCTGCGTGACGATGACCTCGTCGGCGGCGGCAATGCCGATACCAGCGATCATGGCGAGCCCGGCGACGGCGGGAATAAGGATGGTTTTCATCTTCGTCTCCTGTCGTTGTTGGCGAGCTCCGCCGTGTTCCCGCATGAGGCGAAAACAGCGCAGATCGAGGTGGCGGGCTCCTGGAGGCAAACGCAGCCGGTACGGTCTTGTTCCGCAAGCGGAGACTAAATTGATCGGCTTCCCGGTCATGCCAGCAGAACCCGCACCCGCAAGATTCGCATTGAAGCACAATCCCTCAGGAGACCTTCGACGTGGATGATGCACGGCTCCAAATTCCGGTGGCGATCGCGGCCGGCGCCTGCATTGATCCGGTGACCGCGTCGCCCGGCCAAGACCGGAACCGACCGCCTTCGTGCCACGCCGTGAAGTTTCAAGCAAAGGTCATTGCTTCGGCGGCTGCGCAGGCACCTCGCCAGGCTTGATCACCGGCGTCTTGCCCTGGTCCGGCGGCGGCTGCGTCATACCCTGGTCACCGCTGGGCGGCGGCTGCAGCACGCCGCCGCAGGGACCGAGCGTGCTGGTCGATTCGCCACCGCCATTGGCGACCGGCGGCTTCTGAGCATCGTCCTGAGGCTGCGCCTGGCAAGGCGCGGCACGGCCGTGCTGGTCGCCATTGTCCTGCGCAGCCGCCGGGTCGGCCAGCGCCAGGAGCAGCACGCATGGGATGAGGGGGAAAGTCTTCATGGTCCAGCTCCTCTGGATTCATCTCCTTGGCAAAGCAGACTAGTCCTTGGCAAAGCAGACTGGCGGCAATTGGTTCCACGGAGATGGAGTGGTTGCCGGAACCTGACAGCCGGGAAGTGAGTTCCACCTTCTCGACGCAAAGCCGCCCGGAGGAGGCAATCATGGAAGAACGAAACAGAAAACCCAATGACGAGGTCGAGGCGCCACCGAGCAAAAACGATGCCCGCGACAGGATCGCCAATGACGAGGTGGAAGCGCCGACGCCGCGCCGGCAGGATTGGGATGCGCTGCGTGGCGCAACGGTCCTGCCCGACGGAGCAGATCAGGAAAGCCTGCCGGACACCACCGGTGTCGAGAAGGAAGGCGAATTGCCCGAGGAGGATGACGACAACCCCTACCAGGACAGTGACGATGCCTTGCCCGACGACGCCGAGGAAGCCGCCATTGGTCACGACCTGGCGAGGCGCGGCGGCCGGTTCGACGAGGTGTAAGGGCAGCGACCGCGGACTTTCGAGAGTTTCCCGGGACGTCCACGCCGTCACCAGTTGGACCAAGGATGAGCTGAAGGCGATGCCGGAGCATCGCGATATTTCGAAGGATCCGGCTGGCCGGATCCTTCGTTTAAGGCGCCTTGGCGGTTTGGCTTAGCCCTTGTGGTCAAGGGCTGGACGGCGACAATCTCGGCACCTTCGACAGCCGAGAAGCAGCCGAGAAGCACGAACGCGAAGCCCAATATTTCAAGCGCCGTCGAGGCCGCTCGCCTGAAATCTTCAAAGTGCGCAAGAAATCCCCGCCGCGGGCGGTGCAGACACGCTCCGGCATCGCGGCGCTGCGAACCGGGCCATCGACCGCCGGCACTTGAGTGCCGACGGGCTCTGACCTTCAATTCGACCCGGGATCGCCGAGCGCCTCGGTGACGAAGGACGCCGCGATCAGGTCGTCGGCGTCGAGGCGTAGGGAGCCTTCGACACCTCCCATGATGGCTGCGACCTTCTGGAAGGTCTGCATCTCGTGTTCAGTAACGCTGGCGTCTCGCATCCTGGCTTTCAGATCGGCGATGCGTCGGCCCAGTGAGGCCGACGTTCCGATTTCTCTGTTCGACATGGTGGCCTGCTCCTCCCCCAACCCATGCTGTGGACGTACTCAAGGCTGCCTATATATAAGGCAGCGCGAATACAGTCGCCGCAACGCGCGATATCTGGGAAGGTTCCGGCGCCAAATAGTCACGAAATAATACGTGGTGGGACTCGGGTATGTTAAGCGCCGACGCGGCGATAGACACCGCAGCCAGCGGCTGCGGCCATCGGCCTGGCCAACCCGTGTCGCGGGTCGCGAATGCGGGTCGGACTTTGATCGCCGCGCGCGAACAGTCAGCGAGAGGCCGGAACCACGCCGGACACCGAGCGCGCCGTTTCGGGCGAAAACACCACGAAAGCAAAAACCAGAACGGCAGCGGCGATAATGAGCGAGCCGCCGGCGACGATCGGTTCAAGCGCCGGGTTTCCCTGCAGCATCACATACAGCGCCGGCAGCATGATCACCAAGCCGAGAGTGTAGAGCCCGTAGTGGATCATGGCGACGCGACGCGCCGCCTTTTGCGGATTGAGCGCGTAGTAGCCGCCGAAGATGGCGCTCGTCACCCAACCGAGCAGATTGATATGCGCGTGCGCCGGAAAAGCGGCGTGGTCGCCCGAGATCGCCATCTGCAGGCCGGCCGCAATCCCCAACATCAGGAACAAGATGGCAGTTTTGAAAAAGAGTTCCGAAACCCTCGGCATGTCATTTCTCCCCCTATGCGGTCTGCGACCGCTTGCGTCCTGGAGAATACACCCACGCGCAGAAATTTTCCACGCCCCGCTTATGGGGCCATGCCTGCACAGCTTTTTGCACGCTGTTCGACTTTTTCTGGCTGCCACAACCCGGCGCCGCCCGCTACGGCGTCAGCAAGATGTCGGCGCCCGCTCGCTCATCGAACACCACCGCGCAGCCGCGCCCCAGCGCCACTGCCGACAGCGCGTTGGCCACCGTCTCGTCCGGCGATACGAAATCACCGGTCAGCACTCGCAACTCCTCTACCGCCCTGGCCATTGACACGCAGTGCCCGGCAACGCGATCGCTCGTGCAGGCGTCAACGACGCTGACGAGGTCGATCATCTCGAACTGGCCCATACCGGCCTCCACAAAAACAGCGTCCCGTCGCGGATATGAACGCTGAGGCGAGAGACAATGTTCCGCAGGTCCGATGCCCAGGCGGAGCACTCGACAGCCCGATCTGGAACGGACCGGCCGGCGACAACCGCTTCGCTTGACAATAGGCCCTGTTTGTTCACTATTTGTTCGGCAAAAACGCCTCTCACAACAGACGCGGCTAATGCTGCAACGCCGCAAAGGGAACGGTCGGGATGGAGCCCACCATCCTGCATGCGGATCTCGACGCCTTCTACGCCTCGGTCGAGCAGTTGCTCGACCCGGCGCTCAGGGGCAAGCCGATCGCCGTCGGCGGCGGCGTCGTGCTTGCCGCCTCCTACGAAGCCAGGGTTTTCGGCGTGCGCGGCGGCATGCCCGGACGACGCGCGCGCGAGCTTTGCCCCGGACTGATTTTCGTCGGCGGCCATTTCGCCGACTATCAGCGGCTGGGCGACGCCGCCATCAAGGTGCTCGACGATTTCACGCCGCTGGTCGAGCGGATTTCCATCGATGAAGCCTTTGCCGACGTCGCCGGCTGCACGCATCTGTTCGGGCCGCCGGCCGAGATCGCCGCCACGGTGCGTCGGCGCGTCCGGGCAGAGCTCGGCCTGCCGATCTCGATCGGCGTGGCGCGCACCAAGCATCTGGCCAAGATCGCCTCGCAGGTGGCCAAGCCCGACGGGCTGGTGGTGGTCGATCCGGACACCGAACTTGCCTTCCTGCATGATCTGCCGGTCGGGCTGATGTGGGGCGTCGGCCCGGCGACCAGAGCGCGGCTGGCCGAGATCGGCATCGAGACCATCGGCCAGTTGGCAAAGACGCATGGTGGGGCGCTGCGAAGATTGCTCGGGCCCGCCGCCGGCGAAAAGCTGTCGTCGCTGGCATGGAACCGCGACCCGCGAAAGCTCGAAACCCACAGGCGGTCGCATTCCGCCGGCGCGCAGTCGGCGCTTGGCAGACGGCCGGCCGAGGCGCGTATCTTCGGACCCGTCCTGCTGCATCTGGCAGACCGGGTCGCCAGCCGGCTCAGGGCGAAATCACGGCCCGGGCGCACGGTGACGGTGCGCGTGCGTTTCGCCGATCTGCACGCTGTCACACGCTCGCTGACGCTCGAGCAGCCGATTTCGGCAACCGCGATGCTGGCCGAAATCGCCGGGGAGCTGGTGCGCGGCGTGCTGGCCGCCAACCCTCGGGAGAAGACCATCTCGCTGCTGGCGATCTCGGTGTCGCAGCTGGAAGAAAGTGTCGAGCTACAGTTGGAGCTGCCGCTCGGGCTTGCCGACGAAAAGCAACGGCCCGGCAGCAGGCAAGGCCTGGCGCGCTTTGGCGCCGACCGCGCCATCGACAAGATCCGCCAGCGCTTTGGCAGAGAGGCTGTCGGCTATGGCGCCGTGGCGCTGGAAGCCCGGCGCTCGGTTCCCGACGCCTTCCGCGAACTGGCGGAGAAGGAACTGTGAGTGCGGCGCGACGGCAAGGCCAATGTTTAGGCTGGACCCCTCCGCGCTGCATTGCCGCTCTGTTTGAGCAGGCCGACCAACCAGGCCAGACCCGCCGCAGTTTCGGACATTTTTCGCACCGCAACCCGGCCACGCCATGCACGCCCAAGAACAACGCTTTGTCGATGAAGGTGGACTTGCAGTTAGCGCATCGGCGCCAAGAAAAACCGGGATGGGACAGCGAGGCCGCGAAGGTTGACAGTGCCGATCCGTCTGGCATTATCGCCTAAGCTTGGAGGATTCACTATGAAGAAAACCTATTCGAAGCCTGTTCTGGTCAAAAAAGGCAAGCTTTCGCAGGTTACGGCGCTCGCCAATGGAGCGGGTTCCGGCCCGATCGAGTGAGGTCGTTGAGTCCGACTGTCGCCTGATCTGGCGGCTCGCCTGACACTGGAGATGCGGCATGAAGAAGACCTATTCGAAGCCGGTGCTGGTCAAGAAGGGCAAGCTCTCGCAGGTTACAGCCGATAATGGTAACGGCTCCGGGCCGGTCACCATCTGACAGCCGATCATCCGGACGCCTCGTGCCGTCTGGCCGGGAACAGGGCTTTGGGTGCCCGACGTGGAGAGTGGAAATGAAGAAAACCTATCTGAAACCGGTGCTGGTCAAAAAAGGCAAGCTCTCGCAGGTCACCGCGAACGGTGCTTCCAATCCGCGATAAACCCTTTCACCCCGATTGATCGCGACACGCTTCAGCGCACAACCACCAGATCGTCGAGCACGAGCTGCCAATAGTGGCTCGTTGAAAAACGCACGCGCGTCACCGCCGCCAGCATCGGCGCATAGTGGACGGGCGCCAGTGCCGACAGGACGATCGTGTCGCTGGCGATCAGCCGGTCGCCAAGCCAGCTCTCGACCAGTGCGGTTTCGCCTTCGGACTTCAACCATGCCGCTGTCAGCATCACGGAATGGAACCCGAACGGTTTGTCGCTCGAGAATTCGGCCGGGTGTCCGCTGCTCGTATAGCAGACATGGTCTCCCGAGATATTGCCGTTGACGTAGCCTTCGCTGCCTTCAGTATGATCGCACGCCAGTGCGTTCAGGTTGAACCAAGTCAACCCGGCATAACCGGACGGCACCTTGCGCAGGCCGCGCGTCGTGACATCGTCGAAACCGATGGCCTGCAAGGACGCGGCGCTGTCGACTGCCGCATTCTCGGGCGACAGCAGGCCGAGCTCGGTCGGGTAGGCCGACAAGGCCAGTCGTCGTTCCATGCCATCGCCGGTGACTTCGATCGCGTCGGCGTCATCGGGCAGATCGAGACGGAAGCCAGCCCCAGCACTTAGCGGATGCACCGCCACCTCTTGCCCTTTCGCCATCACCGAGATGCTCGCCGAAGCACCGTCCGCTACGCGGCCGCTGAGCCGGCGTATCGCAAACAGGCCGACCGGCTGCAGCATTGCTTCCGAGACCAGCCCGGTGGGCGAGCCCGGCAGCGGCCGGAGGTGCTGCGACTGGACCTCGTTGGCGCTGCTCGAGCGCCAGCCGGGCGGCACAGACACGCTGAAGCGGTAGCTGCCCGGCACATGGATGGGCGCGGCGCGACGTTTCGTCGACGCCAGGAAATTGGCAAAGCCGCCGCGATTGCTCCGCGCCGCGGCGACGAAGCGGCCGTGGCCATCATGCAGTCTGACCATGATGCCGGCCATCGGGCGGTCGCCGAGCCCGTAGCGGCCGTCGCGATCGGCATCGAAATAGACAAAGGACGAATGATTGAGCTTGCCGTGGTTGCCCGACCAGTCGCGGCGCACGGCGTAGTCGTTGGCCGGATCTTCACGAAGCCGGGCTCTGCGACGAGACCGCGCCAGCCGCCAGGCCAAAGCCGCAACGACAGCGGCGAGCCCGACAAGGAGTATTGCCTTGATCACGGACGGCTCAAGCAATGCTGTCGGCATCTGGATCTCCTGCGCATGCATCGATCATATATCGATGCTGCAGGCGCTTGAGCAACCGGACACGGGACCGGCGGACCACGGCATCGGCGTCACATACCCATTTCAGGCACCTATTCCGGCGACGGCACCGGCGGCCTGGTGGTCAGCGCGGCTCCGAAGGCGGCGACGACCACGGCGGCGATGCCCGCGCATTGCAACGGGCTCAGGATCTCGTGCAGGAACAGGAAGCCGGCCAGCGCGCCCAGCGCCGGCTCCAGACAAGTCAGCGTGCCGTAGAGCCTGGCCGGCATCCGGGTCAGCGCCACCATCTCCAGCCAGAACGGCAAGGCGCTGGAGAACAGCCCGACCAGCAGCGCGCTGACCAGGATCGCGGGTGCGATCAGGCCGGTACCCGCCTCGGCGAGGCCGAACGGCAGGGCGACGGCAGCGGCTATGACCAGCCCGTAAGCCGTGGTCTGGCTGCCGAGCTCGGCGCCCGCCTTTTGCGCAAAGACGATGTAGAGCGCCCAGCAGCAGCCGGCTGCCAGCGCCAGCATCACGCCGAGCGGGTCGAGTGCACTGCCGGAGTGGATGAAGGGCGACAACAGCAATATGCCGGAAACGGCCAGGACCACCCAGACGAAGTCGGTGGCGCGCCGCGACGACAGCGTCGCCACAAGCAGCGGGCCGGAGAATTCGAGCGCCACCGCGACGCCGAGCGGGATTCTGGCGAGCGCTGCGTAAAACAAAAGGTTCAGCGCCGCGAGGTTGACGCCGTAGGCGATGAGCCAGGGCAGCACGGCGCGCGACGGCCGCACCCGCCACGGCCTCAGCACCGCCGCCAGCATCAGCGCGCCCACGACCAGCCGCAGCGCCGTGGTGCCATTGGCGCCGATCAGCGGAAACAGGCCCTTGGCGAAGGTGGCACCGATCTGGATCGACACCATGGCGCCAAGCAACGCGCCGATCGGCAAGGCCTTCGCTTCAGCTGAGGCAATCGGCGTCGACGTCAATTCCAGTCCCTCCCCGCGCGACCAGCAGGCCGTAGCGCAGGCCGGAGATAGGGATAAAGGGCCTGGCTGTCGTGTGGCACGAGCGGGCTGTTGATAGGGCAAGGGTGGGAGGCGAACGCCGACGCCCTTCCTCTCCCCCGTCGATCGGGGGAGAGGTGTCGAGCAAAGCTCGACGGAGTGGGGTCGACCGTCCATCACATCCGCCCGATTGCCTGCTTGCCGGAGGCGGCGACCGTGGGTTTCATGAGCGCCTTCCCCCACTCCGTCGCCGCTTCGCGGCGCCACCTCTCCCCCCTCCGGAGGGAGAGGAAAATGCCAGCTCGCATAAGCTCGCGCCCTTCCTCTCCCCCGTCGATCGGGGGAGAGGTGTCGAGCGAAGCTCGACGAAGTGGGGGTCGACCGTTCATCCGCCTGATTGCCTGCCTGCAGGCGTTTCGCCTCGCTTCCGTCGCTCCTGTCTTGCGGCGACCGTGGGTTTCATGAGCGCCTTCCCCCACTCCGTCGCGGCTTCGCGGCGCCACCCCTCCCCCCTCCGGAGGGAGAGGAAAATGCCAGCTCGCATAAGCTTGCGCCCTTCCTCGGGGGAGAGGAAAAGAAGCTAGCTCGCCAGCCCATACACCAGGCTCACACGTCCATCCGACAGCGCCTCGGCCTTGCGCAGCTCCAGTCCGTGCCGGGCGTGCACCGTGCCGAACAGCGCCTTGCCGTCGCCGGCGAGCAGCGGGTAGACGATGAGCCGCATTTCATCCACTAGCCCCGCCCCGATCAGGCTGGCGGTGATGCTCGCGCCGCCCATGAGGTAGATGTTCTTGCCGGGCTCGCGCTTCAGCGCGGCGATGTCGTCGAGGCTGCGCAGGAAGCGCGTCGATGCCCAGGCGGCCGAAGTCATGGTGTTCGACAGCACATAGTGCGGTGTCTTGGCGGCAAAGCGCGCCCATTCGAGTTCGGCCGGGTCGACCAGCCTGCCGGTCATTGGCAATGGCTGGTCCGGCTCGTTCTGTTGGATCGCGCTCCAGTAGCGCTCATAGCCGGCATACATGACGCCGCCGAGCAGGCAGGCGTCGATCCCGGGCATCAGGCCGTATTCCTCCGACCAGTTGTCGACCCAGTCGGCGAAGCCTTCGGGGCCTTCCATCTTGCCGTCGATGGAGATCTTCATTCCGGTGATCAATTTACGCATGACTTCCTCCTTCGGGCTTGCGGGATGCAAGCACGTTGCCTGGTTTCACTTCCGATGACGCGCCGCGGTGTCTGGCGAAGGCGCGTGTTTCGCCGGCCCTTGCGCCGGCATCCGGCGCAAGGGATCGATGGTGCCCGGTTGGACCGGGCGATGCGTTAGGTCAGGTCAGGCCGGCAGGCGCCGGTCGTATTCCGCCACGATACGGCTAAAGCTGTCCCAGAACGGTTCGGGCTTCTCGGCCGCCACGCGGGCAACCAGGAGGTCGAGATGCACGTGCCAGCCGGCGGCATGCATCATCAGGCTCGAGCGGTCCGGCAGGCGGCGGTGGACCAGGGTGAGCAGGACGTCGTCGCCGCGCTGCGCCAATTCGAAGGTGACATTGCCGCTGCCGTTCCAGGTGATGGTGAGCTTGCGCGGCGGATCGCACTCGACGATCTGGTTGTGCATCCGCTGCTCGCCGCCACTGAAGCTGGCCGGCCTGTCGCCGGGCGGGTCGGTCAGTTCGTCATTGCGCCAGACCAGCTCGAAGGAAGAGCCTTCCTCCATCTCCATGTCGCCGGCCGCCAGCCATTTGCGGCGCAGATCGCTCTGCGTCAGATATTCCCAGACGCGCTCCCTGGTTCCGGGCAAAAGCCGTTCGACCCTCAACGTGGCCGGCTGGATCAGCTGGGCGTAGCCGTCGAAGCTGTTCATCTGGTTCATCGGTCGTCTCCCTTGGAAGGTGTTGGCCTGGGTGATTCCGGCTTCGATGGTTCTGGATTTGCCGGTGCCGGCGTTGACGGCGTTGTCGACGTTTTGCGCCCCGCCTCCTCGCGCAAAAGCTGTTCGAGGACATCGAGGCGGCTGTTCCAGAAACGCGCGTATTGGCCGAGCCACTGATAGGCGGTGGCCAGCGGGCGGGCCTCGAGGCGGCAGACATGGGTGCGCCCGCGCACTTCGCGCCGGATCAGCCCGGCATGCTCCAGCGCCTTGATGTGCTTGGAGGCGGCGGCCAGCGACATGGCAAAGGGTTGAGCCAACTCGCTCACCGTACGCTCGCCGCCGGCGAGGTGGTTAAGCATGTTCCGGCGCGTGGCGTCGCCGAGGGCGTGAAAAACCTGGTCCATCTGGGGCGCCTCTAATTCAACCATGTAGTTGAATATAGAGGCGAGATTTTAGATAGTCAACTAGTTGGTTGAATGTTTTTTGGGGATTAGCGCAAACGCCCTACCTCCCCCTTGTGGGGAGGTCGGACCGCAGGTCCGGGTGGGGGTGGTTGGCGCAGGCGAGCGCGAGGAGCGCAATCTCCCCCCTCGTGGGGGAGATGTCCGGCAGGACAGAGGGGGGCGCGAAGGATCGCTACATCTCAGCGAATCCAGATCTTCGGCAAAGCCGTTGCTACATGTAATCGACAGGCCGGCGGGACAGCGCCCCCCTCTGGCCTGCCGGCCATCTCCCCCACAAGGGGGGAGATCAGCAGCTTCAATCTCACCCCGCCATCGCCAGCGGCACCGCGCTCTTGTTGGGGATCTGGATGTCGATCTCCAGCGTCGACATGGTCTCGCCGCGGTCCATCGAAACTTGCAGATAATCCTGGTCGATCTGCACATGCTTGGCGATCACCGCCATGATCTCCTCGCGCAGGATGGAGACGAGATCGGGCTGGCTGCGGTTGCGGCGCTCATAGGCGAGAAGCACTTGCAGCCGTTCGCGCGCCACCGGCGCGCTGGTGCGCCGCTTGAAGATGTCGAGCAGGTTCATGCCGCCCTCCTTCCCAAAAGACGATCGAGGAAGCCCTTGCGTTCGAAGGGCACGATGACCGGCAGCTGTTCGCCCTCGAGGCGCTTGGCCGCGTCGATGTAAGCCTTGGCAGCGGCGTTCAGCGGCTCCGACAGCGTCACCGGCGAACCGAGGTTGGAGGCGCGCAGCACATCCTGGCTCTCGGGGATAATGCCGAGCAGCGGCACCGACAGGATCTCCAGCACATCGTCGATCGACAGCATTTCGCCCCGCGCGGCGCGTCCCGCATCATAGCGCGTGACCAGCACATGCTTGGCGATCTGCTCGCCCTCCTCGGCCCGCAAGGTGCGGGAATCGAGCAGGCCGATGATGCGGTCGGAATCGCGCACCGACGACACTTCCGGATTGGTGACGATGACCGCCTCGTCGGCAAAGCGCATGGCGAGCTGCGCGCCGCGCTCGATGCCGGCCGGGCTGTCGCAGAAGACGTAGTCGAACACCGAGCGCAGCTTGCCGATGACCTCGGCGACGCCCTCCTCGGTCAGCGCATCCTTGTCGCGCGTCTGCGAGGCCGGCAGCAGGAACAGCGTCTCGACCCGCTTGTCGCGGATCAGCGCCTGCGACAGCTTTGCCGAGCCCTGGATGACGTTGACGAGGTCGAACACCACGCGGCGTTCGGCGCCCATGATCAAATCGAGGTTGCGCAGGCCGACATCGAAATCCACCAGCGCCACCTTCTTGCCGGTCTTGGCGACCGCCGCCCCCAGAGCCGCGGTAGAGGTCGTCTTGCCGACGCCCCCCTTGCCCGAGGTGACCACCACTACCTTGCCCATCAATAAAGCCTCCGTTGTTGTTCGTTATGTCGTTGTCGGGCGAGACGCATTAGCTGAAAGGGGCGATGCGCAGCATGCCGTTTTCGAGAAATGCCTGCACAGGCTTGCCCCGGACTGACGGGTCCATCTCCTCGGCCGTGCAATACCAGCCATCGACCGAGAGAAGTTCGGCTTCGTTCCTGCGGCAGAAGACACGCGCCGCCGTGTTCCCTTGAGCGCCTGCCGAAGCGCGGCCGCGCAGCGTGCCATAGACGTGGATGGAACCAGTGGCGACGATCTCGGAGCCGGACGCGACGGAGCCCAGCACGATGACATCGCCATGCGGATGGAAGATCAGCTGCCCTGAACGGATCGGCGAGCGGATCATCAGCGTGCCAGCGTCGGGTGCGGCAATTTTGGCGTCTTTCGGCTGTGCCTTGGCATCGCTCGCCGGTTTCAAATCGCCCGCCTTCAAATCGCCGGCCTCTGCCTTGATGTCACCGGCCGCCTTCATGTCGCTTACCGCAGTGTCCTCCTCCGCCCTGCCCGCCTTGCGGCTCGGCTGCAGCAGCCCGTCGGTGGTCGCCTCCTTGGCGCCGACCAGCACCGGCGGCAGATGCGTGCCAAGCTCGGCGCCACCATCGAGTTCCATGGCATAGATGCGGATTCCGCGCTGGCCGAGCAGATCGACCAGCGCTTCGATGGCCACGACATCGGGCTTGAGCACGTTCAGGTCGAGCACCACCGGGCGCCCCGCAAAATATCCCGGCGAATTGCCGACCCAGCGATCGAGGCTCTCCAGCCAAACGTCCAAAGGCGCCTCGGGCGTCAGCGTGAAAGCCACGAAGGAGCGGGCGCGAAAGCGAATGGATTTGGCCTCGAGGGGAGCGGCAAAGGTCACGGCGGGCGATTCCTTACTGAGAGGTAAACGCTAGCGGTGGTATGGTTAATGAAAGGTTAATGGACTGAATAACCGCATGGCAGATCGCAAGAAATTTGAAGATCGGGGTAGACGCCGGTTGCGGACGCCAATTGGCCACACAGACCGCGACATTCACGAACCTAAGCGCGATTGCTAAGGAACAACGCTGGCGTTGCAAGGGCTTTCTAAAGTATCACCACTGGGTGAAATCTGGGGCTTGGCGAGATGAAGTTCTTTCGTGTGGCGTTGGCGGCAATCACCGCCGCGGCAATCTACCTGCCGTCCGCGGCAAGCGGCGGCGAGATCGCTTGCGCAACCACCTACGCCGGCCGGCGAATCACCCTCGTTGTCCCCAACGCTGCCGGCGGCGGCTATGATACCTATGCCCGTGCATTTGCGCCGGCCCTTGCCAGCACGACCGAGCTCAATGTCAGGGTCGTCAATATGCCTGCGGCAGGCGGATTTGCGGCGCTAAAGCGTGTAACCAATGCCCCGTCCGACGAACTGGTCCTTATGATTGAAAGCGTCTCAGACATAATTTCGCAAGGTGACATTCCGGCTGGCGTCGACAACTGGATGAATCGGCTAAATCCGATAGGACTGATTCACATCGATCCCGAAGCGTGGATTGTTCGGAACGATGTCGATTTGCAAAGCGCCAAACATCTGGTCGCGTCGGTTTCATCGCTTGAAGCCGGCATCCTGCCGATAGTGCTCACCGCGCACCTCCTCGATATCAAGGTCGACGTGGTCTCGGGCTATGAAGGCAGCGGCGCACTCATGTCCGCGCTCCTGCGTGGCGAAGGCGATATGACATCCAATTCATTGACGACAGGCTTGCGCTCGACCGCCGCAGGCGAAGCCAAAGTCGGTCTGGTTCTCACGGAGGGACCTGACCCGAACGCGCCAGGCGTGGCTTTCCTGGCGGGTGAAGGAGGGTTGGTGTGGCAGCGCAGCCAAGGCCTTTCCAAGGAGAAGCAGGAAGAACGATTGCGGTTGGCCATCGCCGTCGCGAAAGCTTCGGCGACAGCGCGGGGATTTTTTGCCCCTGCCGACATGGAGCAGAAATCGCTAGGTTGTCTTCGTGACGCCGTCTCCGCCGCGGTCAAGAGCGATGGGTTCAAGGTGGCGCTTGAAGCTCAGAAACGTCCAATCGAGCCGCGCGACGCTGACCAGACCGTCATCGTGATCAACGATATGCTCAGTGCCTTCCATGAGGCGGAAGCGTATCTGAAAAAACACCCGGAACTCGAGCGGGATGCGCGAGCAACGCGCTGATGACCGGATATTGGGCTGCCCTCGGCACTGGACTGGGCAATGTATTCTCCTGGCCGAACATACTGATCCCGGTGCTTGGCACCTTGGTTGCCATGGCTACGTCCTTTCTTCCAGGGATTGGCGGCGCCAGCCTTGCAACCCTTCTGCTGGTCGCAACCGTGCATTGGGATCCGGTATCGGTGTTGTTGCTGTTTGGCGCCCTGACCGGCGGCGCGACCTTCATGGGATCTATAACGGCTATCCTCTTCAACATACCGGGCAACGCGCCAAGCGCGGCAACCCTGCTCGACGGCCATCCGATGTCCAGGGCCGGCCTGCCTCGCACCGCGATAGCCGCCGCGGCAACGGCCTCGGCCGTCGGATCGGTTTTTGGCGTCCTCGTCCTCATAGCGCTCATGCCGATCATTCGGCCGTTCATCCTGCAATTCGGACCGTTTGAATACGTGCTGCTCGGCGTGTGGGGCCTGTCGACGATCATTGCGGTTCCAAGCGCGTCCCGTCTGAAAGCGCTGGCGATGGCGCTGCTGGGGCTTTTGGTCGGTCTTGTCGGAACTGATCCGACCTATGGCCAACCACGCTGGACGTTTGGGAGCATCGCTCTCTTCGACGGCGTCGACATGGTCGCGCTGCTGCTTGGCTTTTTCACCGTTTCTGAAATCATCTCGTGGCGAAAAAGATTGCAGCTTGAAAAAGCGGCTGGCCTGGAAAACCCGAACGACTCGATCTGGACCGGTATGCTTGCTGTCTTTCGTCATTGGGGACTAACAATGCGATCGTCGGCCATCGGCGTGTTGGTCGGGCATCATTCCAGGTGTTGGAGGAACGGTCGCCAGCTTCGTTGCCTACGGGCAGGCGATCCAGACAACCCCCAGGGACCAGCGCTCAAGGTTCGGATCTGGTGACATCAGGGGCATCATTGCGCCGGAAGCGGCCGTCGATTCGAAGGACGGAGGCTCGCTTCTGCCGACCGTTGCCTTCGGCCTTCCCGGCAGCGAGGGCGGCTTGATCCTGCTGACAGTCCTGACGGTACACGGCATCGTTCCGGGCATACCGATGCTGACGACCGGCTTGCCCCTGACGTTCACGTTGATTACCGCGCTGCTGCTGTCGAACCTGCTGACGTCCGCAGTGGGATTGGCGTTGACACCATATTTTGCGCGCCTGACTGCTCTCAGGATCGACCGCATCGCGCTCCCGATCATTGTCGTCAGCTTCGTGACGATCGTGCAGCTAAACGGGCTGCTGATCGATCTGTACGTAGCCGTCGCTTTCGGGCTGGCCGGCTACATGCTGAAGCGCCTCGCCTGGCCGCAAATTCCTTTTGTCATATCATTCGTCCTGGGCGGCTTCATCGAGCGAAACCTGGCGCTCAGTGTGGAGTTGGCCCGTGTCGGCAGGCTGAACCCTCTACAACGGCCGGCGTCGTTGACGATCATGGTCATAATCGCGCTTTCCCTCGCATGGATCGTGCGCGGTGGTGTTTTGCCGCCGCGACGTGTCAAGCCAAAGCGTGCCGATGCCGCAGTCGCATGGCTGTTGACCGGTGGATGCGCTGTGATGGCAGCGATATCGCTCCAAGGGCAGCCAGGCTATTCGATCTTCGCGCAGGCCGTGGCCTGGTGTTGTCTGTTTGCGATGCTCGCGGTCGCCCTTGTGCAAACGATCTCGCTTGTTGGCCACGAGAAACAGGGAGGCGGACGGACCCATACGATCCCGGAAAGCCATCGTGTGCCGTTGATGATGATGCTCCTGTTGCCGGCCGCTGTCTGGCTGGCGGGCCTCCCGGCGGCGCTATCCCTGTTTACCCTGATATGGATTGCAGCCGGTCAGAAGCTGACCTTGAAGTCGGCGGCACTGGCATCTTGCACCTCGGTTGCGGTCGCAGTGGCGACCTGGTTTTATCTAGATCGGATAGCGGCTATCGACCTTCCCGCTTCTGCGATGTCGCACTTGTTCTAGTGGTCGGGCTACATCCTGACGGCGACGATTTCGTATCTTGGAATTGTCTGGACGCTGTCGGCAGCGGCAAGCGGGGAAACGCTTTTCCCGGTATGATGCTGCTCCGAGCCGACAATCGTCAGGTTGGATTGCTTCAGCATATCCGCAAGGTCTGAATATGTAGTGCGATCTTCATGCAGCGGTTCACCCCAGAGCGCTTCGACGGCCGTCTTCAGCTCCGCCACGGCAGCGGCAGGAAAATGCGCCGCGACGGCGGCCTTCTCGATGGTCGAAAGCCTTCGGCCGATTTCAGCGATGCCGCGAGGCCCCCTCGGCTGGTCTTTTTCCGATAGCAACCTCTGGGAGAGAAGCAGGCGTCCGCCAGGCTTGAGACTACGCGCCCAACTGTCGACCACCTGCTGGCGTGCGCTGCGGTCGAAGAAATTAAGAACGCTATGCGCGACAACTGCCTGCACCGGCGCACAGTCGCAACCGCGAATGTCGGCGCGGTGGGTCTCGAGCGCAAAACCGGCGGAGCGGGCAAACAGCCTGTTCTGTTCGACCGTCGTTTCACAGCGATCGATCAGCACAAATTCGGGCTCGATGCCGACCGGCCTCGTTTGGCCCAGAACCATTGCCGCCAGGCCGGTGTCGGCCGCGCCCGACAGGAGAATGCGACAGCGGCCCTCCTGGGCCACGGCAGCCAATTCACGTCCAAAGAACCCCCCGCCGGCCGGCTTGGCACCTTTCGATTCCAGCAGGCGGATCATGCTCCACGTGCGATGGTAGGGCATACACCCATGGCTCGGGTCACACAGCACCTCAGCCCAATCAAACGAAAAACGGGCAAGTTGCGTGAGTGGTTCGTCGGTGTAAATCGAGAGCCGTTGTCCTGCCGGTGGGCTTTCTCGCGGGCCGTTCATTGCGATTGCATCTTCCTTCGCCGGGCCATTCTTGTTCTCCAAAGCCATCTCACCGGCCATATCCAGCGGCCCGACTGAATGAATTGGTAAGATCCGGCTGAAGGCAGGAAGTCGATTCTCCCGGTGCCGGAACTGTCGATTGCCTCGAATGCAACTTTCAACGCCGCGATAATGTGGCCACGTCGTTCCTCACGGGCGGCTGCGCCACCTTTGAACTTCGGAAAAGTCGGATTGGGGTTGACCTCGAATATCACCAATGCGCCGTCTCGCAACGTGTAGTCCACGCGGCCGAACTGGATATGGCCCGTATTGCAGGCGCGAAGCAGGTCCTCAGCGTGCGGATTGTCCTTTACGAAGGCGAGTTCCTCGCGCACGAAATCCGGGTCGGTGCTGCTTGCCGATGACTTAACGTTCCAGTCGACGGACCTAAGTATGTGCTGGGACACAATCGCGTCCCCAATGCGGAATGCGCCATACTTTCGATAGTAGCCGTTCGAATCGCGATCGGCTTCAAAGGAGACGGCGATGCGCCGCTTCATCGGCTTGGCGTTGCCCTGGAGAACGGCGATCGCCTCTTCAAGTTGGCGTGGGTTTTCCAGAAGCTTGGTTTCCGGCCCCCAGAAGCCATCTTCCATCCGGATAAAAACAGGGTAACGGGTTGGTCGCTCATCCTGCTCCAGACGCGATACTTCGACCGGGTTGATTCCTCTAATACGAAGCCGGCGGAGCAGGGCGAACCGCTCCAGGACAGTCGCGGGATGGTTTAGAATTCGAGCATCAGGGTCGGCGCGCTTTGCGGCTTCGGCAATATCCGCCGCCGCCATCATTTCCATGCCATTCAGATACTCAAAATCAGTAAAAACCAAGGTACCCGCGGGAAAGTTCAGTCGGCGGAAGACTGACTGATAGGTTTCCATGCGCAAAAGCGGCAACAAGTGCCCTGCCGACGAAATCAGCCGCCGCATCGGCGTCTGATTCAACTCGTGCACCAACACTGTGATCATCGTTGCTCGCCACCCCGTCTCGACGTCGTATAGAGAAAGTGGCGAGAGTGTCTACAGGCACGCTGGTGCCGCGAAGTGGTTGGCACTTCGTATCGCAGCATCTGGGCTGCTTCGCCGGCATCGGCACCGTCCGCTTACGGATGTTGCTATGGCCAGCACGGATCAATTTAGGCGCAAAGCTGTCAGAGAATGACGGCCTCTGTCGCGACTGCCAAAATGATAAGTGTCAACAAGACCACTCTGAAAGATCGTCCTGGGCCTCTGATCAGGACGTCGCCCGCCTCTTCCCCTCAATCCCCCGCGCAGCCTGCTCAACCACCGCCCGGTCCGTGCCCAGCCTGTCGATCAGCTCCTGCGCCTCGTCGCCCGATATGCCGGTGCGCACGGCGAGTTCCTCGACGGTCAGGACGTCGGTGCTGGCGATCTCGCGCGGCAGGGCGTCGTCGGCCGTCAGCGGCAGGGCTGCTTCGCGGTCGATTTCGGCCTCGGCCCGGTGCCAGTGGTGCTCGGGGTCGCCAGTGCCTTCGCGCTCCCAGATCTGGTAGGCGCGCTGCTGTATCTTATGATGCCTGTCGTCGTTCATAGTGGTTCCTCCCCTGGGCTTTGAGGACGATCCGAACGATCCCAGAAATCGCGCGGTCGCAATCGTTCGCGGCGCCCTTCGCGCTGGCTATTCGCATTGCCGTCTCGGCCCGCCGGAATATGGCTGGTAGCTGTTGTCTTCCGGACGGTAGGAGCGATAGCGGCTGAAGCAGGAGGCGACATGGTCCGGTTCGCCGCCGGCGGCCGCGTAGGCGCCCGCGCCCTCGACATAGCTTGCCTCTCGCGGCGCGGCGCGGTCGGCGGCGAGATAGGGCGAGACGCAGGTGCGCTGCTGTCCGCTATAGGACATGTAGCTGTTGTCGTAGGGATCGTAGGAGCGGTAGCGGCTGGCGCACCAGGCGAGATGCGGCGGCGGCAGTTCGGTCCGCGCGATGGCGCCGGTGACTGTGGGATCGGGCTGCTGCCTGGCCGGGTCCTGGGCTGGCTCCTTGGCGGCGATGTCGGCAGGCGCGGACTGCTCGGGCACACGTTCGAAGTCCTGCGCCGTCTTGTCCACGGGCCGCGCTTTCCGGGTCCACAGTTCCGCCACGCTGACGGTGGGCCTTGCCTCCCGCACAGGCTTGGCGGCAAGCAGCCAGGCTGCGAAAACCAGCCCGCTGCCGAACACCGCAAGGGTCAGCACGAAGCCGCCGACCAGTCCCAAAATCGCTTTCACTCGACACTCCTTGTGTCCCTGCCAATAAAATGCGGGACATCACGGCTTGTTCCAGAAAAGCAGGCGCGAGGGACCTAAGTCTGACCGACCCACAACCGGCAGCTCGCCGAGAACCGGGTGCGGCGCGATTTTTTTCGACGGTGAAAATCAAGGGAGCGGTCGAGCCATTGGGCCAGATCACGTCCCGGCTATTCCGCCGCCTCGGCATAATCCACGGGCACATAGTTGAGGATCGGCCCAAGCCAGCGCTCGGCATCGGCCAGCGGCATGGCTTTGCGGCGGGCATAGTCCTCGACCTGGTCGCGCTCGACTTTGGCGACGCCGAAATAATAGCTTTCGGGATGGGCGAGATAGATGCCGGACACAGACGAGCCCGGCCACATCGCATAGCTCTCGGTCAGGCCGACGCCGGCATTGCGCTCGCCGTCGAGCAGCCGGAACAAGGTCGCCTTCTCGGTATGATCGGGCTGCGCGGGGTAGCCGGGCGCCGGGCGGATGCCGCGATAAGGCTCGCCGATCAGTTCGTCGGGCGCCAGCTTCTCGTCTGATGCATAGCCCCAGAATTCCTTGCGCACCTTCTCGTGCATGCGCTCGGCAAAAGCTTCGGCGAAACGATCGGCCAGCGCCTTGACCATGATCGAGGAATAATCGTCATTGGCGCGCTCGAAGCGCTCGGCGATCGCCACCTCCTCGATCCCCGCGGTGACGATGAAGCCGCCGATATAGTCCGGCTTGCCGCTGTCGGCCGGCGCGACGAAATCCGACAGCGCGACATTGGCCTTGCCGTCGCGCCTGGTCAGCTGCTGGCGCAGCGTGAAGAAAGTGGCAAGCTCCCGCCAACGCGCCTCATCCGTGAACAGCCTGATGTCGTCGCCGACGGTGTTCGCCGGCCAGAAGCCGATGACGCCGCGCGGCGCGAACCATTTTTCCGCGATGATCTTTTTCAGCATCGCCTGCGCATCCTCGAAAAGCTGGCGTGCCGCCGGTCCCTGCTTCTCGTCGTCGAGGATCTTGGGGTAACGCCCTTTCAGCTCCCAGGTCTGGAAGAACGGCGTCCAGTCGATGTAGCGCGCGAGCTCCGTCAGGTCCCAGTTGCCGAAAACCTTGACGCCGGTGAAGGACGGCTTCGGCGGCTCATAGGTCGACCAGTCGACCTTGTGCGCATTGTCCCTGGCCTTGGCCAGCGGAAGCCGCTGCTTGTCGGCCTCGGAGCGGGCATGCGCGTCGGCGACCTTTTTGTACTCGGCCCGCACGGTGTCGACGTAGCCGCCCTTGGTCTCGTTCGACAGCAAGGATGACACGACGCCGACCGCCCGGCTGGCGTCATTGACATAGACCGTCTGTCCCTTGGAATAGCGCGGGTGGATCTTCACCGCCGTGTGCACGCGGCTGGTAGTCGCGCCGCCGATCAGCAGCGGAATGTCGAACCCTTCGCGTTCCATCTCGGCGGCCATGTGCACCATCTCGTCCAGCGACGGGGTGATCAGGCCGGATAGGCCGATGATGTCGACATTTTGCTCGCGAGCCGTCTGCAGGATCTTCGCCGCCGGCACCATGACGCCGAGATCGATGATCTCGTAATTGTTGCAGGCCAGAACGACGCCGACGATGTTCTTGCCGATGTCGTGGACATCGCCCTTTACAGTCGCCATCAGGATTTTGCCGGCTGTCTGGCGCTCGCCATTGTCGATCCCATTGGCGGCATTCGCCAGTTTTTCCGCCTCCATGTGCGGCAGCAATCCGGCCACCGCCTGCTTCATCACGCGCGCCGACTTCACCACTTGCGGCAGAAACATCTTTCCAGCGCCGAACAGATCGCCGACGACATTCATGCCGGCCATCAGCGGGCCTTCGATGACATGCAGAGGCCGCTCGGCCGCAAGCCGCGCCTCTTCGGTGTCGGCGTCGATGAATTCGGTGATGCCGTTGACCAGCGCATGCGAAATCCGCTGCTCGACCGTCCAGTCGCGCCAGGCGAGATCGCGCTCCCTGGCTTCCTTGCCGGCCGTGCCCTTGAAACGCTCGGCGATCTCCAGCATGCGTTCGGTGGCGGTGCCGCCGGCCCTGGGCGCGCGGTTGAGCACGACGTCCTCGCAGGCTTCGCGCAGCTCCGGCTCGATCGTGTCGTAGACGGCCAGCTGGCCAGCATTGACGATGCCCATATCCATGCCGCGCTGGATGGCATGGTAGAGGAACACCGCGTGCATCGCCTCGCGCACCGGCTCGTTGCCGCGGAAGGAGAAGGACAGGTTCGAGACGCCGCCCGAGATATGCACATGCGGCAGCGTGGCGGTGATCTCGCCGGTGGCCTCGATGAAGTCGACGCCGTAATTGTCGTGCTCCTCTATGCCGGTGGCGACCGCGAAGACATTGGGGTCGAAGACGATGTCTTCGGGCGGGAAGCCGGCCTGTTCGGTGAGCAGCTTGTAGGCGCGGGTGCAGATCTCGACCTTGCGCGCCCTGGTGTCGGCCTGGCCGGCCTCGTCGAAGGCCATGACGACCACCGCGGCGCCATAGGCGCGCACCAGTTTCGCGTGATGAAGGAAGGCTTCCTCGCCTTCCTTCATCGAGATGGAGTTGACCAGCGGCTTGCCCTGCACACATTTCAGCCCGGCCTCGATGATCTCCCATTTCGAGGAGTCGACCATCACCGGAACACGGGCGATGTCCGGTTCGGCGGCGATCAGGTTGAGATACTCGACCATCGCCTTTTTCGAATCGATCAGGCCTTCGTCCATGTTGATGTCGATGATCTGGGCGCCATTGGCGACCTGGTCGCGCGCCACATCGAGCGCGGGGACATAGTCGCCCGCCGTGATCAGTTTTCGGAACTTGGCCGAGCCGGTGACGTTGGTGCGCTCGCCGACATTGACGAAGGGAATCTCGTCGGTCAGCGTGAACGGCTCCAGCCCGCACAGGCGCATCTTGCGCTCGATCTCGGGGATGGCGCGCGGCGGATACTTTTTCACGGCGCCGGCGATGGCGCGGATGTGGTCCGGCGTCGAGCCGCAGCAGCCGCCGACGACATTGACCAGCCCTTCGCGCGCGAAATCCTCGATCTGTGCGGCCATGAAGTCCGGGCTCTCGTCATAGCGGCCGAATTCATTGGGCAGGCCGGCATTCGGATAGGCGCAGACGAAGGTGTCGGCGGCGCCTGAAATTTCGGCCAGATGCGCGCGCATCGCATTGGCGCCGAGCGCGCAGTTGAGGCCGATGGTGAAGGGGTTGGCATGGCGCACCGAATGCCAGAAGGCGGTCGGCGTCTGGCCCGACAGCGTGCGGCCGGAGAGATCGGTGATGGTGCCCGAAATCATCACCGGCAGGCGCACGCCCTTTTCGAGGAAAATCTCGTTGCAGGCAAAGATCGCCGCCTTGGCGTTCAGCGTGTCGAAGATGGTTTCGATGAGAATGATGTCGGCGCCACCGTCGACCAGGCCGCGCAGCTGCTCGCCATAGGCCAGGCGCAATTCGTCGAAAGTCACCGCACGGTAGCCGGGATTGTTGACGTCGGGCGACATTGAGGCGGTGCGGTTGGTCGGCCCGAGCGCGCCGGCGACGAAACGGCGCTTGCCATCTTCCTGCTGTGCCCTCGCCGCTGCCCGACGCACCAGTCGCGCGCCGTCGCGGTTCAGCGCGTAGACGGCATCCTCCATGCCGTAATCCGCCTGGGCGATCGAGGTCGAGGAGAAGGTGTTGGTCTCGAGGATATCGGCGCCAGCGATGGCGTATTGATAATGGATCTCCTCGATCGCCTTCGGCTGCGTCAGGATCAAGAGGTCGTTGTTGCCTTGCTGGTGGCAGGCGCAGCCGGCGAATGCCTCGCCGCGAAAATGCTCCTCGTCGAAACCGAGACCCTGGATCTGCGTGCCCATGGCGCCGTCGAGGATGAGGATGCGCTCGCGTGCCGCCGCGGTGAGCGCCGCAAGCACTTCCGAACCGTCGGGCTTGGCCGCGACGGGGCCGAACAAAACGTCCAGCGATGCAGAATTCTGCGACATTTTTTATCCTTGAGGCGACAACCATCACATAAGGATATCTTTATGTCAACATATGGAATGCAGGCGAACGCGTCGTGGCGAGAGTTTGGTGCGATCGGTCATCCCGATCGACAATGTGACGGCGGCGGTCATCGTCGCCGCTGCGCCGTGCCTACACCACCACGTCCCGATATACCCTCACCTCGCCATCCTGGCCGCGGATGCGCCAATCCTGCCCGTCCCGTCCCTCGACATGGCATGGCCCGAGCGGCACCTTGCCGCCGCCATCCGGCAGGTCCAGCACATAGACCGGATTGCAGATGCCCGACAGGCGGGCGCGCAGCGCGCCGGCCAGCGCCTGTCCCTGCGCAATCGTGGTGCGCCTGTGCGCCATGCCGCGCGCGAGGTCGCCATGGTGCAGGTAATAGGGTTTGACGCCGAGCCGGTACATCAGTTCGCGGCAGAGTTCCTCCAGCACCTCGACCGTGTCGTTGACGCCCTTGAGCAGGACACTCTGGTTGAGCAGCACGAAGCCTGCCTGGCGCATGACGCGGCAGGCCAATTCGGTGGCCGGCGTGATCTCCCGCGCATGGTTGAAATGGGTGACGATTGTGACCATCAGCCGGCCCTGCAACGCGCCAACCAGCCCCGGCGTGATGCGCGCGGGCAGTACGACAGGCACGCGCGTGTGGATTCGCAGCAGCCTGACATGCGCGATCGCCTCGATGCGGGCGCGGATTTCGGCCAGCGCCTTGTCCGGCAGCGACAGCGGATCGCCGCCGGTCAGGATCACTTCGCGGATTTCGGGATGGCCTTCGATATAGGCAAAAGCCTCTTCGAGCGCTTCTCGCGTATAGCCGCGGCCGATCGAGGTCAGGGATTCCTTGCGGAAGCAGAAGCGGCAATAGACCGCGCATTGGTAGGTCGCAAACAACAGCACGCGGTCGGCGTGGCGGTGCGTCAGTCGCGGCACCGGACTGAAGGCATGGTCGGCGATCGGATCGTCGAGCTCGCCTTCCGTTTCCGTCAGCTCATCCGGCGATGCAATGACCTGGGCGCGGATCGGATCGGCGGGATCGTTCCAGTCGATCAGGTCGAGATAGGTTTTGGGGGCACGCACCTTGTGGCGCGTAGCCGCCTCCTGCGCCGCCGCGTGCTCGGCGGGTGACAGCGGCAGCGAGGCGAGATCGCGGACGTGGCGCACACCGGCGCGGATGTCGTCCTGCCACGCGGTGTCGGCGTCGCGTCCTTCGTCGGCTGTGGCCGCGTCATCGAAAGTTGAGTTTGGGATCATTGGGGCCTCGGGGCAATTCTGGCGGTGCTATCGGCCGGATGGACGGTTCGGTCAACAGCAGTGGCTCGGCGCGGATTGTCGCTGCGCTGCGATCCTTCGCATCCCCCGACTATCGCCGTAATCGACCAGCGCAGCAATTTCAGGCAATCTGACCGATAAGGCGCTCCAAGGGGAGATGGGCGCCGCTTAGGGAGGACCGCAATGAGCAAAATGCCGCGCTATGAGGATGCCGTTCAGCGCTTTCGCATCGAAGATGAGATCGCGTGGTTGTATGGCAACCCTGGAACCGGCATCAATGCCTATGTCGAATGCTGCGGCCGCTACACCGGACAAAACCGGCTGGCGCTGCGCGCGATCTCGGCCGGCGGTGAGCTTCGCGAATTCAGCTTCGACGATCTCGCCGACATGTCGGGGCGCGCCGCCAATGTGCTCAAGGCCGCCGGCGTCCGTGCCGGCGATGTCGTCGCCGGCATGCTGCCGCGCGTCCCCGAACTGGTGGCGCTGATCCTCGGGACGTGGCGCATCGGCGCGGTCTACCAGCCGCTGTTCACCGCCTTCGGTCCGAAAGCCATCGAGCACCGCCTCGGCTATAGCGGCGCCAGGATCGTGGTGACCAACCCGGCCGATCGCGGTAAGCTCGACGAGGTCGAGACATCAGCGCAAATCGCCACCATTCTTGGCAATGGCGATGTGCTGCCTGCAGGCGACATCGATTTCCGCGCCGCGCTTGCCGCCGCCTCGCCCGACTGCCAGCCGGTGATGCGCAAGGGCGACGACTTGTTCATGATGATGTCGACGTCGGGAACGACCGGCCTGCCCAAGGGCGTGCCGGTGCCGCTCCGCGCCCTGCTCGCCTTCGGCGCCTATATGCGTGACGCCATCGGCTTGCTGCCCGACGACATCTTCTGGAACATCGCCGACCCCGGCTGGGCCTACGGCCTCTATTACGCCATCACCGGCCCGTTGCAGCTCGGCATCGCCACGACCTTCCATGAAGGCGCCTTCAACGCCAAGAGCACTTACGACATCATCGAGCGGCTCGGCGTCACCAGCCTTGCCGGCTCGCCGACCGCCTATCGCCTGCTGATGGCGGAAGGCGCGGAAGCTGCGGCCCGTGTCAAAGGCAGACTGCGCGTGGTGAGCAGCGCCGGCGAGCCGCTCAACCCGGAAGTCATCCGCTGGTTCGACGCAAATCTCGCCGCGCCCATTCACGACCATTACGGCCAGACCGAGAACGGCATGATGGTCAACAACCATCATGGGCTCTCGCATGTCGTGCGCGCGGGCTCGGCCGGCTTCGCAATGCCCGGATATCGCATGGTGGTATTGGACGAGGCCGGCAACGAGCTCGGCCCCAACCAGCCCGGCATCCTCGCCGTCGACATCGCGAAGTCGCCGCTGCGCTGGTTCGACGGCTATCACCAAGCCGAGACGCCGGCGATCACGGGCGGCTACTACCGCACGGGCGACACGGTGGAGTACGAGCCGGACGGTTCGGTTTCCTTCATCGGCCGCGCCGACGATGTCATCACTTCGGCCGGCTATCGCATCGGTCCGTTCGACGTCGAAAGCGCGCTGATCGAGCATCCGGCGGTCAACGAGGCGGCTGTCGTCGGCGTGCCCGATCCGCAGCGCACCGAGATCGTCAAGGCCTTCGTCGTTCTGGCGCCGGCTTACAAGGGCAATTCGGAGCTCGCCGAAGAGCTGGCCCAGCACGTCAAGAAACGGCTCTCGGCGCACGCCTACCCGCGCGAGGTCGAGTTCATCACGGAACTGCCGAAGACCCCAAGCGGCAAGATCCAGCGCTTCCTGCTGAGGAAGGCGGAGGTGGAGAAGCGCAAGGCGTGATTAGGCGCCAATCTCCCCCCTCGAGGGGGAGATGTCGCCGAAGGCGACAGAGGGGGTCGTTGGGCGTGAAGCGCGAACGTCGTCTCGCGCTGGAAAAGGGGTCAGCGCGTCGCGCGCGGCGACCCCCTCTGGCCTGCCGGCCATCTCCCCCTC
>NZ_JAMYQD010000021.1:0-127194 GCF_040320665.1 Mesorhizobium sp. M0626 | reverse complement strand
CTTCACCTACAAGGTCACCGACGCCAACGGCAACACCACCACCGGCACCATCAACGTCGCCATCGTCGACGACGTGCCGACGGCCACCGCCGACACCTGGGCTCCGACCATCACAGGTGCAACGGTTCTCACTGGTCTCTTGGACAACGACAAATTCGGAGCCGACGGCGTCGACACCGACAACAATCCGGTCAGCGGCCAGGTGACCGCCACCAACGGTGCTCACGGCACCGTCACCTACAACAACGATGGAACGTTCACCTACACGCCGACGGGCATCTATGTCGGCTCGGACTCTTTCACCTACACGATCAAGGACGGTGACGGCGACACTTCGACGGCCACGGTGACCCTGAATGTGCAGACCAACACCGTTCCATCGGGTGGCGGGACTGCATCGTTGACATTGAACGAAGCCGCGCTCGACACCACGCTCGATGCTTCGGCGCCTGCGGATCTCCAAGCCGGGGCCGTGACCGGCACCAACCCAGGCAGCCGCGGCGAGACGGCGCAAGCAATCAGCGGCATCACCTTCACCACGACCGGCGAAGCCATTAATGTTGCATTCGCCAACCCGACCGGCGATCCAAACTGGGTGGCGCCGACTGTTTCTGGCCTAGCCTCTGGATACACAATCAGCTGGGCGCTCGTCGGCAACCAACTCGTCGGCAGTCTGATACAAACGGCCGGCAGCGTGAACCTCGGCGCATTCGTCTATCTGGCGCTGTCAAACACAAGCGCCGGCGCCAACAGTTCGTTGACACCCGTCGTTACCGCGACACTGACCGACCAGCTCCAGCATCTTGCCGGCTCGGGCAACGTCACCATCAACGGGCTTCAGGTGGTGGCAACCGACACCAGCGGTGATCATGTTTCCGGATCGGTCAATCTGACGGTCCTGGACGACGTTCCGCTGCCATTCAAGCCGGATGGCATCTTCGTGGAAAACACCACGCATACGGTGCTGACGGAGAGCATCAATTTTGCCGCGAGCGCCGGTGCTGACGGCGTTGGCAATGTCGTGTTCAACGTGACCGAAGGCGCGGCCGTCACATCAGGCAGCACAAACATATTCCTGAATGGCGAGCAGGTCTTCTTCCACGTCGTCGATACGCATACTGTGGAGGGACGGACCTCGGCCGCGAACGGCAGCGACCTCGCTTTCACGGCGACCCTGAACCCGGCGACAGATACTTGGACATACACCCAGGCCGCGACGATGTTTGCCGGCAACCAGTTCAATACGGCGAACTTCTCGCCAAGCGGTGGCAACAACCAAGCGATTGTCCTGGACTCCATCGGCTCAACCAGCGACCTGCTCGCAACCGCCAACAGCCCCAATTCCGTGAACACCAGCACGGGCAGTTGGGGCGTCGATGGCGGAAACAGCATCAGCCCTGGTGAGAAGATCCGCTTCGATTTCGTCAGCAATGCAACCACCGACGGCACCATCGCCGGAACCCCCGCGGGCATCGGGGCGGGAACCCACTATACGGATCACTACGAGGTGGCTAGCTATACACAGGGGATTGGCAATGTCTCGGGACCTGGCCTGGTTTCTATAACGATCCGCCCGGTCAACGCCGACTATGATAACACCTACATAGGTGATGTTACCGGCGAAAGCACGGCCCTCGGCGCCTTGGTCACTGTCGTCAACGGCTCCGGCGGAGCTACTCCGACCGCAACGAACAATGGGGACGGAACGTGGACGATCACCGGTCTCGCGCAAGGCGACACCTTTACCGTGGTTGCAAATTCGGACCCGTTCAGCGCAATCGAAATTTCGGCCAATGTTGGCTCGAATGACTTCAAGCTAGGCCCGGTCACCTACACGACCGCCAACGCCGTCACACCGTTCGACATCTCGATCCCGGTCACGGCAACCGACGGTGACGGCGACCCAATTGCCGGGTCAGTGACGGCACACCTTTCGCCCGATCTCAGCACCTGGCAAGGAACTTCGGGCGTGGACACTCACACCACGACCGCGACAGAAACCACGCTGCTCGGCGAGGACGGTAACGACACCCTCAATGGACTCAATCTCCAGGCTGATATCCTCTCCGGCGGACGCGGCGATGATACCTTGTCGGGCAACTCCGGTAACGACACGCTTTACGGCGGCTCGGGAGCGGACATACTGTTCGGCGGCGACGGCAACGACCTGCTGATCGGCGGTTCCGGTCAGGACACGCTCACCGGTGGTATAGGCGTCGATACGTTCAAGCTCGAGCACCTCGACATCAAAGATCTTATCGCTGACTACAGCGGTGTCGGCGGCCATGGCGACATCATCGACCTTACCTCCTTGTTCGATACAGCCGCCGGAGGGGCCAATGTCGGCGACTTCGTGAACTACAATGCGGGAACGAACACTGTCAGCGTCGACGCCGACGGTTTGGCCAACGGCGCCAATTTCGTGGACGTGGCCACCTTGACGAATGCACCCGTCGCCAACACGATCACCCTGCTCTACGATGACGGAGTGACGCAGCATACGACAACGGCAAACGTGGTCTAGGAGCATGGTGCGGGGCCACGCGACTATGCTATGTATTAGAGATTAGGAATACAGAGGGGGATCTCATCATGAAACGTTCCGTAAGACTGTTGGTTTCCGCTGCGACGCTGTTGCTGGCAGTCGGGTCGACGGGCTATGCCGCCGACATCATCGACGGGCCGGTGGCCGACTATTGCCGGACCGTCGGCACATCGAACCTGGTGTTGAACGACAACATCGTCGATCTCAAGGTCCAGGTGGTCAAGCTGATGGACGAGTCGGTGGCCGTCGCCAACAGCTCGGAATGGATCAATTCGTCCCGCCCCGCCTTCGTCTGGGCGTCGGAAGCCAAGGTCGCCTGCGGCATGGCCTATGGCTACCTCAAGACGAACTACAAGGACGAGGACACGCTCAACAAGTGCGAGTGCTTCCACGACCGCATGGTCGAGTACATGAACTGACCGAAAGGGATCAAGTCGCGCCGACAGGCTGACGATGATCGCCCGTGGAAGATTGTCGAGAGCGATTGCCGGAGCGATCGCACTGGCCGTTTTTGCCCCTGAAGCCCGTGCCAACTGGCTGGAACGACCTGCCCTCGAGCAGCAAGCTCCGTCCGGCTTGACGCGGCCGGTTCGCTGCGATGTCGCTCCGGAATGGACGCGCGAGACATTCAAGGCGTTCGCGACGTGCCAGGCATCGCTCTACGGCCTGGAGCCGGTGCTGGCGCACGCGGTGATGGAGATCGAAAGCGGATTCGATCCCGATGTGCACGGCGCCGATGGTGAGGTCGGGTTGATGCAGGTAATGCCCGCGACGGCCCGAATGCTGGGCTTTCGTGGCTCGCTCGACGAGCTTGGCGCGCCGGCGACCAACATCGCGCTCGGCGTCAGATATCTGGCGCAGGCAAACAGCCTTGCCGCAGGCGATCTCTGCACCACCGTCATGAAGTATCGTGCCGGGCACGGTGAAACCCGGTTCTCCGAACTTTCGGTCCGCTACTGCCGGCGTGCGCTTGCAATCCTGGCGAGAGAAGGTTTTGCGGTGGCCGGGCCATTGCCGGTGGCGACGTTCGGATTCTCCGCATTCCCGACAGCAGGAGACGATGGTGCCCCTGCCCCGGCGAGGCGGATTTGTGTGCGCCGCCTGTTCGTGCCGGGCCCACGATACATGAAATGCGCGGACTATCGAAGCGCCGGGCAAGCCAGAATGATCAAGGCGCTCCGGGCAAAACTTTTCGACGGCTGAGCCATAATCCAGCAATTGCAAAGACGGCGAGGCAAGTCTGCCGTAAGATGAACGGATGAGACCGGGACAAATACCCGGCGGGATATGAGGGAGGCATCATGGATTCTGGCCGGCAGCGACACGGTTCGTGGACGTGGGCGATCGTCTTTGCGTTAGCTGGCATAGTGTCGGGCTGCCAGTCGAAAGGCAGCGTCTCGGACGCGCTCGACCCGGCGGCGATCGCCGCACCTGGAGCGCCGGTCACCGGCGCCGTTGCCGGTCCCGCCCAGGCGACGCAATCGCTCGGCACGGGATCGACGAAGGTCACGATGCTGCTGCCTTTGTCGGCCCCGGGCAACGCCGGCGAAAACGGCAGGAAGATGCTCGATGCGACCAAGCTCGCGATGGCCGACCTTGGAAATGTCCTGCTCACGGTCACGGTCGAGGACACCAAGGGCGACAGCGCGCACGCCAGCGAATTGGCTGTGAAGGCGATCACCACTGGAACCAAGATCGTCATCGGCCCGGTCGAACTCGCGGCCGCGCAGCACATAGCCAAGCTCTCGGGATCGAAGCGACCGCCGGTGCTGGCGCTGGCCGACAATTTCGCCGGCGGCCCGGGCGTCTATGCGGTGCGCCTCAACGAGGCCGACAGCGCGGCCGCGGGCGCAGCCGGCCTGGCGGCCAAAGGCAGCAAGAAGTTCGTGTTGCTCGTTGCGGCGGGCGCGAATGCCGGCGTGGTTGAAAAGCGGGTCGCCAACAGCCTCAGCATCTATGGCGCGACACTCGCCGTCACCATTCCGTATCCGGCCGGCGATGGCGGCACCAAAGTGGTCAATGATGCGGGCTCGCTGGTCGAGGCTCCCGATGCCATCATCATCGCCAGCGGCGACGACAATCCGGCGCAGATCCTTGCGGCGCTCAAAACGAAAGGCATTCCCGGAAAAGCAGTCGCCGTCATTGGAACCAACCGCTGGCTGGAACATCCGATGGAGCCGCTGTTTGAAGGCTCCTATATCGCCACGCTCGACCCAACCGAAACCGGCCCAATCGCCGACCGCTTCAAGACGACCTACAATTATCCAGCCGACGCCAATGTCGCCTACGCCTATGATATGGTCGCCCTGACAGCAGGAATTGCAAGTTCGGCCGGGCCTGACGGCTTCAGCAAGCAGGTGCTCGAAAATCGGAGCGGATTTCGCGGATCGACCGGCCTGTTCCGGTTTCGGGCGGATGGCTCCAGTGAGCGATCCATGCCCTTCTATCAGGTTCAAAAAGGTGCACTCAAGCTGGTCGCCAAATCGACATCGGGGTATTGAGGGGCAAGGAACCTTGCTTGAGTTGATGGGCTGGCCGAGGCACAATCGCTTGATAGCGCTCGGAAGCCTGCTCCTCCTGGCCGGGGTCTTGTTGATCATCCGGGCCGCCGATCTGCTTCCCATCGATCGGCCGATACCAGCGCCGCGTCAATCCATCGACGATAGCCAGCCACTGCGACCAGTTGCGACCGTCGCCAATACGCCATGGCGAGGACGGGCACGCAAGATTGCTCAGGACCTTATCGCGCCGCCACAGCTTGATTCGGCGCAAATCGAACGGGTCGAGCCGCGCCCGCCGCTCAGCGACCTTGGTCTGGCCGCGCCTGCAGGGATGCGAATGCCAAAGGATTGGAAAGAGGTCCTGCTGTACCAACCGGTTGCTACCTCGTCGGCAACCTTCGAATCGATGGGGCGCAAGGTAGCCATCAGCGGGATCCAAGGCATTGACCTGGATGAGACCTGTTCCTTTCGTGGCATCGCCTGGCCTTGCGGCCAGCGTGCGCGCGCGACGTTCAATTCCTGGCTGCGCGGCCGGGCGCTGAAATGCGTCGTGCCGCCGGAAATCGATCGTTTTGCCATTGCGGCACCGTGCAGCTTGGGCAAGCAGGATGTCGGCGCGTGGCTTGTTTCCAATGGCTGGGCGACGGCCTTGGCGAATGGAATCTATGGCAAGGCGGAGGCAGTGGCCAGAGACGCGCAGATGGGGATATTCGGCCCGCCGCAATAGCCGATAATTCGGTGTCGTTGCTTTTGCCGCCGTAGCCTTGCTTTTGAAGGGCTGATTTCGGGCCGATGGTAGGTGATTGCGCCATTACTAAAATTGTATGTTTCCTCGAAACTGAAAGTGCAGCACCTTGGCCTTATGACAGCCGATCAGGCGGGAGATTGGCTAATGATGACACCAATGGCGAATAGCTCGCCCCGGCAATGGAAAGATATCGCATGGCTGACTGCCCTGGGATCGGCGGGAATTCTGCTCCTCTCGGTTGGCCTAAATTATCTGCTTCTGTTCTCGGAAGCCTTGACGCCCTTCGGCCGCAGCATGGTCACCGCGATCCTGTTGCCGGTCATCGTCGGTGGCCCACTTTTCCTGTTCATTGGACTGCAGCGGACCGAGCTCGTCCGTTATCGAAAAGAACTCAACAAGTCGGCGACCTTTGACAGCCTGACAGGCTGCCTCAACCGGACAGTCTTCACGTCGATGGTCGAAAGGAGAGCAACCAGGCCGGAATCGTCTGGTCCAAGATCTGGCGCCTTCCTGGTCATTCATCCCGAACACATCAGGTCCATCAATCTGCGCTTCGGCCTTGGCTGGGGTGACGAAGCCTTGCGGCTCATAGCCTCGACCATCCAGTCATCGGTACGCAAGGAAGATCTGGTGGGCCGGATCGGAACCTCCATGTTCGGGGTCTTTCTGCCCGGTGCGACAGAAGACGACGCCAGGGAGATCGGCGACCGTATCCGGGCGCGCGTGGCCCAAGCCTATTTCGCGCCAAAAGGAACCGCGGACACGCTGACCATCAGCGTCGGCGGCGTGGTGTTTGAAAACGAGTTGGAATTCGAGGACATGTTCCGATCGGCGGAATCGCTGTTATCCGGCGTCGAACGCCAGCCCGGATTTCAATTGTCGCACCTCCACAACTAGCTGAAACAAGTCGTTGCCGGAGGAACACCGCCGCAAATGTCTTGCCGCACGGCTGCGGCAGCGATCATCTTGGCCCTTGTTGCCAAACCGGACGATTGACCCATGGGCGGTTTCAACCCGTGGGAGGTCTGGTTCCTGACGGTGCTGACGGCATCGCCGCGCATCGCTGGCAGTATTTGCCGGACCGACCAAGTTCTGGTTGCCGCTGGTTGCAGCAACCTTGATCGCCTTGATGGCCGGCTATCGGACCATGCTGCTGCCGCCGAACTCCTGACAGGTCGAGACACCCGCCGCGCCAGTAGCATCAGGTTCGGCGCTCAGGGCACGAGCGACAAAGCTTGAGGGCGCACAGATAGCAGCTGGATCCCCACGGCTCTCTCTTCATCCGTGGGGATCACAAGCACGTCGACGTCGGAACCAGCAAGGCTGATGACCTCGTCGCCTCGTCCATTCAGCTTGTGGTCGATATTAACCGCAAGCCAGCCGGCCACAGCCCCGGCCCTCTCTCGAATACATTGGGCGTTTTGGCCTACGCCTGCCTTGAACACCAGCGTGTCCAGTCCGCCTATCGCAGCGGCCAGCGACCCGATCTCGCGTGCGATACGATAGACGAAGAGATCGACTGTTTCGGCGGCAAGAGGATCATCGGAGTCGATTAGCGTCCGCATATCACCGGATATCCCTGACACTCCGAGCAGGCCGGATTGCTCGTAGAGAAGGGTGACCAATCGTCCGTCTGCAGCTTCCGGTCATTCAGCTGCGCGCTTTGCCCCAGCCAGCCCACGCGCCTTTCTCGTTCGCCGGGCTTTGGGCTTACAATTCCAATCTCGACATAACCAGCTGCACCAGCATCACATGATCAACAGCCTCTCATTCTCTACCAGGCATACTATGACGCCTGGCTGGACCCGGGGACCAAAGGACCAGCCTCAAGGACATTCTCAGCCACGACTTCGACGGTCAGCTGCAATTCAACCGCGTTGGACGTGAGGTGAACACGAGCGCCGTCAACAAATTTCCCAACGACCATCCCGGCCTGGTCGGGCGGAGCCGGCGACTTTTTCTGTTCGCCGAAATCGTCAAGCACGCCCCTGCTGGGGCGAAGCTTTCTAAAGCACGCTCCGACCACATATTTTAGGAGGGCGGGATGACAGAGCGTGAGAGATCGTCGCGAATGCATGGGCACTGGCTACGGGCGCACAACAAATCCTAGAGGCCCTTCTCATCATGCTGAAAAAGTCGGGAACGTCGCGCGACCTTCGATTGCCGGGTAGCCGGGAAGTGGACCATCAGTTAAGGGTCCGTAGCTAGAGCGTGATAAAGCAGCAAACACACTATCATAGAAACGGCGCTGCCTAGCAGCTGGTCTGCCGTCAGGCCGGAAAAATAGACAAGATGAAACGCCACCAACGCTCTACCAATCACGGTTCGGAACACTGCCGAAATGACCGTTAGACGGCGCTAATGTTCCGGTCTGGACTCGCTACCGCTTTGGAAGCATTCTGCACTCGGGGGAGAGGGCGTGGGCAAAGTCCAGCGTCATCAAGGTGCGGATCAGGCCGACCGCTGGCGCAAGAACGCAAAGGGGCGGTGGATGTGGCGACGGCAATATCTGCCGGCGCTGGTGATGGTTCCCTGACCGGCTCATCCCAGCTGGCTGGCTGAGTGGCACCCGCACGGCCGGCGCGGGGAGCCGCGATATCAAGGGCAACATTTCCACCAGTACCGATGAGCGATTTATCACGTTCCAGGGCAGGAGCATTACTGGAAGACGACGATCAGTTTCAGTACAGCGAGCGCTGGCTGTGCAGCGAGGCAGAGGCATGGGCCGTCGGCTGGCGCAAAGCAAGGCGGTAGCGCGGTAGCCACCACCATGTGCAGGCCAACCAGCCCGTCATCATGGTCCGAACCTGATCGCACCCGCCGACCTTGGTCTCAACGTCGTTGATTGGCACTGCCACGCGGCTTTCCTTCATTCGCATGGTTCGCAGACATTAGCATGATCGCATACTCTCATCATCCAGCGTCGTCTCCCTCACAAAGCAGCGCCGGTAAGGCTCGGCGCCCTTCTTGTTTGTCCCATGTGCCAAAGGAGGTCGCCGGGCCTGCCGTTGCTCATCTTTGCGGGTTGCTCCTGATGGCTCCGCTTGGCGCCGTGGCCCTGCGTCTTCCTTCAGGTAAGGCCGGCGAGGCGCTTGTCAGACGGCCTGGCATGTAGGATTATGGTCCTCGTTGCGGCGACGCCCTCAATGGAGAGCGCCAATGGCCAGAACAAACCTTCCGAACAGCTTTCCCGGGCTGAAATCGAGCGCTTCCTGGCGGCAGCCGAAGCGCTGCACAAGAGCATCGCCGGGCCGCTCCTGGCGTACCACAGGGAGCACTGCCAAGCTCTACCTGAGGCCCATGGACCCCTGTTGAAGTCGATTGAGACGGTCACCGGCCAGAAGGCGCAGTTCATCCGCTGGAACGGGACAGGACCGGCACAGCCCCGGAGAAGCCTCCGGGCTGGTTCTCCTCGCGCAACTCTCGCGCCGCATCACCTCTAAGAGCAGTTGGAACGCTTTCGATTTCGCCGTTGATTTGGTCGGCAGGGATGCCAGGCTTCTCGGCCGCTGTCATCAATTGGTCTGCTAAGTCGCTGGCGGCGATCGGATCGCCCCGCGTCACAATCGCGGCGCGGAGGGGTTTTATTAGCTCCCCCTCATCTTGACGCCGGTGCCGGCTGCTCCAAAGTGTTGGGCATGGCTCGGGGAAGTATCAAAGTTGGCGACGAGGTCGCAGTCACGGCGATTGTGCGCAGCCGGGTGACGCCCGATCGCATAAGCGTGACGATCCCCTCCTACGACTTCCCGCATTCTGTTGTCGATTCGACTTCGAAGGCTGTAATTGGCCAGCATATGGAATTGATCGGCCCTGTCACACGCATCGACGGGGACAAGGTAACCGTCAGCCTCCGGCCATTGGTGACTGTCGACGCCGAGCACGTGCGCCTGGTCGAAAGCCACGTGGCACTTCCGCGAGCGCGAAAAAGGCCGCTCGTTGACAAAGTTTAACTTGCCTGCCCACCCAAGGAACGGCCAGTGAAACTTTCCCCATCACATCGGCTCTGGTCGCCTCCCGCTAGCTGCCGGCGCGTTGCGATATCGGCGCAGTAGACGGGTCGGCATTTTCCGAACTTTCCGACATCTCGTCGCGATGACGTTGGCGAAGGCGCTTCAGCAGTTCGCGTGAGGCTTGGATCGCCCTGCGCGATTGATCCATGTTCTGGCGAAACGTGGCGCGTTCCTCCATGGACTTCTGCCACTTCAGCAAGGTAGCCGTAGTCGCAGTGGCCGCTTGAGCGATATCTATGGGCGTTGCAACCATCGCATCCTCCTAAAAAGGCAATGGTAAACGCAATCTTTATAGGCCCAACGAAACCCTTCTCCAATTAAAAACGACCATACGGCATACGGCAAAATGGCTATTCGTCGGGGCGCTCGACGGCAGCTTCGTCGACCTCGGCCTCCATCTCGTCGTTGACGGTTTTGGTCTTGCCAAAACCGTCCATCGCCACACCGTCAAAGCCCCGCTGCCACGCGTCGGCATGTTCCTGCCAGTAAGCTGGCACCTCACGCTCCTTGCCATCCTTGCGCGCTTGGGCGCCGTACATCCAGGCGTAGGTGGCGCGTTCCTGATCTTTCTTAGGCATGGCCATTTGCATCATCCTCCCGGAAATCCAGCAGCCTTGCGTGCCGCAGCTTCTCTTCGCCTTTGAGGGTCTCGACCCAGCCAACCAGTCCGGGCTTCAGCCACTCGGCCTTTTCCTTTTTATGTCCCTTCGGGACCGGGGCCGCCAACCTTGCCCTGGACACGATCCCAAAGCGCTTGCCGCTCATCGGCATTGAAGTTGACGAGTGCGCCGCCTTTGTAGAGGCCTTTTCAGCCATGATCACCTGGGTAGCTTTGCCGCGCTCGCGCTGTGCACCGATGATTTGCATTTCCTTTTCCTCAAAGCACTTGATCTTGCGCCAAGCGCTCGTTTGCCGCTGCGATATGGACTGCCCTCGAGCTTCGAGACCATGCCTTCTAGCCCGTCTCGTCGACCAGGTGGCAAACGGCGTCACCAGTGCGGCATCGCTCCGCTGAATTGAATGCGCCCGCCGGCAGGGATCATTTCGTGCAGGATCTCGCCGCGATCTTCGGTCGGCATCCCGCGCAGGTCATGATGCGTGGAACCCTGCCGGTTGCTGACCGTTCTCCGTCAATGGAAGCCCCGAACCAACAGAGCCAAACGATCCTCGTGGTTGACGGCGACGTCATCGCCCGATGCGTCATCGCGGACTATCTCCGCCACTGTGGCTACAGGGTGATTGAGGCTCATTTCGCACGTGAGGCGCAACAAGCGTTGAACTATGCGGAGTTCGGTGTGGACACCGTCTTGTGTGACGTTGACCTGCCGGGCAACATGAACGGGTTCCAACTGTCGAAGTGGGTTCGCGAGAACAAGCCCGAGGTCAAAATAGTGCTTTCTGCCGCAGTAGAACGAACTGCGATCGCGGCGGGCGACCTTTGTCAGGAAGGCCCGCACCTTGCGAAGCCGTATGAGCCGGCCAACGTAGTGGACCATATCAGGCGACTGCAGCGTGTTTGGAGCTTACGATCCAGGAACCCTGGTGCAAAGCGCAATTGATCTCTGTCCAGACGCCGAGAGGCTCGTCTGCATACCAATGGTGATTTAGCCCTGCGAACTGGACGCCGCTCAAAGGAAGAACGGCGTATAAGCCGCAGTCCTGCGTGCGGCCGCAACAGTGGACGGTTGTCCCGCGCAGGACGGAGGAAATTCGCCCTCCTGCCGCGGTGAACGGGATACCGTAGGAGCGTCAGCATAGCGCCGGCCACAGGACGGGACGCGGCACCGACTGTCCCCGTCCGGTAGTCCGCATGTTTTGGTCGAAGCCGACCGGCTGAGATCGTGCGCATTTTGGTTCTCGACGGTACGGCCGCTGATCGGCGATGATGCGAGGACCGAGTTGCCCGGAAGAATCGATCTGGTCTTGCACCTTTTTTGCTTCCTCATTCGCGGGGCAGCTTGTGATTTTCCAGCCTGACAGACCCTCCCCTGTCTATAAGAAATTTCCCGACGCATGAGCGCACGTCCAACACAGTGCGGACTCCAATGCTCACCGGCAGCGCGAGAATGGTAACCACCTATCTTGAGGGGAGCGCCACGTGCGTAATCAACGATGCAGCGCTGCAGTTCGCTTGAGAAAACCGCATCTCTTCGTCACCGCCTCATCGAGAGCCACCGCTGCGGCATCCTGAATACAGGTCGGCGATCCGAAAAACATGCATTGCGCAAGATTTTCCAAACTGATGCCAAGACCGGCCCAAGCGTCCATCCTAGCCTGCAGATGCTGTTGAGAGGAACTCGCCGTTGAATATTGTGCTGCGGTAAACCTCATCGCTGATGATCCATAGATTGTGCCGCTCGGCAAATGTGGCAATGATCCTCCTTGCCGAATACATATCCGCCGGGATTGTTTGGGGAATTCAGCAAGATCGCCCGCGTTCGATCTCCTACCGCTGAACGGAGAATATCCTCGGATGCCTTCCGCCGCGCATTTTGCAGCGATAGTTTGACGGGTCGGACCACTGCTCCATCGGCGCGTATTGCCGCTTCGTATGTAGATACCAATGCTCGAGGCAAAGCACCTCGTCGCCAGCTCCGGCAACGGAAGCTTAGTGTGATTGAGCGGCCAGGCGGCCGGTCCCCAATTCGTTCGAATGATGCGCTTGCCTCGCCAATGTCGCATGGTGAGTCAGCCGGCAAACCAAAACACTCAACCGCCGGTTAGGCCCGGCCGCCTGATGCGCCCCACAAGAGGCTGTGCCGGGCCGTTCGTCGGGGCTTCTGCACCTGAGCGTTAATGTGCCCAGGCAACACACCATTGACGCCAAGACGATGGCAAGAAGGGGAGCCGCGCAGTCCTCAAGAATAAGTCAGCAGGCACCTAGACCGATGTAGGGCCTTCCAATCGCAGCTCTCGGCTCCTCGCGGCGCCGGCGCCCTGGCATCGTTTGATTGAACGAAGACGCTGAGTTGAGCTCTCGATACAAAAGCATCTCAGTCCTCGTGCCTCAATGGTTCCGGGCATGCGGCTGCAGGGGATGAAGTCATGAAGTTCAGGGATTTGATCAGACGCGCCGAGGACAATGTGGAGAGGTCGTTCGACGATCTCGAAGCTGACTTGGCTAACGCTGTCGACCAGTGCCTCGATTTGGAGGATGTCGCCGACGTGCCAAACATGGCAGGCGACAACAACGAACAGGATGACAGCGTATGGAGTGAGGGCGGTGCCGGCGACGACGATGATAGCTCGCCGATACCAGCACATCGGCTGACCTCACACACGCAGAGCCGAATTGCTGCCGTGAGCTCGTTTAACGGCTTGTTCCACGATGCCAAGCTCCATTTCGAGGAGATCAACGCAAAAATCTCCGAAATTACAAGCACATGTCAACTGACGTTCGAGTTTTTTCACATCCTTCACGCGGACATTCTCCGTGCCAACGAACTGGAGTTGGCGAATCAAAATCTGATCGCAGATCAAAGGAGCTTGTCGGAAACACTCAATGACCTGAACAGACGGTACTGTGAGCGTCAGGGCACGGTCGAGACATTGCAGCAGCGCCAGGCAAGCCTTGTTCAGGAGTGCAAAGTGCTCCGTGGCGCATTGGCCGCGGCAAGGCTGGAGCTGGTCGAAGCGGCGAACACCACCACAAAGAACGAAGCGGAATTTGGCGACCTCACGAACATGCTTGCCGCCGCAAATGCCGAGGCCGACAGGCGCTCCCGAGAGAACAAACAGCTGCGTGAAAAGAATGTGAGCCTGTCTATTGACCTGGAAAAGGCCATGAAGCGGGAGGAAGAGGCACGGCATAGGCTGGATGCCTTCTCCACGATCCATGCCAACGAAGCTGCGCGAAATTCCGAAATGCTGAGTGCGCTCGGCAAGAGCGAAAAAGAGGCAATCAAGTTGCACACCTCACTCGAGGTTGCGCAGGCGAAGCTATGGGAGGTGACCGAAGCAGCCAAGATTATGCAGGCGGACATGGATGGCGAGCTTAAACGCTGCCAGGCTGAGAACCGAGGATTGCGCTCAGAAATTCAAAGTCTCCAATCGCGCTTCGAACTCGCCTCAATCGCAAACAACGAGGCCGCGGCCGAGATCGCCAGGCTCCAGCTACAATGGAGCGACGCCCTGGCGGAAAAACAGGTGACCGACGAAAGGTTGGCCGCACTCACCGAGGAGGCCGAAACCAACAAGGTGAACCTTTCCAAGATCGCCGCAGATTTTGCACAGCTGTCCATGCAGCAGGCGTCCGATCAGATTGAACTCGATGTGAGACGGCAGGAATGCGAGGACTTGCGGGTCGAAATTGCCTCGGTCAATGCTCGGGTCAGGGAATTGCTGCCCTACAAGAGGTCGCATGGAAGCGCGAACGCCTTGCCGCATACGTCTGACGTGGCAAATGTAGCGGTGACTGCAGACCGAACGGTGCATGCCGCACGCCGTGTCCGCCGCAGGGCCCTCGCCGCGTCGTAGGAAGCAAAGAACCTCTCCTCGTGAGGCAATTGCCCATGTTGATGATCGTGGAACGGTATGCGCTGTTTGTTGCGCAAAAGATGACAGGACACTAACGCTGTTGTCGGGGCAGGACTTGGTGAGGCGGCCAGGAAAATCCTGTTGGGGTATCCTTGTAGCCGGGACAATGTCCCAGACGAGCCTCGCGCGTCGGCCGCAGGCGTCACCCCTGTCGGCATCACGTCGCCTACCCTAATATGTCAGCAAGCACGCCTGCCGTGTTCCCGCGGTCGACCGCTCACAGCCGCCATGTCATTGCCGGAAAGCCCTCGACATCTGGTCGGTAAGCGGCTTCAGCAGATAAGACCAGACGCTGTGTTCGTCCGTACTTATGTGAACCTCCGCTGGCATACCGGGTTTGAGCACTTTGGCATCGGTCAGACAGGTGGACTTGTCTTCGACATTGATGCGCGCCGAGAAATAAGAAAGCTGGCGCTGTTGATCTTTTATCAGGTCCGCCGAGATGCGCTTGACAGACCCTTGGCAGGCAGGCGTGGTGCCGGCGTCGAAAGCCGGAAACCGGATCGAGACCCGCTGACCTGGACGAACGTCATCTATGCGCGACGGCGCAATCAGCGCGTCGACCACAAGGTTGCCGGTGTCAGGGACGATCATCATGAGAACCTCGCCCGCGGCAATCACGCCGCCGATCGTGTGAATGGAAGATTCCTGTACCGTTCCCGATTGCGGAGCGCGGATGGTGGTTTTGGCCAGTTCGTCCTGTGCCACAACCTTGCGCTCGCTGAGTTCGGTTTGCTTGGCTTCCGTTTCACGAAGTTCGCTCGTCACGTCACTACGCCTTTGTTCATCGAGCTGAAGAATCTGCAATTCGGTCTCGCTGATCCGGGCCTGCGCCTCGGCAACTGCCGCCGCGAGGCGCCCCGATTCTCCGTGCGCCCGGGTGGCATCCAGCCTGATGTTGCTAAGTCGCTCTTTGGACACCAGTTTCTTTGTAAAAAGCGCCTGTACATCGACAAGATCGCCATCCAGCAGGACCACGGATTGTTCTTCCGCGGTCTGTTGCGCCTTGAGGCCCTCAACTTGGCGTTCGAGTTGCTTTGAGCGGCTTTGCAATTGTGCCTTCTGCCCGTTGAGGGCCGTAGCGCGGCTTTCGAACAGCGTGCGCTCACCGTTCACCAGGGCAGCCAGTTCCGGCTCGCCCATTCGCGCTTGAAGGCTGAACGGAAGCTGCATCTCCGACAGGCCTTGCCGCTCTGCCTCCAGCCGCACAAGCCGAACCGTTGCCCGATCAAGATCCTTGCTAATTATCTGCAGATTGGCCCGTGTCAGTGTGTCGTCCAACCGTGCCATCACATCGCCGGCCCGTACATGATCCCCGTCTTGCGCGAAGATGCCACCTATCGTGCCGCCCGTCAGATGCTGCACCTTCTTTATGTTGCTCTCGACCACCACGGTCGCAGGCGCAATTACCGCGCCAGCAATCTTGGTCAGACCGAGCCAGAGCCCGCCGCCGGCAAGCAACGTAACCGTGACCGCCGCCCCCAGGATCAGGTTGGCCCTGATTCCATCGCGCGTGCCCGAAATCATCGCGTTGCGCCGGCTCCCATTGCCGATCGGGGCCGATGGAGCCATCGTCGCCTCAGACAAAAAAATATCCCTCATGCATGACCGCTCACCCCTTTGTGCATCGCGACGGCCGCTGCCGGGCGTTCAACAGGCGCAGCAAAGGGGCGGATGACGTTGGCCAGGACCTCCTCGCGTGAGCCGAAGGCGTGAAGCATCCCATTGGACATTACGAGTACCCTGTCGATATTGGTAAGGGCAGAAGGACGGTGCGCAACTACGATGACGATGCCTCCACGTCTGCGCACTGCCAGGATCGCACCGGCCAAGGCGGTATCGCCATCGACGTCCAGATTTGAATTCGGCTCGTCCAGAACGACAAGAAACGGATCGCCGTAAAGTGCCCTTGCAAGCCCTACGAGTTGCCGCTGTCCAGCCGACAAGGCTGTTCCTCCCTCGCCCATGCGTGTTTGAAAACCGTTCGGCAATCGCAGGATCATTTTGTCGACGCCCGCTGCCTTGGCAGCTGCAAGCACGCCCTTGGCGTCGCCCTTCCCGCCAAATCGCGAAATGTTGTCGGCAACCGTTCCATCAAACAGTTCGACGTCCTGGGGCAGGTAGCCAATATGTGCGCCAAGGTGTTCTTGGTCCCATTGGTCAAGCGAGGCGTCGTCCAGCCTCACCGTGCCGCGAAGTGGCTGCCAGACGCCCACCAGCGCGCGCACAAGCGTGCTTTTGCCAGAACCGCTCGGGCCGACAACGGCCATTCCCGTCCCTGCAGCCAGGCGGAAGCTGACATTGGCTACCGTCGGTTTTTGCTGGCCCGGTGGCGCTATAGTCAGGTCCTCGACCGCAAGCTCCGCTTGGGGGCGCGGAAGTTCCATATGTTCGTCCCGGTCAGGAAAAGCGGCCAGGGCCGTTGCCAGTTGCGAATAGCTTTGCCGGAACGCGGCGAAGCCTCGCCAGTTCGCGATAGCGGCGTCAACAGGAGCCAATGAGCGGCCCAGCAAGATGGAGGATGCGATGATCACGCCTGGCGAGGCTTCGCCTCCTATCACCAGGTAGGCACCCAGTCCAAGAACGCAGGACTGCAAGGCCAAACGCAGTGCCCTAGAGAGTGCCCCGGTGGCGCCGACGACGTCGGAAAGCTTCTCTTGGTGCCTCAGATATGCGTTATTGATCTCGCCCCAGCGGTGGGCAAGCCGTGCGGAAAGGCCCATCGCGCGTACGACCTCCGCGTTGCGGCGTCCGGATTCGGCGAGATTGCGCTGCGACACCAGCGTCTCGGACGCGCGTGTCACCGATGTGCGGCCAAGAACTTCCGCCATGACCGTGAGCAGCACGACAATGATCGCACCGCTTGTGGACAACAGACCGAGCGCAGGATGCAGGAAATAGATGATCAGCAGGTAAAATGGAATCCACGGAGCGTCGAATATAACAGTCGGCCCCATTCCGGAAAGGAAGCCGCGTAACTGATCGAGATCACGGAGGGGCTGTATCCGGTTCGCATCCTGCCCGCCAATGAGCGGCAAGGACAGCGAGAGGCCGAACACCCTCTGCTTCAAATTCCTATGGACACGATTGCCCACTCGAACCAGCAGGCGCAGCCGCACGAAATCCAGCAGCCCGTAGACAGCGTAAAGACCCAGCATTCCGATCGTGAACCCGACAAGCGTCGGAACGCTCTGCGAAGGTAAAACGCGATCGTAAATTTGCAGCATATAGACCGAGCCGGTCAGGGCGAGAAGGTTTATGACTGCCGAGAAGACGGCGACGCCTACCAGGCCAGGCACGGTCCCAAGCATTGCGCCTCGCAAATCCGACGAACTCCTTCCACCAGGGTTCATAGGCTTCGACCTCCCGTGAGAGATCGTTGCGCAAGCTCACTGGCCCCACTGGGCACCGACAATCTCTTGCTGTTCAGGAGCGTATCCCCTTAGCCTTCTAATATTACGCCCCACTAACATGCTTGGACTTTAGTCAAAATGTAGCAAAATCGTGGCGCTGCCCTCAGAAACCCGGAACCCACATGTCAAATCGGGGGAAAACTGCCGTTCCATGGTATTTGGGCGGGGCTTCATGCCGGGCGGAGCGGCCCAAGAAAACCACCCCCTGCCCTTTTTCGGGGCATTTTCGCGCTTTAGCGCTTCCTCGCAACAACCAGGAAGTGTTGCGCCAGCTGGCCAGGAACGCAAAGCCTTCTGCAGGCCTTCTCGACAGGCTGCATCATCATTTCACAGAACCCTGGCAACAGGTTTCCCGGCCGAGGCAGGTAACCGTACGGTATCGTCTGCTCGACGGTGAATCCCGAGGCAGTCAGGAGGGCCTTGAACCTCGCCGCGCTCAGCGTGTTGCGAATTGTGCGTCCAGACACTCGATTGAGCAGCCGGCACGCCAGGCCGACGGGCGACGTCGCATTCATGTGAACGTTGCACACAAGCCGCCCGCCATCTTTCAGGTGCTCATTGATCGCTTTCAGTGCATGCCATTTCAGTTCATCCTCTGCGTTCAGGAAAAAACGAAATGCGGTTACCACATCGAACGTCATACCCAACTTCTCCCTTGTCACGTCGACGTGACGCAAACTCACATTGGGCGGTACTTGAGCGCTGTCGAGCATAGTTCTGGAAACGTCGGCGCCAACCACCTCGCTGAAGAGGCCGGCGGCTACCTCGGCGATGCGACCTGTTCCGCATGCGAAATCGAGGCAGTTTCGGCTCGCTCCGCTCAAGGGGCGAAGAACGTTGAGGATCAGGGGCTTTTCGATGTTCTCCCAAAGCGCGCCATAATAGCCGGAACTGTGCGTTTTGTTGTAATGTAGGCCGTAGCCGGGCGCGCAATGGCTGGTCCTATAGCCGTCCGACACCCAGCCGCCCTGCGCATTGCTCTCCTTGCTGGACGTAAATTCCTGCCAATTTCCGGACTCACCGGCGCGCGACCTGGACCGCACAATTCGCGCTGACGGCATATGGGAAGCATAACTTGCAGACTGCGTCATCTGATCCGCGTTCGTTGAGGGTGTCAGGGTCGCTCCCTGGTTGAAAATGCGCCTCACCTTGGATCTCCGTTCAATTGGGTTGCCCCCCCGATAGAACAGTAAGCTCCGCACGGACTGCGCTGACGCCCTATTGGACTGCCACACTTTGCAGTTCACTGCTGAATCTGGCTTCGAGAGTATCCCCCGGCAGCACAATCGCATCTTCGTCAACCAACAGCTTGCGCCATTCATTGCCGATCTTGCGCACGATGGTCACCTGGGCCCGTACCGTTTCGCCGGCAATCGGCAATGGCTGTGTGGATGCTCCGGTCGGCTGCAGCTTCTCGCTGGCGGCATGGAGCCTGGCGGTGACATCCGCCAGCCGGGCGTTGGTGTCCTTCAGATCCGTCAGCAGGCCAATCCTCCTTTGATTGTCGTTGCGTTCGTGCTGTCTGACAAAGTCCTCCTGCTGGCGCCGCGCCCTCATCAGTTCGACCGAGGTTTGAAGCGCGCCGCTTGAAGATAAAAGCAACGCGCGCCTGACATCCGCGAGCCGGGTGTTGGTCAGATTGCCTGCATCGAATGCCTTCGTCACTCGCGCCAAATCTTGCTCATCCGCCTTCACGCTCTCGCCCTCGACTCGTTCGCGTTTCTGCAAAACGCCAATTTGCTCGGCAGCGTCCGTCCGGCCCTTCTCCAGAAAATCCTGCTCTTGCCGGAAATCACTCAGCGCAACCTTTAGCGCCTCTGCTTCAGCCTGAGCCATCGCGGCTACAACGCTCGGCGAAAGAGGTGATCCCTGTGGTGTCTTCTTGTCGAAATCCGCCTGGCCCTGAAGCTCGGCGCGAATGCGGGCAGCGTGAAGGTATTCTTTCGTGTAATCTCCCCAGAGCATTTCGTAATCGCGCTTGAGATCGACCGGATCAGGCCCGGCCTGGCCCGCCCGTGATCGCAAAAAACTGAAGCCGCCGGAAACGGCCAGCGCCTGCCGTACAGTCATGAGCGGACGGTAGGCCTGTTGTCCTGGGGTGAGCACATCGCCCGTTACATAGATCGGGCGATAGTCCGCTATGATTGCTGTGACATCGTCGGGCTCGACAGTAACTGTCTGCTCCCGCCCATCAGTCAGACGCACGTGAAAAATCTTGCTTGGCAAGAGCTCTTGCATTCGCCTTTGCAATTGAGACGCCGTCAGGCCTGCGACCATGATCATCCCCGCCTCCGGAAGGGCGATATTGCCATCCATCTGGACTACGGCGCGCTGCGTCCGATCAGGGATCGGCGCTATTCCTATCTCGACCGTATCGCCAGGTGACAGTTGATAGGGCTCGACCTCGCCTGCGCAAGCCATCGAGGTTAGCGACATCATCACGACTGCGCCAAGAACGTATCGTCTACTGAAGGTCATTTGCGACAATCTCCTTCCGGTCGAACACCGGCTTCAAAGGCCATTCAACACGAGTAACGAAATCGTATACCGGGCCACCGGGCACGCCCCAGTTGCTGGACCAGACCACCTGGGTGCCGTCTGGAGACGGAGAGGCATGCGTCTCGCTCCAGTAGTCGAAGGGCGCGTTGTGCGTGTCTGCGACACGGCGGACCTCTCCACTGCCGTCTAGACGCAGCGCAATGACTTGCTGAGCGTAAGGCGCCCAATCCGGGTGCTGCGATAGTTCGGCTGGCGTGCCGCCATAACTCAGAAACACCCAGCCGGGCCTGCCGAGCGACCTGAGTGACGCATGCATGGCCTCGCCATATTTCATCAGCGAGGTAGCCTTGCCATCAGCCAAGCGGCGCTTGATCACCTGATATTTGTCAGGATCCGATTTGCTGATCCCGACATAGATTTCGCTTCCGTCGGAATCGACCGTCATGTCGCCATGGCCTGGTCGATGGTGCTCCATCCACTTCTGGCGCAATATGCCGTCTATGGAGAAGACGAAACTCGCTTCGATTCCGTCCGGTAATTGCTGGGAACACAATATGTTGATTCCGAGTGGTGAGATTGAGCAGGAGCCGGTTGTTCCCGGGAATTCGGCAAGATCGATATCGGGGAATTTCTGCCGTAGCTTTAGATCGTAGCCAAAGACCACCGCTCTGCCGTCATTGTTCGTTGCACGCACCGCAATCCGGCTGCCGTCGCGGCTCGGATTGCCTTTGTTGGGTCCAAATTTGAGGTTGGAGTACGCTGCGGAGGCAAACACGACGTCCTCATGATCGGTACGTGGCGCCCATGTCGCAATCTGCCGGCCCCCGACGCAGATCATCAACTCGGGATCAGTGGGATGCCATTCGCATTCGGTAGCGCGGTTGCGGTGGAACAAAGGCAAGTAGGTTTGTCCGTCGAGAAAGCACAGGCCACCGCAACCATTGGCGATCAGGAGCAGGCTCTGGTCGGCATTCCAAGCCTGTGCGCTTGAGTAACGGTGGGTGCAGTACTTCTTCCCGCATACACCTGCCCGGCCGAGAACGCCCGGTCTGGTGATCCGTGCGAAAACCATGCCAGACCAAGGATCCCTTGTTTCGTGCACATAGCCCGGCAGGTTGTCCACAACCGCTGTGGCCGCCGCCTCCGCTGCCTTGCTTTGACGGCCGCCGGCAACGTAGATGTTGGGAGATATGGCACCGGCAGCCAGCAACAGCGCCAACGCATGACGGCCGCCCAGGGTCATGTCATGTAACCCACTTCGCGCCGTACCCGGCCTTCACTAAGGCGCTCGCGCCACCACGTGATTGTTCGCTCCAGCCCATCGCGCAGGCTGGTCTGTGTCCGCCATCCAGTCTCACGTTCAAAGCGCGAGGAATCGGCGAGCAAGGCGCGAACTTCGGAATTTTGCGGCCTCAGGCGGCTTTCATCACGACGGACCGGCTTTTTGCAATCGGTCAACTCAAGAACAATGGCCAATACGTCCGAGACGGTCGCAGCGCGTTGGCTGCCAGCGTTGTAGGCGTGGCCGAACTCGAGCTGGGCGAGACCTGCGGTCAGGAACGCTGTCGCGGTGTCTTCGACATAGGTCAGGTCGCGGATCGGGCTGGTATCCCCGACCATGATCGCAGGACATTTCGGGTCGAGGACTTGCCGGATAATGGTCGGCACGATGGCGCGCTCACTCTGGCGCGGGCCATACGTGTTGAAGGGTCGCATGATGACCACAGGGACATCGAACGACCTGGCGTAGGACTCCGCCATCATGTCGGCGCCGATTTTGGATGCCGAATATGGTGACTGTCCCTGCAGGGGGTGTGTTTCGCCGATCGGCATGGTTTGGGCAGTTCCATAGACCTCGCTCGTCGAGGTATGGATCACCCGCTCCGTCTCCCATAGGCGCGCCGCTTCGAGGACATTCACCGTGCCTAAGATGTTGGTTTCCACATAGGACTGGGCGGCGGCGTAGGAGTATGGAATCGCAATAAGCGCCGCCAGATGAAAAACCGCGGCTTGGCCGCGCATGATCCGGTTAAGGAACGCACTGTCGCGGACGTCACCACGGACGAGCCTCAACTGGCTGCGGATGGTGTCCGGCAGATCGTCTAGCCATCCATGGCTGTCAAAGGAATTGTAAAGGGCAAGGGCTGTGACATCTGCCCCGTTGCGAACAAGCGCCTCCGTGACATGCGAACCGATGAATCCGTCCGCGCCGGTCACCAGGACTTTCTTTCCATTGTAGCTCATCACTGCGCATTCCCTTGGCTGTTTGGAACGCTTCCCTTGGATATTCAAACGTCGATCGGCGGTACCGGAACCCAACCGACCACTGCCAGCACTCCCCGCACCATCCACGCGAGGTCGGAGACGATGGTGCGTCGCGGATAATACGAGAGGTCCAGTGTTGCCTTGGCGGGGAACATGACCTCCCGGTAGAACACGATCGGATCCACGGATTGGGGGAAGTAATGTGCTTCGTGCCGAAAAACGACCTGGGCTGGACCCAGCAGGCCTGGCTTGTATTGCAGCACGGCCCTAAGCTCGCCCCGGAAACAATCGGCGAAAGCCAGGCTCTCGGGTCGTGGACCGACGATCGCCATTTCGCCTTTGAGGACATTCCACAGCTGCGGTAGTTCGTCCAGCTTCGTCGCTGCGAGAAAGCGGCCAACGGTGGTCATGCGTGTATCGCCCACGACCGTCAGCGCAAGGCCTTGAGAGCCGCAGTTCACACCGAATTTGCGAAATTTGTACATGCGGAAGGTTCGGCCGCCGGCCCCGATGCGGGTCTGAGCGAACAAGATCGAGCCACCGCCCTCGAGCAGAAGCGCTCCGGCGATCAGCAGCATCAATGGCGCCAATGCGACGGTAGCGATGCCCGCCACCGCAAGATCGATTGCGCGTCTCGCAAAGCCGTGATCAGGATTTGGAACGAACATCCGGTGAAAGGCAGGGTCTAACGCATTCATGCAGCAGTTCCTCTTTGGGCGCCTGCTTTGAGCGCGCCTGTTTTGAGCGCGGCTGCCAGGGCAGCCACGACTGATTCGGCGGCGGCGGAAGTGACCTGGGGGTGCAGCGGAATTGTGAGCTCTCGCTGAGCGAAATCCTCTGTGTGGGGCAAACTCACGCCGGGAAGGCGCTCGCGGTAGAACGTCATTTGGTGCACCGGCGGGTAGTGGATGGTGGTTTGTATGCCCTGTGTCCGCAACTCGTCGATGACATCCTGCCGGCTCACGTAGCGCGGCAGGACGATCGGCATGATGTGGTAAGCCGACGTCCGGGGTTCGCTAAATGGAATGACAATAGCTGGGCAACGGTCCGCGATCAGGCGTCGGTACAAGACAGCTATGATACGCCTGATTTCGTTCCACTCTTGCAGGTTCTGCAACTGAACCAGCCCTATTGCCGCTCGCATCTCGTCCATTCGGTAGTTGAACCCGAGCATCGTGACATCATATTGCGGCGTACGACTGTTCAGCCGCTGATGCGTCCCCGTGGTCATTCCGTGCCCGCGGGCCAGGCGAACCCTGTCGAGCAGATCGGGGTCACGTGCAATCACGGCGCCCCCTTCGGCCGTTGTCATGTTCTTGTTGCCATAGAAGCTGAACGCGGCCGCGGCGCCGAAGGTCCCGACTTCCCTAAGCCCGGGCGCGTGCGCAGCGTCCTCGATGATATGCAGCCCGCGAAGCCGGGCGAACCGCTGCCATTGTTCCCGATCGGGTAGATACCCGGCGAAGTGAACGAGAATGACCGCTTTCGTGCGCGTCGTGCACCGCGCTTCGGCTTCCGCAACCGAGATCAACGGCACGTCGACGGACTCGATATCGACGAAGACCGGCGTCGCCCCTACATACAGCACCGCATTCGCCGTCGCCACGAACGTCAGCGAAGGAACCAGTACTTCGTCGCCAGGGCCGATGCCCAAAGCATGGAGGAGAAGATGGAGCGCTGCGGTGCAGGAACCAACCGCGACGCAATCTCGCGCGCCATGCATGCTGGCAAAGGCCTGTTCGAACTCTCGTACCCTGTCCCCCATCGTAAGCCAGCCGCTATCAATCACCTGCGACAGGGCTGCCTTCTCTGGCACGCCTAGGATCGGGGCGCTCACCAAGAGCATCTTGACCTCCTGAAAGCCTTGTTAGTGGCTAGACCTCTGCATCAGACTTTCATGCGGCTGCAGCGGCAGCCGCGACCTCGATTGAGGACGACTGATCTTCCCAGGCAATTGCCTGTGCATTCTGGAAGTCATCGACACGACCGATGTCGAGCCAAAGACCGTCATGCTTGTAAACATGCACGGTCGTGCCGCCCTGCATCATCTGCAGCATCAGGTCATCGAACCCAAATGGGATCCCGGACGGAATGAACCGCAGGACATCTGGGTTCATGCAGTAAATCCCCATGCTGACGAGATGGGAAAGCGTCGGCTTTTCCCGGAAGAGCTGGACGGTATTGTCGATCTCGTCGATGACCCCGAAGTCCATCTTGATATGACGGCACGCCGTGGCGATCGTAACGGGATCCCTATGCAAGCGGTGCGCGGCTACAAACCGGCTCAGGCTTAGATCTGTGAGGACATCGCCGTTCAGAACGACAAATGTTTCGTTCAGTTCATCCCTAATCAGAGAGAGAGGTCCGACGGTGCCGAGCGGCTCCATTTCCTGGGTATATTTGATCTTCAAGTTCCATTGCGATCCGTCGCCGCAGACGCTCCGGATCAAATGTCCTAGATACCCTGTCGTAATATATACCTCTTCAATGCCGTTGCGCCGCAGCCACTTCAAAAGCAACTCAAGAACAGGCCTGGCCCCTATCGGCATTAATGGTTTCGGCAGGACCGATGTAAACGGTCGAAGGCGCGTACCCATCCCACCACATTGAATCACCGCTTTCATTCGATCCTCCTGATCTGCAGTTGGCTTTGTTCGGGATCGGTGTTCCATTGTCCGGCCAGGGCACACCCTCAAATCCGGCCAAACCTCGGCGGCAATCCGAACATCATATGCGAAAAGGTATGTGACAGCCGGGGCGGCTGTCGTCGTGCATTCGAATGGCAGGGATTCAAAACGTTCAAGGTATTAGATGGCCACGAGATCAACAGCCTACAGAAGCGCGATTGGGCACTGATCATGACGCCGATAAAACGAAAGCAGTTGCTTTCAAGAAAGCTGCGATCCGCCAGGGCCGGACCGGCCTACAGGTCCGGCGACAGCGGGTGGCGACATAACAGATGCCACATGATTACGATGGTCCTGAACAGCTGGCTTTGGGCCCAGAGATGGGAAACCGGCATCGTTTTGCCGACAGGCACCGCACGCCAGGGTTAAAAATCTATGGATGAGCTTCGCAATTTAGTATTATATTAGACGTTCTGGATGTGCGTGGATGGGACGCTGCGGACATCACTGTGATGCGTTGACCAGTGGATGGCCGCCATTTTAGGACCACCACGGATTGTCGATCATAGGCGAATGGGAGGTTCCAGCGGGTTTTCTCGTCGGGAACCGAGTAACGCGTTGGGGTAGTTGCATGGCTCGGATCGTCATTGCCGACGATCACGGCTTATATCGGCGTGGTCTCCGGCTGGCACTCATGGCTGGAATTCCAAGCGCCGAAATATTCGAAGCTTCGTGTTTCGATGCCGCGGTCAATCTTTTAGAGGAGCAGGCGTCCATCGATCTTGCAATCCTCGATCTGAACATGCCTGGGCTGTTCCATCAGGAAGTGCTCAGCGACTTTATGGCTGCCTATCCTGACACTCGCTTTGCGATCGTTTCCGGGGATGATTCCCGCTCGGAGATACTGACCGCGCTTTCGATCGGACTTCACGGGTATATCGTCAAATCGCAGAGCGACGAAGAAGTCGTGCTGGCTGTAAACGAAATCCTCGCTGGCCGGATCTATGTGCCATCTCTCCTATCTCGAACGTCTGCCGACCAGAGATCGCATGCCCCCCCACCTCCGGTTCAAAATGCCAGCCGCCGGCACGAGGGCTCGGGCGACGTCGCTAGGCTGACGTCTAGACAGAAGGACGTCCTCAAGCTGATGGCAGAGGGGTACTCGAATAAGGAGATTGCCCGCAATCTGGACATTGCCGAGGCGACAACGAAAATCCATGCCGCAGCCGTGCTGCGTGAGCTTGGGGTTAGAAACCGTACCGAAGCAGCTGTGTTGCTCCAAAGCTGGCTGACGAGACAGGCGAGTTGACGTATGCCCCTCGAACCGGCCCGAGTTTGCTTGCAGGAAATCGCAGCAAAGGGCCCACACCATCGGTTAATTGGCCAATTCGGCTTCGACTTGGAGGGGCTCTATTGCAATCCAAATTCCTCAATTTCTTTGCGCGATACACGCAGCGAATATCGAAGGCCATCTTCGGTTATTTCCATATTCGGGGAATGACCGACAAGCGGCGTGCTGTCCACACCGATTATCAGTGACCCGAACCCGCGGCGTACGACTTTTGAACTCTTCCGTCGGCCCGATTCCACCCAATCGAACACGAGGTCGTCACCTTCGTCCTCGGATGCAAATCGCCACTTAACTTCGACCTTGCCATTCGGGTCACCCAGCGCACCATGTTTCACCGAGTTTGTCGTCAACTCGTGAAGGATCATCGCCAAGCCCTCGGCGGCGCCGCTTGGCACAGTGAGGGAAGGTCCACTGATCGTAATGTCGCGTGTCTCCTTGAAGGGCTGCAATTCCCGGTCCACGAGTTCATGGAGCATCCCTGACAGGTTGGCATGACGAGAAAGGATGCGATGGGTCGCCTCCAGTGTTCGAATCCAATCGATCAACATCTCCTTGTATTTGGCAACATCATTGTCGGGAATATCGATCATGTTGACCAGAGCTCTAATCACTGGAAACACATTGCTGAACCGATGGCGCTCTTCGCGCATTATGCGCTCGCGTCTCTTTACGGCGGCGCGAAGCAAAGTTGTTTGTCGACGTTCGGTCAGATCCGCCGCCACCCCGATGCGCATTTTGCGGTCGCCGTGCTCTTCCTGCCGTCCACGCAATGCAATCCAGCGTGTGTGACCATCCACTTGCCGGACGCGAATCTCGACGTCAAAGTTCAATGCCGATGAAGGCTTTGCCGAGGCGGACAACTTCGGCCAGTCGACGGGATGGATTACGGCCGAGAGTTCTTCCAAGCGGCGGACTGGGGCCGGAGGCAGACCAAGGATGTCCCAGAACTTGCCGGAGCCGGCGACTGTCCCATCCTCAATGTCTATTTGCCATGTGCCCAGGCGCCCGGCAGATACGGCGAGATCGAGCCATTCCTTCTGAGCCCGAAGGGCCTCGCGTGCCGCTTGTCGCTCGGAAATATCGTCAATCACCGCGAATACGCTCTCATTTGGCGCCTCTTCCGGCCGCGACGAAGACAGGGCCAGGTGAGCCCAGAATGCCGTGCCATCCTTGCGCAAAACGCGGATATCCGTAGCAGACGCGGTCCCATTGCCCAAATCTTCCAAAAGTTTCCGCACAGTACCTCGATCGTCGGGGACAATGAGTTCCTCCAGCTTGAGTTGGGCAAGTTCCTTGTGCGCGTAGCCGGTCATCTCCAAAAGCCGTCTATTCGACTGCAGCAGTTCGCCATGGCGATTGGTATTAGCAAAGCCCAAGGCGGCAGCGTCGATGGCACCGAGCCTCGCTTCTGCCACCCTGAGCGCACCATGCAGATCTTGTCGCAGGCGGTGGAACACAGCTGCGATCAGGCTACCCGAACCCAGAAGGAAGACGGCCCCGGTCCAGTCTCCACCAGTGAGGTGACCGTCCAACAGGTATCGCATCCACAAGCCGGCGACCGCCATCAGAAGCGTTGCTGCGATGGCAACAAAACGGCCCTCAAGATACACGATGACAACGGTTATGGGGATAAACGCAACAAGCGGCAACGGCTGGCCGCCATATACCGTACTTATCGCCTCGAATGCTATCGATGCTGCAAACACCAAAAGCGAAGCTAGATGAGCCCACGTAGTGCTCGACACATTCGATTTGAGCCAGCGCAGGTCCGAACCCATGCGCAAAGACTACAACTTTCGGTCTAGTCCGTCGAGACTAGGCCGAAGGGGTGGCACCTAATCCCAATGCCCGATTGCCATGACTTTGCCGGCGAATAAAATCATGGTGTCAGGAGCGCTCTTCAGAAAGATATATCCAAGAGACGCTGCGGAAAAACCATTCGCAGATTTCTCGCAGTATGTGGAAATTCAAGTTGAAGCAGCAACTTCATCAGATTTGATTTGCGTCAGTAGCAATGGGTTGGGTGGAAGCGATGACACTGATTGAAACGCGAAACGATGCGCTTGCAGGCAGGCAATACATTGTATTGAACGATACCCGCCACGAAAGGCCGATAAGCCTTGTGGACCGGCCGGACGCAAGGGTCGGCGGATCTCGACGACGCAGCCTGGAATCCATCACCGGCATGCTTGATCGTATGGGTTGCGGCTATCTCGTCCTGGACCGAGACAAGAAAGTAATAGAATGGAACGCTGCCGCTCGGGACACCCTCGCACGCCAGGGCGAAGCAACTGATACAGCCGTCGAGCTTGCTGCCGGGTTGAGGCGGCTGGTCGCGAATGTTCCGGTCCACCTCCAGCCGGGCTCACTCTCATGGGTAGTGATCCACAGCAGAGGCGACAGGCCGGTGACCATGAACGAGACGGGCGTCGTTACACCGGACGGGACAACCGTCGTCGCATTGCTGGACCGGGATAACAAATCGGCGGCCAACCCTCGCACGTTGCAAAGGATGTTCGGTTTGACCAGCGCGGAAACGCAGTTGGCGCTACGCCTCGCCCATGGCGACGCGCCCTTGGAGATCGCCCGTAGCTGGCATCTCAGTCGCACGACTATTCGCTCTCAGCTCGCCTCGCTGTTCGCCAAGACCGACACGAGGCGTCAGGCGGAACTAGTGGCTCTTTTGGGGCGCATTTCGGTTTTGCCATGAGAAATCGACTGCTGTCTGCATCCGCTTTGATTCAGACAGCGGCGGCCCGCATTGAGCGCGCTGTCGCGTAGATCACAAGGCCGGCGGCGCCATTTCCGATCGTTCAAGCGCTGCCGAGATGGCGCGGAACGCGGAACCTGGAAACGGGAGTGACTTGCCATGGCCGAAGCAGATTCGAAGGTCAACAAGCTGGCGGATATCGTTCACGGGCTGCAGGATGGTGCTGCGTCGACCCTTACGCACACGGGGCCGATCATCGTCACGGGCGCCGCTGGGTTCATCGGATTTCATGTTGCGTCACGCCTTTTGCGGCTCGGCGCCGAGGTCATCGGCGTCGACAACTTCACGCCTTACTACGACCTGAAGCTGAAGGAGGCGCGATTTACACGGCTCTGCGCCGAGCCGAGGTTCACGCCGAAGCGCTTCGACCTGGCGGACCGGTCGCTGGTGAAAGCGCTGTTCTGCGAATTCCAGCCATCGCACTTCGTGCATCTGGCCGCCCAGGCCGGGGTGCGTCATTCGCTCGTCGACCCGCATGCCTATGTGGAGTCAAACATAGTCGCATTTCTCAACGTTCTGGAGGGCTGCCGACACGCGGGCGTCAGCCATCTCGTTTATGCCTCGTCGAGCTCCGTATATGGCGCCAATCGACGCATACCCTTTTCCGAGCATCATGGTGCCAATCATCCGGTGAGCTTCTACGCCGCCACCAAGGCCGCCAACGAATGCATGGCGCATTCCTACAGCCATCTGTTCGGCTTCCCCGTAACCGGACTGCGCTTCTTCACCGTCTATGGCCCCTGGGGCAGGCCCGACATGGCAGTCTATACTTTCACCCATGCCATCGCCGAGGGCCGAACGATCGAAATCGCCAATGCCGGGCGCGTATGGCGGGATTTCACCTATATCGACGACATCGTAGAGGGGGTTGTTCGCGTGCTCGCCAAACCACCGTGTCAGGATCCCGGTTGGGACGGTCGCGCTGCCGATCCTGCCACCAGTTCGGCGCCATATAGGCTCTACAATATCGGCAATGATCGGCCGGAAGAAATCAACCATCTGATCGCGCTCATCGAGACGGCCCTTGGTCGCCGCGCCGTTCGCGTCAACGTACCTTTACCGCCAGGTGACGTCCTGGAAACCCGCGCCGATGTCAGGGACCTCCGCCGCGCCGTTGGCTTCGCACCGGCGACAACACTGGAGGACGGCGTGCAACGTTTCGTGGAATGGTATCGGGAATTCCATGCACGCCCTGTGGGGCAGGTGCGACCAGCTGGCCTTCCGGCAACGGCATAGTGAGCACAACGCCGCCATTTCCTTGGTGTGACAGGGTGGCGGCTCGCCTTCAATCTGTCTTGGGATACGCCGGCACTGGAAGGGGCCCAAGCTGCCGTCCTGTACTGTGCCCGACCCCCAAAAGGCGCCGCGCATAGCGGGTGAGCGGCTTCTCGAACAGACGATGGGTGATAAATGCCACGCCGAGGGTTATCGCCAAGGCCGAACCGATGAAGGCCCACGGACCGAGCACAAAGATCAACCCTGTACGCCAGAACAATATGCGCATGGCGCGGATCACGAATGGATGCATGAGGTAAAGAGCGTATGACGCATCGCCAACGCCAGCGGCCCACCTCGCCGCCACGCTGTCATGCCTCAGTTTACCCGGCGGTGCCAAGGCAGCACTCCAAACAATTAGAGACGCCGGAATGCCATACACGACAGAGCGACCAAAGCCGGCCGAGATATCGGGAAACGCCGCCGCAAGCATCAGGGCACCCAGTCCCGTTGCGGCCATACAGGCCCTGATTGGGCCGGAAGGCCGCAGGCCTGAGGCGCACATGACCCCGATCATCGCGCCGAAAGCGAATTCGAGGATGATCGGATTGGTCCAGAAACCCCAGGGCTCAGGCAAAGGAGCCCCAAGAGCGCCCGAGAGCACCATCCCAACCAGGATCGCGAGCAGGACCGTAACTGCCCACCGCATGGGCAGCACGATCGTCGCCGTGAACAGCACGTAAAACAGCATCTCATAATTGAGCGTCCAACCCAACTCGTAGACCGGCTGAACGACGCCGTCAGGGCGACTGGCCGGAACGAATAAGTAGGATTCGACTACAAACCTGAAATCGACGTAGCTCTGGTTGAGAAGATTTGGGGCGGCCACCGCTACCGCAATGTAGAGCGAGGTGAGCGCCCAATATAGCGGGACAATTCGCGCGATCCGGCGGGAAATGAAGAGACGCGCGCCCCCGGGCTTTGCGAACAGCTGTCGCGACGTATGCACCATGATAAGCCCGGAAATCACGAAGAAAATATCGACTCCAGCGCTCCATGGTATCGGATTCCAGCTCTGAAAGGTGCGGCCGGCCTGTAATTCCAGGGTGGCCGCATCATGCTGGGCGTGTCGCAGCGCGACCGAACTAGCCGCGAGGGCGCGCAGGACCTGGACCTGGGTGAGGGTTTCGCGTTGGCTGCGCTCGACAGGCGTCGATCTCTCCGAGCGACGGCGCACTGCAGGCGCCGAGGCGCTCGCCATTCGGGCTTGTTCCATGGATGCTCCGCAGATTGTGAGCACACCGTGGTGCACCTCCGAAACTGATGCATCCTTCAAATGACGGACACCGCCCGCAAAGTATCGGCTGCCCGCGGGGACGCGGGTGTCCGGAACAGGTATACGCCGAAGCGTCTGCGCAGCCCTATGGCCTTTGTGCGATCCGGGCTTCGTGACTTCCTGCCCGAACGACGGCGATCACCGTAGCGAAAACAGTGGTCTCATTTGCTCGCCCTCAAGAACCAATGCCATTGACGGGCATCGACCGCGCTCGGCCTCATCGACAGCAAGGCAAAAACCAAGCCTGGCATGATTTTCAGTCGCTTGCGGATATAAACGGCCATGGCAATGCTCCAGATGCTCAGTGCAAGTGCCACACCCACCGCAGCGCCAAGCAGGCCGTACACCGCAACTCCGGCTGCACAGGCAATTATATTGGCCACTGCACCCGCTACCATCGTCGTTGCCGCAGCCCATTCATTTCCAGTCATGGTCAGGAGATTCTGTTGGGGCCCGCACAGCGCGACAAAGACATATCCCAAAATCAGAACCCGTGCGATCGGCGCTCCCGCGCTATAACCCTCACCGAAATAGCTCAAGAACGGCTCGACTATCACCATCATTGGGACGGCCACCAGGATGGCACCGCCAGCAGAAAGCAGGGTTGCGCGCGCGAACAGCTGTTGTAGGCCTCTGCGATCGCCTCTGACGTAGAGATCGGCTGCTGTTGGCGAAAACATGGTTGCCACGGCGATACGGGACAGGCCCACGAGCATCGCGACATTCAAGGCCAGCGCGAAAATACCCGCTTCAGCAATATGGCTTGTCCAGCCCAAAACCAGGACTCCTGCCCGACTGACGAAAACATCGAGCCCAGTGATGAGCATGAGCGGGGGGACGGCAAGCCACCATTCCCTCGAGGCATAACTTGGCTTGGCGTGTCCCAGGCCGGGTGGTTCAAACCTCCTAGCGATGATGAACACCAGCGCCGCTGTGAAAGCGGAACTCACAAGCACCGCCAGCGTCACCGAGGGCGCATCCACTGTTCGAAATCCCGACAATGCCAGGAGCGCTACCAACACGAGCAGGAGCCCGTCTCGCATGATGCGCTCCGGCAACAACGCCGAGACAACGCCGCCGAAAGCACGCACAAGCGTGGCTCCGAGAGCATAGGCCGTAACCAAGGGCACAGCCATCATGCCGAGCACGATGCTTGTCTCAAGCCCTCTTTCCGTTGGATCTGAAAGGAACAGGACGGACGCAGCGCCGATCATCCCGAACAAGGTTGCCGCTATCAGCGATCTCTGCAGCGCAAATCTTATCACGCCGCGGGCCAGATCAAGCCTGCCACTGGCCCTATAGGCCGGGAGGAAACGCAACAATGATACATTAAAACCAAGCGTTGCCAGATAGGCGAGCACTGACGTCCAAGCCTGAACGTAGGAATAGATGCCGTAGTTGTGAGGTCCAATAAGGCGTGCAATTGCCAACTGGGCAAGACTGGTCAAACCAGCGCCACCAATATAGATCAGCAGGGCGAATATGCTTGCCCAAGCGAGCCGCGAGCCCATGTCCTTGTTGCGCGGCGGTGCGGTTGCTGAACCAGTTACATCTGCGCGATGAGCCGGCAACTCAATTTGCTTTTCGCTGACCGCCCTATCGAAGCGCGACAATGCAGAAAGTATTTGTCTCTCAATCCGACAAATACTTTTAAAGGTCGATGGACCATCGGTGTTTTCGACGGAGATGATTTCCCGGCCAGATGTTGTCAGGAGGTCATGCATCGCTTCAAAAACGGCGAACGAGCGCATGTTCACGTTCAAGTCGGCCTCGAAAATCCGTTCCGCCGGCGGCTCAAGCTCCATCCGCCGACGAAGGCGACTTTCCACGACCGCAGCTGGCACCAAGAGCCTGACGGTGAGATCGGCCGCCGGTGCGAGGCTGAGCGCCTTTTCCAGCGCTCTGGGGTTGGTGCTCCCATTAAACATCGCAAGCGAACCAATCGCTTGAACATATCCTTGATCGAAAATTATAATTTCGGGCGATTGCTCAGCAGACTTCCAGCAACGCGAAAGGTGCAGGATGTATCGCCAGATTCGCGCGCGCCAAATTCGGTTTCTTGGCGGTATCATCCTCACCATTGCAAAGGAATTGGAAATATCATCGGCTCGCCCTGCCGAAAAAAGCAGTATTCTGGAGGTTGAAAATATCGCCGATACGATCCGTGATATGAATAGCAAGATTCCGAGGTCATATTTGGCGGCCCTGGTGCTTGGCTTGTAGCTGAGAGCGACCTTGGCGTGATAGCCTTTCCCGCGCAGCTGCTGCGCAAGCGCATGTGCGAAGGTTGTTTTGCCGGATCCTGGAGGTCCGAAAAATTCAATGATCATCGTGTAGCTGGCTCGATTTAGGGGCGCGATCGCTCCCTGGAGCTTCTGTTGAAGATCGCACACGCATCTTCAAACCCTCTCCAACAGAAGATCGGCGTTGTCTCCGAGCCTGGAGCCGGCTAGCCTCTTCAGGTTCACCCGGGTGAGCACACTCCCTACTGGAACGGTGGCGGATCCGCCGGCCCCTATTGCATCCAGAGCACCACGGGCAATGCTGCGCCTCGTCCTTGCCCAGCGAACGGCAAAAAGCACCGAATCGGCCCAGCGCTTAAGCAGCCTGGTTTCAGGCCCCCCGAGGCCCAGGGGACCGTTCATGATGACCACGTCGTAGGCCGAACGCAGCTCCTCGGTGAACTGGCATTTGTCGACGGTGGACAGAAGCGTCAGGAGATCATCGGAAGGTGCTGGAGCGGCCATGAGGTCGATACCGATTTCCGGCATCCTCGTAATTGCATCCTTCAGCACGCAACGTTCATTCACATAGTCGCCGAAGGAGTTCCGGGCCTTGTCGGTGCTGAATTCACCACGAAACCCGTTCGTGAGCCGTACATCCTTGCGATCGAGATCGAGGAAAAGCACTCTTCCTCCCAGCCGCGTTGCCGCCAGCGCCAGGCTCCATGCCAACTCGGTCTTGGCATCGTCCTGGATGCTGGACGTCACGAGAATGATATGCGGCGGCTGCCCCTTCCCCTGAGTTGGCGCCGCAGTGACGAGCAGCGAAGTCACGGCGCGGCTGAACGGCAAGTTCTGCTGGCTCAGAACCAGATGCCGCAGCTTTCTGGCATTAAGTCCCGCAACCCTGGGAAGCAGTCCTACGCACGGGACCCCAAGCTCGGCCTCGGCTTCGGCTTCACTGCGCAAGGTTTGGTTGAAACCGTTGCGGACTAGGACAATGACCGCCCCCATGAGACCAAAGACGACCATGCCGGGGGGAATCAGGAAAATTGGCGACAATGTCATGGGGGTCGACGGCGGCCAGGCGGTCGAAAGGACCGCTACGCCTGGGGAAGGAGCGGCGATGCGACGTGTCAAGTCCTGCTGCCGGCTCAGGAGTTCGTTGTAATGCTGCGTCACGATGGCTACCCGAGGCTCAAGGGAACGCAGCCCCGAAAGTTGGCTCGCCGTGTCGGCCACGGCCGCGTCGAGCATCGCTTTGCGACTTTCAAGAGCCGTAGCCTGGGACCGGTAGACATTTGCCTCGGCAGCGATTCGGGCAACGCTTTGCTCCATTTCGCGGGCGATCGCGTTGCGCAGATCGCCGTCGGCGGCGGCACCCGACTGGCGTGTCACCAGGTCCGTCAACACGGGCGACCCGATTTCTTCAGCGATGGCCGTGACCGGGGCGCCCGCCTTGCGCAGGTCCTCAATACGGCGAAGGCGCGCTTCCGACGCGGAAAGACTGGCTTTCGATAGGAATATCTGCCGGCCGAGTTCCGCTGTCTCACTGGCTGCGTTGTTGGCCGCAGTCTGATCGACGGCGCCATGCGTGAGCCGGTATGTCTCCAGCCGATCTGTCGCTTCGACAAGATCCCTTTGTACTTGCGGAAGGCTGGCGACTATCGAATCCAGATGAACCTGATCCGATGCTCGGCTTTTTTGTACCAGATCTTGAATGTAGACTTGGGCGAACGTGTTCGCGACAAGTGCCGCACGCGCCGGACTTGGATCGGTGAACCCGATGGTGATGACGCGCGATCGCAGCTCTTGTCCGACCCTCATTCCCTTGCGTAGCGCCTTCAGTTCGGGCGCGTCCGCTGCGTCCGGATTTTCCGCCACCTTGTTATCCTGTCTCCAGGCCCTGCTCAGGAGATCGATGAGGAACGAGCCAGCCGCGGGCGGGACGGCATTGACGACGGTCTTTCCGTTACCGTCGACTGGTTGGGCTTTGCGGAGTGCTGCCAGGACCCGACGCAGGTGGCCTTGCGAGGAGAGCATCGTCAGATGATCATCGATGTTCGATTCCAGCGAGTCCTGGGCGGATGCCACGCCGCCCGAAGCACTGCTGCTCGGGGCATCGATAATGACCTGGGTCGTTGCCTCGAACAGCACCGGGCGGGTGAAGCCTGCCAGTCCGGCCAGGATGCCGCCCAGAAGGGCCATGGCAAGCAAGAACCATTTTCGCGTCGTCAGGATGATGACGAGCTGGTGGAAGGGTGACGATTGCGTTGGCTCGCGTGGCGGCCGCATCAAGCGCAGATTGGTTTCAAGTGTCCCAACTTCCATCTGCTTGGCGCGCGGACGCCGGGCGCGGTTGGCTATGGAACCTTCCATCTCAATCCCCTGTCAGTTCGATATGGTAAGAAGGGTGCGTGGCGACCGTCGATGGCCGCATGGCTTCGTTGCGCCACGCCTGAAACATGAGCACCGGCCACAGGTCGCGGAAATTATCTTGGCTTCCATGCAGATGATTGCGCCAGCATGCGTCGACCTTCTCACGGTCGATGACCCCGTCCCCGGAGCGGCCGATCGTGGCAATGATATCGGTTGCCCAGCCGCGCAAGGGCCGTTTCAACCAAGTCCCGACCGGAACGTCGAAACCTTGCTTGGGCCGGTCGACCAGTCGGCGTGGTACATAACGATCAAGCAGTCGGCGAAGCAACCATTTGCCCTTCCCGTTTCGGACTTTGGCACGGGCTGGCAAGCGCCAGGCGAATTCAACGACGCGATGGTCCAGGATCGGGCATCGCCCCTCGAGGCTGTTGGCCATGGTGGCTCGATCGAGCTTCACCAAAATGTCGCCCGGTAGATAGCCTGTCATGTCGGCGAATAGGAGACGCGAGAGCAGGCCGTCGAGCTTTGTGGTGTCGGTAGGTGCTGTCGACGGCTTGCGATGAACAAGGTCGTTGGCTGAAGATTTTGTCAGTTGCAGAAAGAGTTCGTCCTCATCTCGCGCCGCGAGCAGGCGGGCAAGGCGAGCCAGGCGGTCACCGCGCAAGCCATGCCGCATATTCGCCGAAAGCGGCAGATTGCCGAAGATATCTTTCTGAGAGGCTTGGGCCAGCAACCCAGCCCCCGATGCCAACAGCCGGCGAAATGACAATGGCAGCTCATGCTGCTTTGTGAGGCGGGTTGCCAGGAAGTGTCGAGAATAGCCTGCGAAGCACTCGTCGCCGCCATCGCCTGAAAGCGCCACGGTTACGTGTTGCCGCGCGAGGCGCGACACCAGCAGCGTCGGTATCTGCGATTCATCGGCAAACGGCTCGTCCCAAATCCGGGGCAGCTCCGGAATGACCTCAAGCGCGGCAGCCGGCGAGAGATGAAGTTCCGTATGATCGGTGCCCAGATGCCGAGCAACCGCGGCCGCATGGGGAGCTTCATCAAACCCACCTTCCCCGAACGCTATGGTGAACGTCCGAACGGGGTTTCGGGACTGTGCCTGCATCAGGGCGACGACAGTCGAGCTGTCGATCCCGCCCGACAGAAAGGCGCCCAGCGGCACATCTGCAATCATTCGTTGCTTGACGGCCAGGCGGAGCAGGCTGTCGAGCTCGGTCGCGAGGTCCTCGTCGCTGGCGGCTATCGGATCGCGCTGTCCCTTGCTGGCGACATCGGCCAGCGACCACCAAGGGTGAATGCGATGCTCAAGCGAACCGGTGCCGCGGGCGTCGGCGAATTGCGCCGCAGTGACCGACAGGATTGAACCAGGCGGCAGCTTGAACACGCCCTGCCAAATGCAACGGTCATCCGGCACCCAGCCGTTGGAAACCATCGTCGTCGCCGCATCGACATCGAGTTCCGGGGTGAACCCTGGGAAGCAAGTGATCGCCTTCAACTCCGAGGCGAAGACAAGCGCGTCACGTGTTAAGGCGACATAGAGTGGCTTCTTGCCCATTCGGTCGCGGGCAAGCTGAAGCGTTCGGTTCTTCAGGTCCCACAGCCCGAAAGCAAACATGCCAGCGAAGCGCGCGAGGGCTGCATCAAGGCCCCAGCTTTCGATCGCGCACAGCATGACCTCCGTGTCGCTGGCGCCGCGGAAATGATGGCCCGCCCCTTCCAGTTCACGGCGCAGATCGCGAAAATTGTATATCTCGCCATTGAAGGTGATGACATACCGACCGCTCGCGGAGAGCATTGGCTGGCGACCCGCTTCGGACAGGTCGACGATGGCCAGTCGCCGGTGGCCGAAGGCTACCCCCCCTTCACGGCTCACCCAGAAGGCCTCACCGTCAGGTCCGCGATGACGAAGCGCCGTCGCCATCGGTCCGATGGCCCTGAGCGCACTTGCGTTGGCTGCATCGGGCGCCAACAAAATTCCGGCGATCCCACACATTCTAGCATCTCCTCTGGCGAACAATCGCGGGGGTCGCTTCCGGCGTCCCAGCGGCAAGGCAGAGGGTCAGACAGAACCACACGATCGGATGGCGGATGACCAAATGCGGAGCACTGAAAACGGCGATCGATGCCACGAGCGCCACCAGAGCGTCCAGCTTCGCCCGCCAGGCGGACAACGCAGCCGAGCCGAAGATCCACATCAGGGCTAGAACCGAAATCAGGCCGCCCTGAGTGTAGAGATCCAGGATGGTGCTGTGCGCCTCGAAGGGCCGCGGCAAAAACTGTTGATTGACCACGGGGGGACTATCTAGGTGCGGGCCCGGACCCAGTCCAAGCGATCCCGATCGTGCCCCCTTCTCCAAGGCTGCATTCCAGAGGTAGAGGCGAAGCGCCGCGGTTTGGGCAGTCGCTTCCCCGCCCTTGTCTTTGGTCAGGCTCTTGGCGAAGTCTTCGGCGCTGGAGGCCTCGCTGAGGGCATAGGGCGCTATAGACAGGGCCAGCGGCAGGAAGCCAACGGCCATCAGGACGGCAAGCTGCCTTGAAAGGCTCGCCTTATTGCCGTCGCTCGTCAGCCAGGCCCGGACCCGCAGCCCGAGAAGGATCAGACAAGCCAGGACCGTGGTATAAAGGTAGGTATCGCTTTTTGTCAGCCTTCCGACGTAAACGGTGAATATGAGGCTGCATAGGGCAAGGCATCTTCCCCATTTATTGCTGGTGGTTGTGGCAAGATGCAAGGCCAGTGGACCGAGTAGGGCGCAGTAGAGCGCAAGCTGGTTCGGATTGTCGGACCACCCGCAGAAGCGGTCCCAGTACCAGGGTTCGACCCCAGCCTGATGGAGCCAGCCGAAACCAAGCCCTACCTGAATGATGAAGCCCGCATTCGCGACAGCAACCATCCACCAGGCGATACGACGCAAACGGAAAGACGCGTTGGGCTCCGCAGCGGCCAGACAGGTGACGCACGCCAACAGCACATAGGCCAGCGTGTCGTGCAACAACGGATCCAGGAACAACGTGGTTGTCAGAAAACCGATGATGTAACCCACGCCCATGGCAAGCGCCAGGATCAGCCAGAAAAGCCCAAGCTTAGCCAGTGCCGGCGTAACCTCCAGTTGGCCGCCAGCAAGGATTCGCGTCATCGACAGCATTATCCAGAGCGTGAGGCACAGTTCGCTGTAGCCGAAGGGCAGCCCTGGGATGCTGAGTTGCGCCGCGTAGGACATCGCGACGCCGAAGGCCAGAAGCGCATCACGCATCATTGCCGCGCCTCGCCCAGTCGATGGGGGCTCGGCACCGCCTCTTCCCTCGGATTCGCCTGCGCAGCTTGAACAAGCCTGCTGCGATATCTGCCACCCAGGATTGTCTTGTACAGGTCGCAATACTGGTCGATGACCCACGACAACGAGAACCGCTCCCGCACGAATCCGACGGAACGGCTCCCCATGGTCTTGCCACGGGCGGGGTCGGAAAGAATATCGACTATCCGCGAGGCCAAGCCATCCGCATCGCGCGGCGCCACGAGATAGCCGTTCCAGCCATCCTCAACCACATCGTTGCAGCCCGGCATGTTGGAGGCGACGATCGGTAATCCGGACAATCCCGCCTCCAGCAGGACACGCGGAATTCCCTCGCGATATTGCGTCGGAAACGCAAACAGATCCGCCATCCCCAGGAGGGCTGGAATGTCGCGCCTTGGCCCCAATGCGACAACGTGGGGAACATGGCGCTCGATATCGGCTCTGCTGACGGCAAACGGACCTTCGGAGTCTTGCGGGCCGACAAGTACGAAACGCGCGTTGGGCCTCTCGCGGATAACGCGAGGAACCGCCTCGATGAGGGTTGGAATCCCCTTCTGCCGCGTGAGCCGACCGACAAATATTATGACCTGGGCCGATTGTAGGCCAAGTTCCTCGCGCATCGTGGCAGCCGAAGGACCACGATACCTTGCCATCGAGAATGCATCGGGGTCGATGCCAGAACTCCGGATCAGTCGCCCTTTGCCGCGAGCCACCAGCCGGTAGCGCTCGAAGAAGGCCTGATCATCACTATTCTGGAAGACGGTCATGGCTGTCCAACGAGACGCCACCCCCTGAAGGCCGCAAAAGAAAGGACGCAATGCCAGGGCCCGCGGCTCCCGCGACGAGAATGTCCAACCAAGCCCGTTGATGGTGCGAACGACGGGAACGTGCCCGCGCACCGCCAGTGGAGTTAGGATATTGGGCTTGGTGTCGAAACTTTGAATGATGTCCGGACGCAGTTCGGACATCAGTTCACGGATCGCGCTGACAGCACCCCATTCTGCACCGCCGCTGCCAAAGCGGTCGAACCCAAATCGGCGATGGGCAATGCCATGGGGTGAGAAGGCGGCTCCGAGATCACTCGAAACGGCAGTGACTTGAAAACCCCTTTCGCGAAGCGCCAAAAGAAACGGGATTCTTAGTCTATGATCCTCGCCGCCAACGCAAACCAGATGCGGACTCATCCTGTCGCTCCTGGATGCGATCCCAATCTCGTTAAACAGCTGACCCTATCCGCGGTTTCCATGGCCGGTTTCATCGCCCCTGAACACACAACAGCCAGTCCCACGCTAGGAGCAGGCTTTCGTGCTGTCCTCGTCTGTTTGCATGAAGCAAGCTGATCAACGATGCGGCAATGCAGCCACAATCGCTGTCGCCTCGGTCAGTGCGTTGGATCATCCGGTCTGACGGTGCAATGACGGCACCTTCGCGTACGACACGGCGGGCCGGATATAAAAAAGGGCTGTGTTCGAAAGGTCCGCGCGCCGCGTTCAAAGCAACTTCCGCCCGCCTTCTCACGCCGGATCAACATCGCGCCCAGATGGTGTGATGACTCGCACCGCCAGTTCTCCCGAGCGCTTCGTCTGGAACAGGCTTTCACCCGGTGTCTGGATATGGTCGGACCACCAGCCGCCTCTTCCCGCGGATGGGCGACCGCGTTGCCATGCTCGCCGTCATTCGGACCGGCACGCCCGCCTTTCCGTTGAACCCGGTGGGATCCAGTTCAGTGCCTCTCCGCAATTGCCAGCGGCGCGCGCCTCGCATGACCTTGTGGAGTACTGCCTTGCTCATTTTGGCGCCGAGGCTTTTCACGAGGAGCATTGAGCGGCTGCAATGGGAGGCTTCGCCAGGACGCGATTCCTTTGCGGTGAGCTCGAAGAAGTCCTGCGGGAGCGCGCATTTGGGCGGTGGCTCAACCGAAGCGCGCATTGGCCGATTACCGCCACTGCAAACGCACAAGGCGCTCCGGCAGACGTCGCTGCAATGCTTTCGTTGCAGGCTTGAGCACCCCATACTTGGATCATCTACATACCTCTGAGGCAAGCGTAGCATCGAGGCTGTTGTGTTTTTCGGACGCTGATCAAAGATTCTATCAAGGGGCGCCGGTATTTGATTTGTCGCTAATGGATCCTTTCCCTAGGCAGGTGTGGGGCGCCTACCGAATCGGACGAAGGGTATGTCAATGACAACACTCCATTACGCCTCGGGCGGGTCGGCCTCCGAGGTCGCGAAAGCCGGATTCAATCTTGTTGATGTATCTTCCTTGGACCAGCTCAACGCCTTGCCGGCCGGCCAGAAAGGCCTGGTGTGGCTCAATGAAGCCGATGGTGCAACCTCCTCCTTTATCCAGAAGGTCACGCCCTTCATCGGCAATCCGAAAGTGTTTGGCTTCTTCCTAGTCGATGAGCCGGACCCGACCGGCAAATGGGGAACTTATGCCACCGCCGCTGATCTGAAGGCGGAGTCAGACTGGATCCACAGCCACCTGCCCGGCGCCAAGACCTTCATAACCATGATGAACATGGGGTCTTCCGCTAACCCCGACTTTTCAAACACATTCAATCCTGCCAACACGCATATCGACTATTACGGCTTGGATCCCTACCCGGTACGGACCGGAACAAGCACGATTGATTACAACATGATCGACAGGACTGTGGCGGCGGCCGTCGCCTCGGGCATCCCGCTCAGTCAGGTCGTTCCCGTGTATCAGACCTTCGGCGGCGGCGACTGGACGACCGACACGGGCGGTCGCTATGTCCTGCCCAGCGTTGCTCAGGAAAAGACCATGTTGGACCACTGGGCCAAGGTAGCGCCTTCGCCGGCCTTCGACTATGCCTATGCTTGGGGTTCTCAACAGGGCGACACGGCGCTTGAGAGCTCGCCGACGCTGCAGGCTCTGTTCCTTCAACACAACCAGAGCACCGCAAGCGGTCCTTCGGCCAGCGAACCGACGCCGCCGCCTACCAGCACAGTGCCTCCGCCCACAAGTGTCCCTCCGACCAGCACCGGCGATCACATTTTCTACGGCACGGGTAGCGCGGATGTGCTTCGCGGCACCGCTGGCGCGGACACGATGATGGGCCGCGGCTACAACGACACCTACTATGTCAACAACGCCGGCGACAAGGTGGTGGAACTGCGGCACAGCGGCAACGATAGCGTGCTGGCATCGGTCAGCTACGCGCTGTCGGCCGGCTCGCAGGTCGAGCATCTTGCGACCACCAGCAAATTGGGAACTGCCGCCATCAAGCTCACGGGAAACGAATTCGCCCAAACCATTGATGGCAATTCCGGGAGCAACACTATCAACGGCGGTGGCGGGAGAGACGTTCTGACGGGACATGGCGGCAACGACGTCTTTGTCTTCGATTCGGCTCTCAAGGTCGGCAATATCGACAAGGTCACCGATTTCAAAGTGGGCCACGACAAGATCCAACTCGACCACACCGTGTTTGCCGGCCTGCATACAGGCGCCCTTCCCCCTTCGGCGTTTTACGCCGGCAGGGCCGCGCACGACAGCGGCGATCACATCGTCTATAACAGCACGACCGGCGCGCTTTCCTTTGACAGCGACGGCTCGGGCGGCGCACATCAGATCCAATTTGCCACTCTATCGCCACACTTGGCTCTGACGGCGTCCTCGTTCATCGTGACGTGACCGCGGGAACGTCAGCCTGAGCAAGATGGTCTGACGTTCTTGAATATGGCTGACGGAACCAAGAAGCCCCGCCGAGCTTGTACTTGGTATGAGCGCGCGCGGCATCGAATTCCTGCAGAAATGGGTAGAGGATAAGATCCCACTCTACACCAAGGCCGATCCGGCTCTTGCGGCGAAACTTGCGGACCAAGCAACGGCGGATGCCATCAGAGCGGGAATCCGCCCCGAGGAAATCTCTGAGGAAGTCGGAAGCATGTTGACGACCATGCTCGAAGTGCTCGATCAGCACGATTCGACATGATTGCGCGCTTGGCGGCAGATGCTGCCCGGCTTGGCGCCAAATGCATAAATGTGTCATGGATCATAGGTCATGGGCCAGCCTAGGCAGCATGACCAACATGCTCTCCCAGAACGCGCGCGACGACCCCGTCCACGTCGTGAGGTTCAGCACCATTGACTTGTATCAACGGCCATCGGTCCTGGCGCAGGCACTCGCCGACCTCTCTTGAGATTTCGGCCTGCCTTAATCCTTTGTCCACGCCAAGTTCGAACAGCATAACCTCGAGGAGCGGTTGCTGCGCATGCCTATCCACAAGACGGCGGCGTAACGTTTCCTGGGGCGCGTCGAGTTGCACAACGAGATCCGGCCGCGGCAGGAACGCCAGGCACTCGCGGACCGCGTCGAGGCTTGGAGTTCTAGCCAGCACACCCAGCGCACACAAAGCCTGAATCATGCCCTCTTCGAAGATGAAGCAACCGGGCGACTCCCGCGCTTGGCGCCAGGACTGGCACAGTTGGGCGATGTCGACCTTCATTCGCCATGACCACACGCGGCTTCGAAGAGGGATCGATGCCAGAAGCCGGGCCGCGACACTGTCCTTTGGCAAGGTCGACAGCAAGATAGGACCGGATGTGGCAATCTTTTTGCCAATTCTTCCTATGCCATGGCGGATTTCCGGAGCGTCATCCTGAGCCGATCCAGGTTCAATCAGGCGATACCCATTTACTGTCTTCACATTGATGCCGTGTCTCGCCAGCCCTTGGCAGAGGCCGCGAAGCAGCGTGGTTTTACCCGCGCCAGGCGGCCCAAACAACTCGATGATCATATGCTCAAGCGTCTCCGAAACGAGCAGTCATTCCCCTACGGATCAAGCTTAGCCGGATTTCCGATCACACCAACGTTCATTTGAATGATTGTTCCAGTCAGTGAATCTGGGCACCGAGCCCGGATTCTAGCGGAGATGCCGATCGCTCCGTTTGCCTGGGCAAGCCGTCTTGCGCTCGACGGAGCTTGCAAGGAAAAACGACCGGTGCTGGACACAGATGGCAAAACTTCTGAAGGACGCTCGGGAAGCGCTGGCTAGGCAAGATCGAGGCATCATCCGAATGATTGATGAAAAGATCTCCGCGGCGAGCGATGTTCGACCGTCAGCTTGGCGGGGCCCTGAATGTCCTCAGTGTGTTTGCATTCGGAAGTGGCAAATCAAAACCTACAGGTGGATCTGCGACCCACCCGAAAGTGGTCAGTCGTTCCCGAATATGATCTTGACCAAGGGGGGCCAGTCTGGCGCCGTTACCGACAGATGGGTGCCAAATTTGCGGACACTCCAATCTTCGACCACCTTGGAGATGTCGCCAGGCGGTATCCTGACAAGCTCGCAATCAGCGACGGCGCGAACCGCCTGACTTTTTCTGAGCTTTTCCGGGCGGTCGAGACGCTGGCAACTCATATCGCTGCCGTCGTCCCCGAAGGGCAGGCCATCGGCATCCTGCAAGCAAACTCCGCTTGGTATCCTGTGGCGATGTTGGCGACCATGGCGGCGGGACGGCCTTCGGTCCCGCTCAACACAAGAGATCCCGCCTCTCGCATTTTCGATATAGTCAGTGCCGCGGGGCTCGGCGCGATTATAGGCGCCGAAAATGTTCGCCCGGTCGAATTGGCCCAAGAGATCGTCTGGATCGAAATTGCGGCCGCCGTGGCGTCCAACGATCAACACCCAGAACAGCAGCATAAGCCCCCTATGGTTTCGGTCGATGCGCCCGCATTGGTGCTTTACACTTCGGGCAGCACCGGGCGCCCCAAGGGAATCGTCAACAGCCAACGCAGCCTGCTATGGCGGGTCCGGCAATATGTCGATGCGTGCCATATCAGCGCGGATGACGTTTTCCTGCCGCTGACCGGGCCAGCCACGATCGCCGGTTGCCGGGAGATCTTTGCGGCGCTGCTGACGGGCGCCACGTTGCATCTTCTCGAGGTGGAGGCTGTCGGCCTGCGCGCTACGCGCGCTCGATTGCAGTCCGAAGGTGTGACGATCGCCTATCTTGTGCCGGCACTGCTTCGAGCCCTCCTGGCTGAGGCGCCCGCCGACGCTTCCTGGCCGCTCAGAGTGGCCCGGATCGGTGGGGAGAAAGTGTCATGGACGGACATCGCTTTGCTGCGCAAAGCCGTTTCGGACCAGTGTCTGATCCAGATCGGCTACTCATCGACTGAAACCATCGGTTCGCAATGGTTCTTGCCGCCTGACTGGCCCGAGCAAGACGCGTCGGTTCCCGTCGGCAGGCTGCTCCCTGGTATGACATTCGCTATCGTCGACGAAGCGGAGCGCAATGTAGGGCCAGGCGAAAGTGGAGAGCTTCTGATCAAAAGCCGCTATGTCCTGCTTGGTCATTGGGAGAACGGTGTGGTCGTTCCCGCGCAGCCGGACCCCGACGATCCCGAGGCTCGGCTTTTTTCGACCGGGGACCTCGTTCGGCTCGACGATGATGGCATCTTGAGGATCGTCGGCCGCAAAGGGCGCCAGATCAAGATCAATGGTCGACGCATCGAGCCCGCCGAACTCGAACGGGTCTTGCGTTGCGCGCCTTCGGTGGCGGATGCCGTGGTGATGGTAACGGCCGCGCAGGAACTCATCGCCTTCGCGGTTCCCCAGCGCTTCGCAGGCGGCGCTTTTGCAGACGACCTTCGCCAGCTCCTCAGAATGACCTTGCCGGCACCATTGCGTCCCTTGCGATTGCACCCCGTTGACGCAATCCCACGCCTGTCGGGAGGTAAGGTCGATTTGGCAACACTGGCCGAGATAGATCGTTCGCACGGAAGGAGGGCGCGAGTCGCCCGGTCGTCCACTCTCGATGCTCCGCCCGCCGGAGGAGCAAAGGACACACGTCAAATAGTGCAGCACGCGTGGACGCAGGTTCTCAACACAGGCACTGCCACGGGAAACTGGGATGATGCTGGAGGAGATTCGCTGCAGCTGCTGCACTGCGTGATGGCGATCGAAAACGCCATCGGGCAAGAGCTGGGCCTCGAAGCATTCACCGTCGGCATGAGCTTGGACGAGATGGTTGAGGCGGTCGTCTCTGCACGGTCGGGCGAAGGGCGCGAAAAGAAGCACCACCCCCCGGTTCTTTTCCTGTTTCCAGGGTCCGTTGGCTATGGTCCGAGCCTGGCTGCGTTCGCAGCCGCCATAGGGAAAGTCGCCCGTGTAAACCCGATCCGATATCCGAGCCTTGCGGCGATACTGGACGGACACAACACCCTCAGCGCCATGGCTGGCGCCGCACTCGAGCAGATAAGCCGCATCCAACCTGCGGGCCCCGTGCGACTTCTCGGCCATTCTCTGGGTGGCGCGGTTGCATTCGAGGTTGCCGCACGGCTCATGAAGGCCGGGCGAACGGTGCGGTTCCTGGGCATCCTCGACACGAGCCTTCTGGACGAGCCGAGCAACCATTGGGAGACACTTACCCGTACGTTCTATCGTATTCGCACCAACCGCATATCCGCGCATCGGATGGCTTGCAGAGCCCTTGCGAAGATCACCGTCGCCGTGGGCGGCGAAGCGCGTCTGGCCAGGATTCTGGACAGATTTGCCAATGGAGAGTTCAACCCGACGATCTTCAGGACCAAACTGGAACTGCAGGAGGTTTTAAGGGCGAAGTCATTCTTCCAATGGCTTGAGGCACCGAAACCGGCTCTGCCCCTCTCCGGTACCTTGTTCCGATGTCGCAGGGAGGGAATGCCGCGGGCCTTGGGCTGGGACAGCGTCTTGGCACACCTGGACGTCATTTCGATCACGGGCAGCCACATCGACCTTGTCGTCGAACCAAACCTTGCCACCAACCGTCCGCTTATCGAGACGGCCATCGTGCAGACCTATTCCCCCGCCGAATCTCGCAAAAGGGAGGACTTGTCATCGACATAATTCCGGAATTCAGCAAGGACATGCTGACGCTCGATGCCCGCGCGGAGGTCGATCGCATCGTTGACACCTTGCGCACTCAGGTTCTCGGCACCCTGCATCGTCGCGGCGTGGTTGTCGGTCTTTCCGGCGGTATCGACAGCTCCGTCGTCGCGACCTTGTGCATGCGCGCGTTCGGGAAAGACAAGGTCCTGGGACTGTTCATGCCGGAGCGGGATTCTTCCGGCGACTCCCTGAGACTTGGCCGCCGCGTCGCGGCACAGCTTGGCATTGAAAGCGTCCTTGAGGACATAGCACCGGCACTGGAGGCCATTGGGGCCTACCGCCGGCAGATCGATGCGATCCAGACCGTCGTTCCCGACTATGGGGAAGGGTGGAAATGCAAGCTGGTGATCGCGTCGGTTCTGGAGAGCAGCGGGCTCAATATAACCCGCCTCACGGTCCAGGATCCGCAGGGTAAAGTAGATACCGTGCGTCTGCCGCCAGCTGCCTATCTGCAGATCGTTGCTGCGACAAACTACAAGCAGCGCCTGCGCAAGATGACGGAATACTATCACGCCGACCGCCTCAAATACGCGGTTGTCGGCACTCCAAATCGCCTCGAGTACGACCAGGGCTTTTTCGTCAAGCAGGGCGACGGAGCCGCCGACGTGATGCCGATCGTTCACCTTTACAAAACCCAGGTTTATCAACTCGCGGAATATCTCGAGGTGGATGATGAAATCCGGCGGCGGCCACCGACCACCGACACTTTTTCCATGGCCCAAAGCCAGGAAGAATTCTATTTCGCGCTGCCCTATCACCTGATGGATCTATGCCTCTACGGCCTGAACCACGGGGTCGCCAGCAATGAGCTCGCGGCGGTTGCTGGCCTCACCGAGCCCGAGCTTCAGAAAGTGTTCAAGGACATCGAAGCGAAACGAAGGGGGGCCCACTATCTTCACGCGCGGCCTTTGCTGTCCGCCGAAGGCGGAGATTGACCGAGCATGTGCGGCATCGGTGGAATCGTGGCGCTGAATGCCACAGCGGCTTCTCCTTCGCGGCAGGCGCTGATGCAGATGATGGGCGCGCTGGCGCATCGCGGGCCCGACGGGCGCGGTCTCTACCGGGACAGACGCGCGGGGCTGGCGCATGTGCGCCTGTCCATCGTCGATCTTTCCGGTGGCCAGCAGCCGATGGCGGATACAGGCGATACGACGTGGATCGTGTTCAACGGCGAGATATTCAACTACGTCGAATTGCGTGAAAAACTCACGGCGCTCGGCCACCGCTTCCGAACCCGCAGCGACACGGAGGTCGCGCTGCACGCCTATCGTGAGTGGGGAGAAACGGCCTTCGAGCGGATGAACGGCCAATGGGCAATTGCGATCTGGGATTCAGTGGCCAATCGTCTCGTATTGTCGCGCGACCGCTTCGGCATTTGCCCGTTGTATTTCAGCGAGCATGCGCACCGGCTTTATTTCGCCAGCGAAGTGAAAGCCATTTTCGCGGCCGATCGAACCATACCTCGCGCCCTTGATCCAGCCGGCATCGATCAGACGTTCACGCTCTGGACGGTCGTTCCGCCGCAAGGAGTTTTCCACGGAATCAACGAACTCGAGCCGGGTCGTGTCCGCATCTATCAGGATGGCACCGTTCGTGAGCGGATTTTTTGGCAGCCTTCCTATCCCGACAATTTCGGATCGCGGCAGGGCGAGTTCCCCGGGTCCTCCAACGACGCGGTGGACCGCGTGTCTAGCGCTCTTGAGGCCGCGACGGCGCTCAGAATGGTGCGCGCCGACGTGCCTGTCGGGTGCTACCTCTCCGGAGGGCTGGACAGTTCGCTTGTGGCCGCGCTCGCGAGGCGCTTCGCGGGCGAGCGCTTCCAAACCTTCTCCTTGCGTTTTGCCGACGCCGAATATGACGAGACCCGCTTCCAGCGAATGGTTGCCGAGGCGACCGGCAGTGAGCACCATGAAGTGGTCGTTTCGCGCAGAGATATAGCCGGAATCTTTCCGGAGGTAATCCGACACACCGAACGCCCGATACTGAGGACTGCCCCGGCGCCACTCTTCCTGCTCTCGCGCCTGGTGCGTGAGCGTGGAATCAAGGTCGTGCTGACCGGCGAAGGCGCTGACGAAATGTTCGCCGGCTACGACCTGTTCCGCGAAGGCAAGGTCCGCCGCTTCTGGGGGCGCCACCCGACTTCGACACGACGCTCTCGGCTCCTGGAACGCCTTTACCCCTATCTCACCCGCTCGCCGGTGCAACAGCAGGCGATGGCGCGTCAGTTCTTCGGGCGAAATATTCAGGCTTACGACGCGCCGGGCTTTGCTCATGAAACCCGCTGGCGAACCACCAGGGCCATCAAGCGCTTGTTTACGGCCGATATGCGGGCTCGAACGCAGGGCCGCGACGCCGTGTCCGAGTTGCTCGCCCGTCTGCCCGCGCAGTTTGCCCGTTGGAGTCCCCTTGCGCAGGACCAGTATCTCGAGGTGCAAACACTGATGTCGGGCTATCTGCTCTCCTCGCAAGGCGACAGGATGCTGATGGCTCACTCCGTCGAGGGGCGCTTCCCGTTCCTGGACGATGAACTTGTGAGGCTCGCGAATTCGCTGCCACCCTCCTTCAAACTCCGCGGCCTCGACGAAAAGCACGTGCTGAAGCGCATGGCGGCACCCATCCTGCCCTCCGAGATCGTAGCCCGCAAGAAGCAGCCCTTCCGCGCGCCCAACGCGCTTTGCTTCGTCGGCGCAGACGCTCCGGATTACGCTCGCGAGGCCGTTTCGCAGACGGCCCTGCGCGAGGCGAATGTCTTCGATCCAAAGGGGGTCACGCACCTGCTTGCCAAATGCCAGGCCAGAACTGGCGATGGCGACCTGTCCAATGCCGACAACATGGCGCTGGTCGGCGTGTTGTCGACCCAACTTCTTCATCAGCAGTTCGTCGCGGGTTGTCCCAGTGCAACGCTCGAATGCACGCTCAGCGTCGACGTCGACTGCGAACATCGGGAAGAGCGCCTGTATGTTGCATGATGCCGTACCATTGCTGCATGACTACCTCGCCCATTCCGCCGTCCGACACGGAAGTAAGGTGGCGCTGGTGTGCAACAGCCAGCGTGTCACCTACCTCGAACTCGAAACGCGAGCCAACGCGATCGCCTGGGACCTGTCCGCATCCGGAGTCGTTCGCGGTGATCGCGTGATGATCTTCGCCGACAACACCGTCGAGACGGTGGTTAGCTTCTGGGCGGTGCTAAAGGCGAATGCGGTGGTGTGCATCGTCAACCCGCTCACCAAGAGCGACAAGCTCGATTATCTGCTCAACGACTGCCGGCCGACGGCGCTCATCACGGACGGCCATCTGCACGCGATCTTCCGCGAGCCGGCGCGCGGCTGCCCGTCACTTCTGCGGGTGATCGTATCGGGACCGATCGACGACGTCGAACTCGCCCAGCTGCCGTTTGCCGTGCGCTGGGACGCCGCCCTCGCCAATGGCGCGGATACGCCGCCGGCACGGCAGTGCATCGATGTTGATCTGGCAGCCATCATCTACACGTCCGGGTCGACGGGCGAACCCAAGGGCGTGATGCTGACGCACAGAAACATGATGGCCGCGTGCGCGTCTGTCGCTTCCTACCTGGCGATTGCCGAGGACGAGGTGATCCTCAATGTCCTACCCCTCGCCTTCGATTATGGACTGTACCAGATGATCATGGCTTTTCGTACCGGCGCCCGGCTGGTGCTCGAACGCTCGTTCGCTTTCCCGGCACAGATCCTCGGGTTGATCAGACAGGAGGGGGTTACGGGCTTTCCTGGCGTGCCCACAATCTTTGCCGCGCTCTCCGAACTCAGGTCCCTCAAAGACCAGGATTTCTCGAGCATCCGCTACGTCACAAACACTGCGGCAGCCCTACCCCTCAAGCATATTTTCATGCTTCGCGAGCTGTTTTCGGGTGCACGCATCTATTCGATGTACGGTCTCACCGAATGCAAACGTTGCACCTATTTGCCGCCAGAGGACCTCGAGCGAAAGCCATTGAGCGTAGGGATCGCAATCCCGAATACGGAGATGTGGATCGTTGACGAGCATGACAGGCGGATAGGCCCCGGCGTTGTCGGCCAACTCGTCATTCGCGGCGCAACGGTGATGAAGGGGTATTGGGGCAAGCCCGAGGCAACGGCCAGGAAACTCAAACCCGGCCCGCTGCCAGGCGAGCAAGTCCTATACACCGGCGACTACTGCCGGATGGATACGGAGGGTTACCTCTACTTCGTTGGCCGTGGGGATGAGATCATAAAGTCGCGAGGCGAGAAGGTGGCGCCAAGGGAAGTGGAAAACGTACTCATGGACATTCCAGGAGTCAGAGAAGCGGCCGTCATCGGTGTTCCGGACGAGCTCCTCGGGCAAGCGGTGAAAGCCTTTGTGGTGATGGAGCATGGAAGAGCCATTGGCGAAAGGGAACTGCAGAAGGAGTGCCAGAAGCGTCTGGAAAACTTCATGGTCCCGAAATCCATCGTCGTTGTGGCGAACCTGCCGATGACGGACACGGGAAAACTCAAGAAAACGGCGCTGTCATGATGCGGGGCCAGAACCAAGTCGCTGATTAATGGTGACGCCACGGAGGACGAATTCATGTTGACCATCAAGGAACGCACCGGAATCTACAGCGAGCAGATTCGTAGTTTCTTGGTTTCAAATTTCTACGTCAGCGACGTCAAGGCATTGCTGGATGACGCATCCTTGCTCGATCAAGGCATTGTCGACTCGACGGGTGTGCTTGAGATTATCGGGTTCATCGAGGAGACCTTTGGCATTACCGTCGAGGATAGCGAACTTCTGCCTGAAAACCTTGATTCCATCCAAGGGATCGAGCAATACATCATCCGCAAAATGAACTGATGGGTAAGCGTTACGCCCAGAGCAGCCCGTATTTGGTCTGACTGTCGCAGGATTCATGCCTGCGACTTGACTTGCCCCAGAACCACCCGGCCCTCGCCCGCTTCGTTCGAGACCGAACGGATGTTCTCGAATGCCTTGCTGCGTTCCAGCAGACCCGCTACCTGTCGGTCTTGGCCAAGCCCGACCTCGAAGAGCAGGATGCCGCCACGCCGCAGGTATCGCGGTGCGTCTTTCAGTACGCGCATATGAATGCTCAGGCCGTAAGGGCCGGCTGCGAACGCCTCGCGCGGCTCAAGCTCGATCAGATGGGCGCGGTCGCCCTCGAGCCGCTTTTCAGAAATGTAAGGCGGATTGCAGACGATTACGTCGATAGTTCCGTCTAACCCAAGGCCGATGAGAGAGTCGAACAAGTCGCCCTGAAGCACCGAAAGACGCTCAGCCATGCCGTGATGTGAGGTGTTGCGGCGTGCCGTTTCGACGCATTCATCGGTGAGATCGCTTGCCCAGACAAGGGCGCTGGGCACATGGTAGGCGATCGCGCACGCCAGATTCCCAGTGCCGCAGCACATATCAACTATGCGCGGAGCCGGCAGGTTCATCTGATGCAACACACCAAGCGCGGTCTTGCCGAGCAACTCGGTCTCAGGTCTGGGGACGAGCGCACCGGGCGAAACCAGCAGTTCAAGTCCCATGAACATGGCGCGGCCGGCGCCATAGGCATCCGCTACACTGAACTCTTTGCTCATGGCCGACCCCATCGCTTGATCTCCCCAGTATAGATCTGCGGCGCTCATGCGCCAGCCAAACCTGCTCCGAAATCATGAATTCTCAAGCCTTTCCTTCGAAAAACTGCAGGCACAAACTCGGTGCATCGCACTTCTGACGCTCATTGACCGACCGCAATCTCAGGTCGCCCAAGATGGAGAGAGAGAGAGAGAGAGAGAGAGAGAGAGAGGTGCTACTCATGCTTGAAGAGCCAATGGCGTGGTACGGAGGCTTTTAGATTTTGCGGATCGTGGAGAGGGGTAAGCGCCTATCCAACTCTCGATGGAGCGGGGGCGGACCGCAGCTCCATTGACGCGCTAATCTTCGGCTCCGGTAATTCAGCAAGTGGTCGGTGGAAGCGCCTGCGCTCCAGCATCAGCCTCACCTTGCTGCATGGAGAGGTTACCTATAGGTTTGCGGACATGTCGAAACAACTGTCCGAAGGTCTCGGATCGACATCTCATTTCCGGTCAATCGCAGAGAGGGGCCGTGAGCGAAAGCGTGAGTGTTCTGATTGTTGAGGATCAATGGCTAGTCGCGCAGGACACTGCCGCGCGGCTGCGTCGCGCCGGTTATCAGGTGGTCGGACCTGTGCCGTCGGTATCCGCCGCTCTGCGTCTTATCGAATCGGACAAGATTGACGTGGCGTTGCTAGACATCCAGCTGAACGGTGAAACGGGTCTGCCCGTGGCGAGGATATTGCAGGCGCGAGGCATCCCCTTTGCTTTCTTGTCGGGATTTGGCCCCGCCGACGTTCCCGCGGCTTTCCGCGACTGCAGATTCCTGCCGAAGCCGGCAACCGATGCTGTCATCCTTGCTGCTGTCAGCGAGTTGGCGTCCCTGCGCACAGCTTCGCGCTGACATTCGCTCCGACCGAATTATTACCGGAGTTGCGCCCTGGCGACCTGATAGGCCGGGCGAGGTCAGTTTCACACAAGGCAACATTGGAGCTTTGGCCAGGAGGACGGCGGACTACGACCGTCGAGGACGGAAATTCAGCGTTCAAAAAGCATCCGCCGGGGTTCCACTTCTCGGCCTGTTGGCGGCGATTTGGACTTAGGTCCGATCCCGGTCGCCAGAGGTCGGATTGCGGAACATCTGCCAAGGACCCACGTTCGGGTTTGAGCACGGAGGTGCCGGCCGATCTCGAAGCGCAAGTTTCACGGGCAACTGTTGGGGAGTGTCGTAGTGCCGATTTCAAACGATATGGGGGACGAGTACCTGGAACTGGAATGTCCAAACTGTTCTCATGTCATCATAAAAAAGGGATCGTGGTTGAAGGTGATATCCAACTTCAACTGCACCCAATGCCATGCAAAAATCAGAATTGGTTATATGACCAAGCTCGCGCTTTTCGAGAAAAAAAGGCAAAGCATGAACCCGGCTGCGCAGTGAGCGTCCTGGCGGCCCGACAGTCGTTTGGGGTGGTGCGTTGAACCGTCGGGCCTGACCGGCCCGATGGCGGGGGAGCCAGGCCGGCTGGGTGAATCGTATACATTAGATCGTGCTTATCAAGCCCAAATCCGCGGCGCGACATCGCCTGGTGGGCAACGGTGAAACCCGCGCCCGTATACGCGCTAGGAGGAACGTCGGCGGTCAACATGCCGCTCATTCGTAGAGAGTGCGAACAGCTTCATCAAACAGCTCCACCTCGGCTTCAACCTTTTCAGCCGCTTTATCGACCTTGTCGAAACGCTTCAGCATTCGGTTGTGGAGCATGGACAAGCGTGCGGCATGGTAGACCATACTGCGCTTGTAACCTTCAGAGTCGAGTGGTTCGAACAACATTGTCATAGCAGCAATCCTCAATGTTTTCCGTCCTGCAATCCTTCCCTAGTAAATCGTCAATTAACTCTTTCGTTCCGCTGGTGATGCGAAGGCGCCCGAATGAATAACTCGTTGCGCTGTCTCCAGACTGCACGAGCGTGATTCGTCTGTCCGAGGTTGGGCATCAAGGCTTGCGCTTGCCTCGCCTGTTCGGCTCGTGCTGCGTCAGTCACGATGGACGGCCAGCTTCAGTTTTCAATCGCGTTGGGCGTGAGTTGAATACCGGCGCTGCCAAGAAATTGCCGATGATCAACCTGCTCTGTGGGACCGATCAACCCGTCAGGAGCGACGAACCGAGCCGGCTTGTATGATCGGCCCGCCGCTGGGACGCGAGCGGATCGAAGATCACGTCGGCAGGTGCTCTGCCCTCTCTGGGACGCCGGCGCCGCGCGCACTTACTGAAAAAACCCAAACAGAATAAGAGCGAGAAAGGCAAACAGCAGCGCTGCAGCCGCTAGCAACACACCTTTGTTGGAGCCCCGCCGAGGTTGAGGGTCAGGCACGAGTTTTTTCCGGTTTGGGAGTTCATTCATTGGACATTAATTTGCGGCTGCAAATTAGGTTCCGCTCATGCAACGTCGCGAACTGGTCCACGGCCTGTGCGGCCAGCCCAGGACCGTTGGATCCAAAAGCTTGCCGTCGGCAAAATCGCTGTCGCTGCCATAGACGACGCTCGGCACCCTCAGCGCCGAATAGAAGCCGAACGGCGGGCGAAGCTGGTGTTCGACCACCAGCGCGTGGCGCTGGCCGCCTCCCGTCGCGCCGATCAGGACTGGGCGATTGACGAGTGCCAGCGGATCGATGAGGTCGAACAGGCCAGCATAGGAACCATTATAGACCGGCGTCGTCACGATCAGCGCGTCGGCTTGTTCGACCGCGGCCACCACATCCAGCGCCTCCGGCGTCAATTCCTTTCGCGTGAACGCAGCACCCAGACCGCGGCCGGCATCGACGAGATCGAGGAAATTCACTGTGACCGACAGTTTTTCGCGCAGTGCCTCACCCAGGTGATGCGCCAGCCTCCGTGATTTCGACGGCCTATGGGTGTTGCCTGACAACACGACGATGTTCTGGCGCAGCCGTTCGACATGGAAATTCGTGGTCTCTCTCATCTGTGCGAAATGATTGGAGACTCTGACGGGGCCGCCGGCCCCGCCAGTCCACAGCTGACCGTCAGGCGGCGCGCAGAGGCCGCGTCAGCGGGATCGGTGCGGCCGGCTCGGAACGCGGCACACGGCCTTCGACCGGATGGCTCGGATCGTTGAACCCATGCGTCGAGGCATGGCCGGCGGTGACGAGGCGGTCGACAAAGGCCTCGTCCTCGGCGGTCAGCCTGAAGTCCAGCGCCTTGGCGTAGCTGTCCCACTGTTCCTCAGTGCGCGGACCGGCGATCGCCGCCGTGATCAGCCGGTTGTTGAGCACCCAGGCCAGCGCGAAATCGGCGGCCGAGACACCGCGCGACTTTGCGTGCGCCGCGATCTGCCTGGCGATCTCGATCGATTCCGGGCGCCACTCGGTCTCGGCGATACGCTTGTCGCCACGCCCGGCCCTAGTGTCGGCGGCTGGCGCCTGGTTGGGCTCGTATTTGCCGGTCAGCACGCCGCGCGCCAGCGGGCTGTAGGAGACGACACCAAGACCAAAATAGGCTGCCGCCGGCAGTTGCTCGGCCTCGGCGGTGCGATTGACGATATTGTAGAGCGGCTGGCTGGCCACCGGCCGGTCTATGCCGAGTTCATCGGCGAGATGCGCGACTTCGGCGATGCGCCAGCCACGGAAGTTCGACACGCCGAAATAGCGCAGCTTGCCCTGGCGGATCAGGTCGGCGATGGCCCGCACCGGCTCCTCCAGCGGCGCATCGAAGACGGCGCGGTGGAAATAGAACAGGTCGATGTAGTCTGTTCCCAGGCGCCGCAGACTGTTCTCGACGGTCTGGATCACCCATTTGCGTGAATGGCCGCCGAGATTGGGACCCTTGTCATGCGAGTTGACGAATTTGGTCGCCACCACCCAATGATCGCGCGTCGCCTTGATGCCGCGGCCAACAACTTCCTCGGACTTGCCATTGTGGTAGACGTCGGCGGTGTCAATGAAATTGACGCCTTGCTCGCGCGCCTTGTCGATGATGCGGTGCGCGACCGTCTCCTCGGTCGGCCCGCCGAACATCATGGTGCCAAGGCTGAGCGGGGAAACCTTCAGGGCGCTGCGGCCGAGATAGCGGTAATCGGACATTGTTTTGCTCCGTTGAACTTTCAGTTGAGGGTTGGTTCGGCGTAGTGGCAAGCGACGTGATGCCCCGCCGCGATCGCCCGGAATGCAGGCTCTTGCGAACGGCAGAGATCCGTCGCCAGCGGGCAGCGCGTGTGGAAACGGCAACCGCTGGGGATGTTCTGCGGGCTCGGCAGATCGCCATGGATCGGCGCTGCCTGGCGCCGGCGCGCCGGGTCCGGCACGGCGTCCATCAGGGCGCGCGTGTAGGGATGTTTTGGCGAGGTCCACAGCGTCGCATTGTCGGCGCTTTCGACGATGCGTCCGAGATACATGACCAGCACCCGGTCGGCGAAATAGCGGACCACCGACAGATCATGCGAGATGAACAGGTAGGACAGGCCGAGCTGCCGTTTCATGTCGACCAGCAGGTTGAGGATCTGGGCCTGGATCGAAAGGTCGAGTGCCGACACCGGCTCGTCGCAGACGACCAGTTCCGGATTGAGGATCAGTGCCCGGGCGATGCCGATGCGCTGGCGCTGACCACCGGAAAATTCATGCGGGTAGCGGCCAAGCGAATCCTTGGGCAGACCGACGCGCTCGATGATATCCTCTACAATCTTGCGCCGCTCGGCCTTGTTGCCGACGCTATGGACTTTCAGCGGCGCGGTCAGGATGTCGCCAATCGTGTGGCGCGGGTTGAGCGACGCGAACGGATCCTGGAAAATCATCTGGATGTTGCGGCGCGCCGCCTTCAGCCGGCGGGCGTCGAGAACGGTGATGTCGGTGCCGTTGAACTCGATCTTGCCGCTGGTCGGATCGACCAGCCGCATGATCGTCTTGCCGAGGGTCGATTTTCCGCAGCCGCTTTCGCCGACGAGGCCAACCGTTTCGCCGGGTCCGACCTCGAGCGAGACGCCGTCGACGGCGCGCAACGCACCACCCTGAGCATGGAAATGCGTGGAGAGGTCAAAGACCGAGAGCAGCGCCATGCGCAACCTCCGGAATGAAGCTGTAGGGGCAGGCGACGAGGCGATCCTCGCTCACCTCGACGAGGTCGGGCACGAAATGGGCGCAGCTATCGCGCGCCACCGCGCAGCGCGGCCGGAACGGGCAGCCTTTCTCGCCAGCGGCCGAGACGATGCTGCCGGGTATCTCCGTCAGCCTGGCGTCGCGGTAGTGCAGATTGGTCTTCAGCCTTGGCGAAGCGGCCAGCAGGCCGCGCGTATAGGGATGGAGCGGAGTTCTGAACAGCGCGCCGGGCAGCGCCTGTTCAACCTTGCGTCCTGCATACATGACGACGACCTTGTCGGCCCACTGCGCGACGACGCCAAGATCGTGGGTGATGAGCACGACAGCCATCGACAGTTCGCGGCGCAGCGTATCGAGCAGGTCGAGCACCTGCGCCTGGATGGTCACATCCAGCGCCGTCGTAGGTTCGTCGGCAATCAGCAGGCGCGGACGGCAGGCAACGGCAATGGCAATCATGACTCGCTGGCGCATGCCACCGGAAAGCTGGTGGGGATAGTCGTCGATGCGCCGCTGCGGATCGGGAATACGCACCAGATTGAGAAGCTCGATGGCACGGTTCCGCGCTGCCTTGCCGCGTATGCCTTCGTGCAGCGTCAGTACCTCGGTGATCTGCCGGCCGATGGTCAGCACCGGGTTGAGCGACGTCATCGGCTCCTGGAAGATCATGGCGATCTCGCGCCCGCGCAGGTTCCGCATCGCCTTCTGGTCGAGACCGAGCAGATCCCTGCCGGCGAACTCGATCCTTCCATTGGGGATCTTCGCCGAGCGCGGCAGAAGCTGCATCAGGGCAAGTGCTGTCAGCGATTTGCCGGAGCCCGATTCGCCGACGATCGCCAGCGTCTCGCCTTCGCCGACCTCGAAACTCAGCCGGCTGACCGGCTCGGTGCTCGGGAAGCGAACCGTCAGATTGTCGACCTTGAGCAAAGCAGCGGCCATCTCTAGCGCTCCTGCGAGAAGCGCGGGTTGAGCGCGTCGTTGAGGCCGTCGCCGATCAAGTTCAGCGCCAGCACGGTGAAGACGATCGCAAGCCCCGGCAGTGCTGTCAGATACCAGGCGGTGCGGATCAACTCCCTGCCCGCTCCTATCATCGAACCCCAACTGACGACATTGGGATCGCCGAGGCCCATGAAGGACAGCGCCGATTCCATCAGGATTGCGGTTGCCACCATCACCGACGAGGTCACGATCAAAGGCGGCAGCGCGTTTGGCAATATCTCCCGAAAGATGATGCGGGCATGGCCATAGCCGAGGCTGCGCGCGGCCATGACGAAATCCTTTTCGCGAATGGCGCGGAATTCGGCGCGGGTCAGCCGCGCCACCGTCGGCCAGGTGATGACGGCGATCGCCACCGTCACGACAAGCGCCGTCGGTTGCGCGATCGCCACCATGACGACCAGAAGCACGAAGCTCGGTATGGTCTGAAAGATCTCGATCAGGCGCACCAGCACGTCATCGATCCAGCCGCCGAAATAGCCGGCGGTGGCGCCGACAAGGATGCCGAAGCTCAGGCCAAGTGCTGTCGCCACCAGGCCGACGAACAGTGAAATCCGCGCACCGTGCAGAATGCCGGAAAGCACGTCGCGGCCCATGGAATCGGTGCCCAGCGGAAAGCCAGGATTCTGCCCCGGCCAAAGGAAGGGCCGCGCCACCATCGACAGCGGATCGGCCGGATAAACGACGGGCGCCAGCAATGCTGCGAGCACGACCAGCGACAGGAACACCACGCCGAACATGGCGTTGGGATTGCGCAGGAAAATCCTCAGCGCCCGGCCGCCGGCTGCAATCGGTACCGACGCCGCAGAGGCGGAGCGCGCGTCGGGCGCGTGAAGATTGCTCCAGCTCTTCGCCTCGGGTTCAGCCGGTGCCGCAGGCTCGCGAGCCTCGGCATAGGCGCGGCGGGAGCGGGCGTCGCCCGTGACGAAATCGGTGGAAGCCATTCAGCGCACTCCGATGCGGGGATCGAGCCAGGCGTGCAGCAGATCGACCGTCGCATTGGCGACGATGACCAGCAGCGACGACAGCAGCAGGATGCCGAGCAGCACCGTGAAATCGCGGCCCATGACCGCCTCGAAGGCGAGGCGCCCGAGGCCGGGCCAGGAATAGACGGTCTCGACAACCACGGCGCCGCCAAGCATGCCGCCGACATGCATGCCGGCCATGGTGGTGATGGGGATCAGCGCGTTGCGCAGGACATGGCGGATGGTGATGATGGTCGGCGACAGGCCCTTGGCGGCGGCGGTTCGCACGTAGTCCTGCGACTGGACTTCCAACATCGCCGCCCGCGTCAGCCGCGCATAGATCGCCACGTAGAACAGCGCCAGCGACAGCGCCGGCAAGATCATGTAGCGCACCTTGTCCCACACGCCGGCAAGGCCGGTCAGGTTGCTGCCTATGGTTCCCGAACCGCCGCTCGGCAGCCAGCCGAGCTTGACCGAGAACAGCACGATCAGCATCAACCCGATCCAGAAGCCCGGGATCGAATAGAACAGCAGCGAAACGACCGAAAGCAGACGATCCGGCAGGTGTCCCGAAAACACCGCCATCAACGATCCGAGGACGAGACCAAGTGCGATGGCGATGGTCAGCGCCACCGCCATCAGCAACAGCGTTCCCGGCAGTCGTTGGCCGATCAGGTCGGCGACCGGCATGCCGTAGCGCGGTGAAAAGCCGAGGCTGAAATGCGCCAGGTTGTAGAGATAATTGAACAGCTGGACGAGCAGCGGATTGTCGAGCCCGAAGCGCTGGCGCAGAGCGGCCATGGTCTCCACCGTGGCCGAGCCGGCCTCGCCGGCCATGACGTCGGCGGCGTCGCCGGGCGCAAGCTGCAGCAGAAAGAAGTTCAGGATCACAATGCCCAGAACGGTCGGCACCGCCTGGATCGCGGTGCGTCGAAACGTTCTGCCAATGCGCGTCAGGGTCGACATCGTTTTCGCTATCCCGGCTGTGGCTGACGATGCGGGTTTACTGTTTCCCGGAAGTTCCGAGCTTTTTAGTTGACAAGATTTATAGACATTGTCAAACCTGATCTAAGAAATTTTGTTCTGCAAATGGGGAAACTGCAGAATAGAATTTTATTTCATGCTACAAAGAAAGCCATTTGAAGTATGAAATCTTAAGTGCGGGAGCGCGGCGGCCAAATCTTTTCACAAACGGGCCGGCTCTTGGAACGATGGATTTTTCACCCGGCTGCCGACGACCGGCCGATTGATGCCGGCAGCAAAAAAGGACCAGGGCACCATGTCTCATTTCCTCACTCCGAACCGCCGCAGGTTCCTCGGCCTTTCGGCGACAGTGCTCGGAGCCACCCTGTTGCCCGCATCGCGCAGTGCCTACGCAGCCGAGCCGAAACAGGGTGGGACGGCGACGCTGCTGCTCTCGGCCGAGCCGCCGGTGCTGACGACGATCGCCCACACCGCATTCAATTCGGTCTACGTCTCGGCAAAGACCACCGAGGGCCTGCTGACCTATGATTTCGATCTCACGCCGCGGCCATCGCTGGCCAGGCAGTGGTCGGTCAGCGACGATGGCCTGCAATACACATTCAAGCTGCGGGAAGGCGTGAAGTGGCATGACGGCCAGCCATTCACCGCTGCCGACGTCGCCTATTCGATCGCCACGATTAAGGAGGTTCATCCGCGCGGCCGCAACACCTTCCTCAACCTTGTCGATATCCAGACGCCGGATCCGCTGACCGTGACGCTGGTTCTGTCGAAGCCGGCACCTTACCTGATCACGGCGCTGGCCGCGGCCGAAACGCCGATCGTGCCGAAGCATCTTTATGACGGCAGCAAGGCCGCCGAGAATCCGGTCAACACGGCTCCGATCGGCACCGGCCCATTCGTCTTCAAGGAATGGGTCCGCGGCAGCCACATCGTCTACGAACGCAACCCCGGCTATTGGGATGCACCGCGCCCCTATCTCGACCGGCTGATCGTGCGTTTCATTCCGGACGCCTCGGGACGCGCACTGGCGCTCGAGACCGGCGAGATCGACCTGGCGCCGGCAACGCCGATCCCGTACAGCGATTTGCAGCGCTTCGAAACGCTGCCGCATATCGGCTTCGAGAAGCAGGGTTACCAGTATTCCAACGGCATCAGCCGGGTCGAGTTCAACCTGGAGAAACCCTATTTCCAGGATGTTCGCGTCCGCCGCGCCTTCGCCCATGTCATCGACCGCGACATCATCCGCGACACCATCAACTACGGCTATGGCGCGACCATTCCGGGCCCGATCAATCCCAATCTGAAGAAGTGGTTCGTCGCCGACCTGAAGACCTATCCGGTCGACATTGCTGCCGCTGAGAAACTGCTCGACCAGGCAGGCTTGCCGCGCGACGCCGACGGCGTCCGGCTCAAGCTTGTCCACGATTATGTTCCGAGCGGTGAGACCTACAAGCGTGGCGCTGAATACATCAAGCAGGCGCTGTCCGCGGTCGGGATCGCGGTCACCGTGCGCAGCCAGGATTTCGCCACCTACACCAAGCGCATCTACACCGACCGTGATTTCGACTTCACCTTTAACGGCATGAGCAATCTGTTCGACCCGACGGTCGGCGTGCAGCGCCTCTACTGGTCGAAGAATTTCAAGCCGGGCGTGCCGTTCTCGAATGGCTCGAAATACAGCAACCCCAAGGTCGATGAACTTCTTGAAGCGGCCGCTGTCGAGGTCGACCACGAAAAGCGCTTCGAGCAATGGGCCGCGATCCAGCAGATCCTGGTCGAGGACCTGCCCGACATCGGCATCGTCAGCCAGCCGGAAATCACCCTCTACAACAAGCGCATCGCCGACCACACGGTAGGCGCCGAGGGCAATGCCGGCTCCCTCGCAACAGCCCACATCGTCGCCTGATCCGCCAAACCCGTGCGCGGTCTTCACGCACGGGTTCCCTGCCTCCATCCGAGAAAGTTCGCCATGACGCTCGCCCATAAGCCTGGTTCCATCGTCGGCACGCCCTTCTTCAGGGCGCCCACCGATTATCCCGACAGCCCGCTGTCGAAAGCGCTTCAGCAGCCGGTGCTGCTCGGGCTGTTCCTGCCGATCCAGGCCGGTGGTTGGACCAACTCGACCCTGGAGCGTTCGACCGACTGGCGCTTCGACTACAATCGCGACCTGACGCTCAGGGCGGAAGAGCTTGGCTTCGACCTTGTCTTTGCCCTCAGCCAATGGCTGCCCAAGGGTGGTTATGGCGGTGTCTTCAACGGCCAGGCGCTTGACAGTTTCGTGTCCATCGCAGCCATGGCCGCGATCACCAAGAGGATCATGCTGATCTCGACCATGCATGTTCTCTACGGCCCGTGGCATCCGCTGCATCTGGCGAAATTCGGCGCTACTCTCGACCACATCTCCGGCGGCCGCTGGGGCATCAATGTGGTCACCGGCCATCGCGCCGTCGAACACGAGATGTTCGGCTGGAACCGCATCGAGCATGACCGCCGCTACGAACTCGCCGCCGAGTTTGTCGAAGTGCTGCAGCGGCTGTGGCAGGACGACGAGAATTTCTCCTTCTCCGGAGAATCGAGCTGGAAGCTCAACGGCGGCTTTGTCACGCCGAAGCCGAATTACGGCCGGCCGATCCTGGTCAACGCCACCGGCTCCGACGCCGGCATTTCCTTTGCCGGCCGTTACTCCGACATCGTCTTCGTCACCAGCCCGGCCGGCTCAGACATAGCCAGCGCGCTGGAGGCGCTGCCGGCGCATACCAAGAAGGTAAAGGACGCGGCCCTCGGTGTCGGCCGCACCGTGCGCACGCTGCTCAACCCGCTGGTCATCAGCCGTCCGACCGAGAAGGAAGCCTGGGCGGTCGCCGACCAGATCGTCGCCCATGCCGACAGCCGCACGCCGAAAGGCTTCCAGACCTTCAACAGCGACGCCCAGGCCTGGAAAGGTCGAGAAGGCCGTGACGATCCCTACGCCAAGGTCGGCGGCAACATCTATCTCATCGGCACGCCCGAGCAGATCGTCGACCAGTTCGTCAAGCTCAAGGACGCCGGCATCGACGGACTGCAACTGTCCTTCTTCGACTTCAAGCCGGATCTCGAATTCTTCGGCGAGAACATCCTGCCGCTGATGAAGCAGGCCGGCCTGCGCAACGTCTGAGGAGCAATCATGACCACGACTGCGATCTCCGAAATCTGGTACACACGCTGCCCGGTGCCGACGCCTGTCGGACTTGCGGCACAACTCGGGCTTCTCGACGAAACCTTCCGCAAGGAAGGGATCGAATTGAAGTCGATCATCGACTCGCCCAACCGCGATATCCGCCAAAGCCATTTCAACCACACGCTCGACTGGTCATTCCGCCACGGCGGCAACGTGCCGCCGATCCGTGCCCGTTCCGAAGGGCGCAAGACGCGTCTCGTCGGCATCACCTGGACCGACGAGTTCCAGGCCATCATCGCCTTGCCCGGCTCCGGCATCAAAACGACCAGAGACCTAAAAGGCCGCCGCTTCGGCATCGCCCGGCGTCCCGAAGGCATCGTCGACTTCATGCGGGCGACGGCGCTGAAGGGCCTGGTATCGGCGCTGTCGCTCGAGGGCCTCAGCCATGCCGACGTCGAGATCGTCGACATCGCGCTGACCGACAGTGTGCTCGACAGCCAGGAAGGGCCATCGTTGTTCGGCCTCAAGCGCAAGCAGGCCTATGGCGAGGAGGCAGCAGCCCTGATCCGTGGCGACGTCGACGCCATCTATGTCAAGGGCACGGCCGGCATCAATGTCGCCAATCTGATCGGCGCCATCCAGGTCGCCGAATTCGGCTTCCACCCGGAGCCCAATATCCGCATCAATTCCGGTTCGCCGCGCGTGCTGACCGTCGACGATTTGCTGGCAAAAGAACGCCCCGAACTGATCGCTCGGCTGATCGAGACGATCCTGCGCGCCAGCGCCTGGGCCGAGGCGCATCCCGACGAGACGCGGCGCTTCGTTGCCCGCGAATCCGGCGCCACCGAAGAGCAGGTGCTGGCGGCCAACGGTCCGGATGTCCACAAACATCTCGGCCTCGGGCTGCAGCCCGAGCTCATCGCGGCGGTTTCCCACTACAAGGATTTCCTGTGCGACTGGGGTTTTCTCGCCAGCGATTTCGACGTCGAGAAATGGGTCGATCGCCGGCCGCTCGATCTGGTGACCATTCGCGCCGCCGCCTGAGAGGAAGCCAGCTTCATGACCTCGACCATTCCCGAGTTTCCACAACTCCTCGACACGGCAGCCGGCCTTGCCAACGACTTCGCGATGACCGCCGCGCATCACGACGCGACCGGGGATTTTCCGTTCGCCAATTTCGACCGGCTTCACCAGGCCGGGCTGCTTGGCCTGGTGACGGCGCGCGAGCATGGGGGCCTCGGTGGCGGGCTGGTGGAAGCCCAGGCAGTGATCGCCGAGATCGGCCGTGGCGAGCCGTCGACGGCGCTGGTGCTGGCCATGCATTACAACAGCCAGTACGCGCTGCGGAAATCCGGCAAATGGCCGCGCCATCTGGTGCAGCGGATTGTCGAGGCCGGCCGCCTCGGCCCTGCTTTGATCAACGCCGCGCAGGCCGAGCCGGGGATCGGCTCGCCCGCTCATGGCAAGCCGCCCGAAACCATTGCCCGGCGCGACGGCAATGTCTGGCGGATATCCGGCCACAAGAATTACGTCACCGGCATTCCCATTCTGAAATGGGTGAACTTGCTGGCGCTGACCGACGAGCCGCAACCGCGCCTCGCCTCGTTCCTGGTGCCGACCAATGCGCCGGGATTGCGCGTCGAAAAGACATGGAATGCCGCCGGCATGCGGGCCACCGCCAGCGACGATGTCATCCTCGACAATGTCGTGGTGCCTGCCGAAGACATTACCGAGGCACAGCCAGCGTCTGAACCGCTGAGGCGTGAAGAAGGGCCGACAGCGTTCTTCTTTTCGCTGATCGGCGCTGTCTACCATGGTGCGGCCCGCGCGGCCCGTGACCGGCTGGCCTCCTTCGTCACCACGCACGCGCCGGCGAGCCTCGGCGCGCCGCTATCGACGGTGCCGCACATCCAGGCGGGGCTGGGCGACATCGAGGTTCGGCTTGCGCCCAGCACGCGGCTGCTGCGTTCGCTCGCCGAAGATGTCGATGCCGGCCGACCGGTCGGCACCGACGGCATGACGGTCAGGCATGTCGTCATCGACAATGCCGTTGCCGTCACCTCGCTGGCGCTGGAGCTTGCCGGCAATCCCGGCCTCAACAGAGACTTCCAGCTCGAGCGCCACCATCGCGATACGCTGACCGCGCGCTCGCATGCACCACAGAACCACATGATCCGCACGATCGCCGCCAAAGCGGCGCTCAGCCGCCACGCTGCCCCTCAGGTAGCCGAGCCGCCGGCTGTTGCTGTCAAACCCAGGCTCAAGGCGGTCGGGTGAGCGGCGTCATGGCATCCGAACATGTCGAAGTCGCCATCGTCGGTGGAGGCCCTGGCGGCCTGACACTGGCGCAGGGCCTGAAGAAGAACGGCATCGGCGTCGCCGTCTTCGAGAAGGATCGCGCCCGCACCGACTATGTCCAGGGTTTCCGCCTGCGCATCCGCCAGCGCGGCATCGATTCGCTGATCGCCAATCTGCCGCCGGAACTCTACGAAGCCTTTGTCGCCACGCTCGGCCAGGCGCCGGACCGCAACATCCTGCTCGACGAGAATTTCGAAACCTTGGGCGAGGATGCCTGGGGTGGCGGCAATGCGCAGGGCGAGGTTGACGACACGCATATCGAAAAGTCGGTGAGCCGCATCACGCTGCGCCAGGTGCTGCTGTCCGGCCTCGACGGTGTCGTGCGCCATGGCAAGGTCTTTTCACGCTACGAGGAGCAGCCGGACGGTTCGGTAACAGCGCATTTCGAGGACGGCTCGACAATCCATGCCGATGTGCTGGTCGGCGCCGACGGCGCCCGCTCGCGCGTGCGCCAGCAGTTGGTGCCGCATGCGCGAAGCTTCGACACCGGCGTCAGGCGCTTGGCCGGCAAGATGACGCTGCATGCCGCAGCCCTTCACCAGATCTCGCCGCTGCTGCTCGACTACAATGCCGGCATCCGGCCGTCGGAAGGTCACGGGCTGATGGTCACCAGCCATCGCGTCAATGTCGAGGCCTATCGTAGATATGGGCTGATCGGGCTGGACGACGACACCCACAAGGACATTGCCGGTTTCCATTTCAACAACACCACCAGCTATGTCTGGTGGAACACCGCATACGAAAAGGGCGAGCTGGCCACGGATGAAATGCTGGCAAAGCTCTCCGGTGCCGACCTGCTCGACCTGCTGGTTTCGAAGATCGGCCACTGGCATCCGGAGATCCTCAACCTCATCCGCCACACCGATCCGTCGACAGTGGCGCTGCTGCATGTCCACAGCTCCGAGCCTGTCGATCCATGGCCGACGAAACGGGTCACGCTGCTTGGCGACGCCATCCACGCCATGACCTATTTCCGCGCGCTCGGCGGCAACACCGCGATCTACGACGCCGGCTTGCTGGTGCCCGAACTCGTGGCCGCCAAACGCGGCGACAAGCCGCTTCTCCAGGCACTGTCGCACTACGAGGCCAGATTGCTGGAGCACGGCGCCAAAGCCGTGCGTTCTTCGCTGACGGCGATGCAGAAGAACGTGCTCTCAGGCCGCCGCCGTCAACAGGAAGCCGCCGAATAGCAGCCCGAAAAATCGCCTGACAGTGCTCCTACCTTACGCCGCTTCCACCAGGCTCGCCGACTGGAAGTCGTGCAAGAGGATGGCGATCTCGAAGCCGCGCCGCTGCAGCCAGTGCGCCGTCGTCGCCGCGCGGACGCCAAGCAGATCGTCGATCAGCACGATGCGGGCGCCGCGCACGGCGATGGTGCGATAGGCGACCCCGAGCAACTGCCCACCCTCCGACGTGATCGACCCCGGAATATGCGCTTCGGCGAACTCTTCCGGCGTACGCACGTCAAGCAGGTAGGTTGTCCGCTTGTCGTCCCTCGCCCAGGCTGCGGCCGTCGCCGCATCGATGCGCGGAAAACCGTCACCCTCGGCAAGCTTTGCGATGTGCTCCCCGGCGAAACGCTTGGCGTCCTCGCTGGCCGGACCATAGGCAGCGGTCCTGCCGGTTTCCAGCTCGAGGCCGGCCTCGCGCCACGCCTTGGTGCCGTCGTGCAGATAGGCGACCTTGTTGGGCACGCCGGCGTCGATCAGCGTCTGCGCGCCGATGATGGCGCGCGGCAGGCCGGCGCAGGAGACGACCACCTGCGTCTCCGGCGACGGCACCAGGTCGGCGAAGCGCAGCACCAGTTCGGCGCCCGGCACGCTGATGGCGCCCGGCACATGGTCCTTGTCGAACTCCGCCACCGTTCGACTGTCGAGGATCACCACGTCGGCGCCCTGGCCTTTGAGCGCTTCAAGTTCGTCTACGGTGATGACCGGCGTTCCCTTCTCGTCGCGGATCGCCAGCGAAAAATCGACGCCCGGCGTGTCGAAGGTCGGCAAGCCGTCCACGCCGCCTTTCGTCCATTCAGGAATTCCACCGGCCAGTGCGAAAAGCTGGCTGCGACCATGCCCGGACAACCGTTCGACAAGTTGCTCGGCAACGCAGCTGCCGTCATCGGCCAGCACGGTGCGCACCGATTTGCGCGGGATGAAGCGGTCGATCTCCGCTTCGACGTGATCCGCCGGCAGATTGGTGGCAAACAGCGGCGACGCGTATCCGACTGCCGCTCTGTCCCGGATATCCAGCACCGCCAGTTCCTCGCCATCGGCCAGCCATTGGCGAAAAATTTTCCAATCGATCGTGCTCGCGCTCATGAGGCCTTCCTCTGCTGATGTTCGGCAACGCCACGGACCGGACGCGCAAGGCCGAGATTCTCGCGCAGCGTGCTGCCTTCGTAAGCGGTGCGGAACAGGCCGCGCCGCTGCAGCTCCGGGATGACGAGATCGACGAAATCGGTGAGGCCCGTTGGCAGGATCGGCGGCATGACGTTGAAGCCGTCCGCCGCACCGCCGGTGAACCACTCTTCCATCATGTCGGCGACATCTTTTGGCGTGCCGACGATCTGGAAATGGCCGCGCGCGCCGGCAACGGCGAGATATAATTGCCGGATCGTCAGGTTCCGGCTCGCGGCCAATTCGGAAACGACTTTCAGGCGGCTCTTCACCGCATCGGAACTGCCGAGTTCCGGCAACGGCCCGTCGAGCGGATGGCCGGAAAGATCGACGCCACCGAGCAGTCCGGAAACCAGCGCCACGCCGACCACCGGATCGACCAGCCGTTGGATGGCGTCGAACTTGTCTTCGGCTTCCGCGCGCGTCGGCGCAACGACCGGGAAGACGCCGGGCATGATCTTCAAGCTGTCGGCGGAGCGGCCGAACGACCCCAGCCGGCCCTTCAGCTCGCTGTAGAAACCCCGCGCCGAGTCGATGGTCGGATGAGCGGTGAAGACCACCTCCGCCGTGCGCGCCGCAAAATGCTGGCCAGCATCGGACGAACCGGCCTGGACGATGACGGGGTGGCCCTGCGGCGGGCGGGCGACGTTGAGCGGGCCTTTGACGCGGAAATGCCGGCCGACATGGTCAGGCGCATGGATGCCATGCCGGTCGATGGCGATCCCCGAAACCTTGTCGGCGACGAAGGCATCGTCGTCCCAGCTGTCCCACAGCTTCTGCGCCACGGCGACGAACTCCTCGGCGCGGTCGTAGCGGTCGGCATGAACGGGATGCTGGTCGCGGCTGAAATTCGCCGCCGCCGGAGCGTCGGCCGAGGTGACGACGTTCCAGCCTGTCCTGCCGCCGCTCAGATGGTCGATCGAGGCAAACAGCCGCGCCAGGTGGAACGGCTCCCAATAGGTGGTCGAGGCGGTTGCCACCAGCCCAATCCTCCGCGTGATGGTCGAGAGCGCCGACAACAGCGTCAGCGGCTCGAAATGCACGACATGGCCGGTGCGTTCGAAAGTCTCGATCGGCTGCTCGCCATTGCGCGCGCTGAGGCTGTCGGCAAGAAACACCATGTCGAACAGGCCGCGCTCGGCGGAGCGCGCGGCGTCTGCATAGTGCTGGAAGCTCAGGCCAGGATTGGCCGGCACATCGGGATGGCGCCAAGCGGCGACATGATGGCCAGGCCCTCGGACAAAGGCGCCAAGCCTCATCTTTCGATCTTCAGTCATGGTCGGCTCTCGTGGCGTTCTCAGGCTGGTCGCGCTATGGTTTTCATCTCTAGCGCCTGCCAACCCCACTGCGCGAAAGAATGCCTTTCGCCGACTGGCAATTATTGTTTTTTGACATCGGGTTGGGGCACAGCACGATGGTCGCCGCCGCAGTGATCGGCTAGAGCCACGCACCGTCGGCGTCACAAAGGTCCTTGATGCTTCATACCCCGTCCTCCCAGCCTTTAATCAGCACTTCGCGCTCGATCCCTCGTTCAATCATCATCATTGGCGGCGGCTTTGCCGGCGCGGTTACCGCGATCAAGCTGCTCGACCGTTCGACCGAGCCGCTGGCAATCACCATCATCGAGCGCCGGGCCGAGCTCGGCCGCGGCGTCGCCTACAGCACCATCGACCCGCAACATTTGGTCAATGGCGCGGCGCGCATCTTCTCGCTGCATCCTGATGACCCCGATCATCTCGTTCGCTGGCTCATGGCGAATGGGCCGGAGCATGGCTGGGCGCCGCCCGCAGATGTCCCGGACTCCAGTCCGCCGCGTTGGCTGTTCGGCAGCTATGTCCAGTCCGAACTGACGAGAGCGACCAAAGACGCGGACGGGCGTTCCTCATTGCGCCACATCAACGCCTCGGCAATAGACATGCTGACCGGTCCATGTGGTGTCTGCGTCGGCACCAGCGATGGCCAGCAATTGCTGGCCGATGAGGTCGTCCTGGCGACCGGCGTGTTCCAGAGCGAGCCGTCCGCCACGGAAGCAGCCATCGTCGGCGATCCCCGCTATGTCGCCAACCCCTGGAATCCGGCGGCGCTCGACCGGCTTGCCGGCAGCAGGCAATTGCTGCTGATCGGCTCGAGTCTCAGCATGGTCGACGTCGTCGCCAGCATGGAGGCGCGCGGCTTCAAGGGCAGCTATCGCGTCGTGTCGCGGCGCGGACAGATCGTCGAACCTCGGCGCAATACCGAAGCGTGGCGCGATTTTCTTACCGGGCGGCCGCTGCCGAAAACCACGAGGGCGCTTCTTGCCTTGGTAAAGGCCGAACGCCGGGCCATCGAGGCCGCCGGGCTGGACTGGCAAGGGCTGCCTTTGACGATCCGGCCGTGGATCCTGGCTCTGTGGCAAGGCGCTACCGACAAGGAGCGCCTGAAGTTCGCACGCCATCTGCGCGCTTTCTGGGACGTCACCGCGCATCGAGCGGCGCCGCCGAGCTTTGAGCGCGTCGCACTGGCGCAAAGCCAAGGCCGTTGGGCGGGCGGCGCCGGACGGGTGCTGGCACTGCATCCGCGAGCCGGCGGCATTGTCGCCGAGATCCGCTGGCGCGATAGCGGCGCGGTCGAACGGCTGCGTTTCGACGGTGTCGTCAACTGCCGGGGCCATCAGGAGCATGACTGGCGGCGGATCGCCGATCCGTTTGTCCAGAGCCTGCTGGAGAACGGCATCGTCAGGCCGCATGCGACCGGGTTCGGCATCGACGCCACGCATGACGGCCAGGTGATTTCCGGCGACGGCAGGACCCACGGCAATCTGTTTGCCATCGGCCATCCGCTGCGCGGCGTCGCCTGGGAATCGAGTTCCATCGGCGAACAGCTAGCGCAAGCCATCGCCCTTGCCGGCCTTCTGGTCGGCTCCAGCCCAAGGCTGCGTGCTCTGGCCTGACCGTTCTGCACCTCAAGACAATAGAATCGAAAAGGGCCGCGTCGAGACGCGGCCCCTTTTCTTGCTGATGTCCGCCGGGTTCAGGCGTTCGGATCGATATATGCGTCTGCGAAACTGGCCGACAGGCCTTCAGCACCCGGCGCGTAATTCTTGACGGTCTTGCGGGCAATGATGATGGTCGGCGGTGCGATCAGATTGATGATCGGCAACTCGTCGGCGATGATCTCCTGGAACCTGAAGAACAGCTGCTTGCGCTTGGCCTCGTCAAGCTCCACCGATGCGGCCTCCAGCAGCCGGTCGACCTCAGGGTTCTCGTAGTGCGCGCCGTTGGAGAATGGCAGTCCGATCTTGATGTTCTGCGACCAGTAGAGCCGTTGCGCACCGGCGCTCGGGTCGAAGATGTTGCCGCAGGATTCCGTCGACAGGTCCCAGGTGCGATCCGTGTAGATGGTTTTGACATAGGTGCCGAAGTCGAATTTCTGGATCTCGGCGTCGATGCCGATCTTGGCCAGTGCCTGTTTGAGGAAGTCGGCATAGCCCCACGGATTGTAGGGATTGTTGGTGAGCCTGAGCTTGAAGCGGATGCCGTCCGCTCCGCGCTTGAAGCCAGCCTCGTCGAGCAGTTTTTCCGACAGCGCCGTATCGACGGTCGCCGCCTTCACATCGGGATCGAAATACTTCTTGTTGACGACGCTGATCGGTGTCGGCGACACCTGGCCATAGCCGTAGAACACGATGGCATTGATCGCATCGAGATCGATGGCATGCGCGATTGCCTGACGGACCTTCTTCTCCTTCAGGATCGGGTTTTCCAGGTTGATGATCAGCTGGTGCAGCGGGCCGCTATAGGCAAAGACGGTGCTATCGACGACGAACTGCGGCAACGCCTTGAACCGCTCCAGATCGGCAAACGCCACCGGGTTCGGGCCGATGTCGACTTCACCCGTCTCGAGTGCCGCGGCGCGCGCGCCGGAATCGGTGATGAAGCGGAAGATGATCCGGTCGAGATAGGGTTTTGGCGCATCCCAATAGGTCGGGTTCTTCTCGACGATGATGTGGCTGCCCTTGACCCATTCCTTGAGCACGAACGGTCCACTGCCGATGATCTGCTCGAAGGACGGATCGTCCGCCGGCTTCAGCTTCTCGTAGATGTGCTTGGGCACGACGGGCGATTCCGTCGCGGCCAGCCCCGAGATCAGCGCGGCGGACGGTTTAGACAGTTTGATTTTCACCACATGCGGATCCGACGTGTCGACGTCGGTGACATTCTGGAAGGTGATGCGTCCACGCGGATGCGCTTCACGCAGCCGCGAGATCGAAAAGGCCACGTCTTGCGATGTCAAATCATGGCCGTCGCTGAATTTCACCCCCGGCCGCAGCTTGAAGACATATTCGAGCCCGTCATCGCTGATCGACCATTCGGTGGCCAGTTGCGGCCTTGGATTGAGGTCGTAGTCGTAGGCGAGCAGGCCGTCGAAAATCTTCGGCCCGATGGTGGCCGGTCCACCGGCGCTGGTGTTGATGGAAACGATCTGGTTGGGCTCGGGATAGTAGACGAAATTGAGCGTGCCGCCCGCCACCGGCTTGGCGTCTTCGGCAAAGGCCCCGGCAGGTAGGGCGGTACTCGCGCCGGCCAGCAGCAGGAACTGATTGAACAAGCGTCGGTTGATGGTCATGGTCGGTACTCCGCGTTTGCGCGATTTGTCTTTATGGGGAAAAGTCGGGATCGGTGGTTTCACGCACCGATCCAAGGCAAGGCAATCCGAGCGCCTATGCGTTTGGCGCGAGCCAGATCTGCGCGAAGCTGTTGTTGATGCCTTGCGCTCCGGGTGCGAAATCCCTGACCTTCTTGTTGGCAACAATCTGGGCACCGGCCGCAACGAGGTCGACCGACACCACGTCGTCATGGATGATGTGCTGGAACTTGTACCAGAGCTCGCGCCGTTTCGTTTCGTCGGGCTCGATTGCGGCGGCTTCGAGGATCTGGTCGACCTCGGGGTTCGCATAGTGGCTGGCGTTGGAGAAGACGAGGCCGATCTTGAAATTCTTCGACCAGTAGGCGCGCTGGACGCCGAGCGTCGGATCAAAGGTGTTCGACAGCGACTCAACCACCAGGTCCCAGGCGCGGTCGGTGTAGACGGTCTTCAGGAACGTCGACAGATCGAGCTTCAGGATCTCGGCGTCGATGCCGACCACTGCCAGCGACTGCCTGATGAAATCGGCATAGGACGCCGGCAGGAACGCGTTGTAGGCGAGCCGGAGCTTAAAGCGCGTGCCGTCGGCGCCGCGCGGATGGCCGGCATCGTCGAGCAGTTTCTCCGCCAGTTTGGGGTCGGGTTCGCGCGCCTTGATGCTGGGGTCATACCATTTGGGCAGTGCCGTGCTGATGGGACTTGGCGATACCTGCGCATAGCCATAGAGCGCAATGTCGACCAGCTTCTGCAGGTCGATCGCGTGGGCGATGGCCAGACGCACGTCGCGCTTGGTCAGGATTTCGTTCTCGTAGTTGAAGAACAATTGCTGCTGCGGGCCGGAATAGGCATAGGTGTTGGTGTCGACGACCAAAGCGGGGTTGGCCTTCAGCCGCTCGATATCGGCCAGCGGCACGGGATTGGCGCCGATATCGATCTCGCCGGTTTCAAGAGCCGCCGAGCGTGCCGCCGGGTCGAGAATGACATGCAGCACGACGCGGTCGAGGTAAGGCCTTGGCGCATCCCAATAGTTCGGATTGCGATCGAAGATCAGATGGCTGCCGGGCACCCATTCCTTGAGAACGAAGGGGCCGGTGCCGATCGTCTGTTCCAGCTTGGGCTGTTCTGCCGGCTTGAACGTTTCGTAGACATGCTTCGGCACGATCGGTGATTCCGAACTGCTCAGCGCCGTGATCAGATAGGGCGCCGGCTTCGAAAGCACGACAATGGCGGTGTGCGGATCGGGCGTCTCGACCGCTGTCACGTTCTGGTAGGTGATGCGGCCGCGCGGATGCGCCTCCTTCAGCCGGAAGATGGTGAAGGCAACATCTTCCGAGGTGAAGTCCTTGCTGTCATGCCACTTGACACCCTGGCGCAGCTTGAAGGTGTAGCGCAGGCCGTCATCGCTGATCGACCACTCCGTGGCCAGCAGCGGTTTCGGGGTGAGGTCGTAGGCGAAATCAAGCAGGCCTTCATTCACCTTGGGGCCGATCGCCTGGCCGGTGCCCGACGAGGTGTTGATGGCGATCAGCGATGTCGGATCGGGATAGTAGGCCCAGTTGAGCGTGCCGCCCTGAACGGGCGTGCCTTCGGCTGCAAAGGAAAGGCCGGGCAATGCGAAACTCGCACCCCCGAGCAGCAAGAGCTGGTTGAAATGACGACGATTGACAGACATGGTCTTGGGCTCCGGAAAACGGATTGCATCCGGCGGCCGAACGCACTCCGGCGCCTCGACGCAATGATCCCTGCCGTCGCGCAAAACCGGAAGAATGATTTTCTATCGTCGGCCGAAAGCGCCGCTTTGCACGACTGGTTCATTCCAGGCCTGCGAAGCCGACCGACACCCAAATCGGTGCTGCCCGTCTTATTTCTACAAGAATAGTAGACATTGCGATTTTTTAGATTTCCGTTCCCGCTGGCGCGACGCTGCGGCAAACGAAATTTTCCGCCGCGCGCTTTGGCGCAAAGCCCGCCCTCGTCGCGCCGGGTCCGAACGTGTTGAATGCGCCTCATGGTTGATGTCATTCGCGCCAAACCGAGGAAGCTACGACCGACGCTGGCGAGACTTCCGCCGCTGACCTCGCTTCGCGCCTTTGTCGCAACCGCCCGCCATCTGAGCTTTACGCGAGCGGCGGAAGAACTCCATGTCACGCCCGCCGCCATCGGCCAGCAGATCCGCCAGCTGGAGGATCACCTGGGGCAACCGCTGTTCCAGCGCAACCGGGGCGAGCTTTTGCTGACCTCGGCCGGTCAGGCGCTGATGCCCGGGCTCACCGAGGCTTTCGACGTCGTTGTCGAATCGGTCGCGCGTATTTCCGGCGACGAGGAGGATGCGCCGATCAAGGTGTCGGTCGCGCCCTCCTTCGCCAGCAAATGGCTGATCCCGCGCCTCGACGCGCTGCGTGAGGCGGTGCCCGGACTCGAAGTACTGGTCGATGCATCGACAAGGCTTGCCGACTTTGCCAGCGAAGATATCGACTGTGTCATCCGCTACGGCTCGGGCGCCTATAGCGGCCTCATCACGGAACGGCTGTTCTCGGAAGCGGTGCTGCCTGTCTGCAGCCCCGAATTTGCCCGCACGCACGGCCTCTTCCGTGGACCGGAAGGGCTGCGTAACGCGCCGATCCTGCATGAGGACGGGCCGGAGCGCGATCCAAGTTGCCCCGACTGGAAGGGCTGGCTGCGATCCAACGGCCTGTCCGGCCGCCTTGTCGACGGCGGCATACGGCTTAGCCAGTCCTCGCTGGTACTCGACGCCGCGGTTGCCGGCAAGGGCATCGGTCTCGGCAAATTCCGACTGGCCGAGCCTGACCTTGCGGCAGGGCGGCTGGTCAGCCCTTTCGGCTCGCCGCAGCCGGTCGAGTTTTCCTATTACTTCGCGACGACGCCACACAAGGCGAAGCTCGCGACCGTCGAGCGCTTCCATGGCTGGCTGAAGGCTGAGGCGCGAAGGGTTGGCGCACTCGACTTCACACCGCCGGCAGCACTGCCGGCGCGCATCGCCATCGTTGCCGCCGAATAGCCTAGGCTATTTAAGCTTGAAGCCCAGCGCCTTGAGCGCATCACCCAGGCGATCACGGCCTTTCAGCGCCGCAGTGCTGCCGATGCGGTTCGACATCAGTTCGGTCCAGTCGACAACGGGCATCGACTGCTCTTGCTGAAAGGTGCGAAGCGTCAGGTTGTACGCTGCGAGATCGTCCTGATCGACGCCTGACTGATAGCGCTCGCGATGCAGCACAACACGCTGCGGCAGTCTGGGCTTGATGTCGGTCGCAGCCAGGAGATCGGGACAGCCAACGGTCAGGCCGAACACCGCCACGGTTTCCGGCGGCAGGCCGAGCTCTTGCGCCACGGCCTCAGGATGATTGCGCATGGCGCCGATGTAGCAGGAGCCGAGCCCGAGCGCATCGATTGCCACCACGGCATTCTGCGCGGCAAGTGCTGCGTCGATCACGGCCAGCAGAAAACTCTCATGATAATCGAGCCCCTCGCCCGCCCGGCTGTTTGCCTCGGCAATGGCGCGCAGCCGTGACAGGTCGGCCAGCCAAACCAGCAGCAACGGCGCCTGCTCGATATGGCGATTGACCGCCGCCAGTCCGGCAAGCCGCGCCTTGCGCGCCGGATCCTCGACGGCGATGACGCTCCACGCCTGCAGATTGGACGAGGTCGGCGCCGACTGGGCGGCAGCGATGATCAGTTCGAGCGTCCCTTCGGGCAGAGGCCTGGCGAGATAGTTGCGGACCGAGCGATGTGAAAGGATCGCCTCGAGGGCTTCGTTCCAGTTTGCAGTGTTCGCCTCTTGCGGCGCCCGGTAACGCCGCCTTAGTGCTGCTTCACCGCGCAGGTCGGCGTCGGAAGGGCGGATGCTGAAAGCGGCTGGCTGTGGCATTGTCGTCCCTATTTGGCGATCTGGCTCGTTCGGTGTTCTGACAACCCCACGTCATTCAACAAACGCGGCTTGGACCCTATTGCGCAATAGCGGGAGCAACTGGTCGCCTTGCCGCTTGATCTCGGAAAGATACGGCGTGTCCGAGAGCACGAAATGCGTGATGCCCAGATCCCGGTACTTGCCGAGCGAACTGGCCACGTCGGCGGCCGAGCCGACCAGCCAGGTGGTGCCGGCGCCGCCGCCGCCATATTTGCCCGGCGCAGTGTAGAGATTGTCGTCCAGCACCTCGCCGCGCGTGTGCAGATCGAGCAGACGCTGCTGGCCTACCGCTACCGCCCGACCATGATCATTCCAGCCGGCGCCCTGGCCCTTTGCCATTTCGGCGACCTTCGCCTCGGCGTCCGCCCAGGCCTGCCCGGTGGTGTCGCGGACCAGCGTGGTGACCCGCAACCCGAATTGTAGAGGCGGGAGGTCCCGGTCAAGTTCCCGGCTCAAGGCCTTGAGCCGCTCGATCCGCTCCCGGACGCCGTCGAGCGGCTCGCCCCAGAACAGCTGGACATCGGCCTCGCTGGCCGAGACGCGCTCGGCCGCCTCCGACGCGCCGCCGAAATAGAGCCTGGGATGGCGACGGTTTCCACGGACAGGGATGCGGGGCATGACGGTAGACCCGGTGACCTTGAAGTGCTCGCCGGCAAAGGTGACGTTCTCTTCGGTCCAAAGTCTGCGAACCAGCCGCATGAACTCTCTGGTGCGGGCATAGCGATGGTTCTGCTCGCCTTCGCTGTCGCCATAGGCAGCGAGGTTGTCCTTGCCCGACACTATGTTGATACGCACGCGACCGCGGGTCAGCTGGTCGAGCGTGGCGACCGCGGATGCGAAGTGCGCTGGCCGCCAGTAACCCGGGCGGATCGCGATGAGCGGCTCGAAGGAGGTGGTCCGCGCGGCGAGCGCGGCGGCGACGGTAAACGTGTCGGGCCGGCCCCAGCCGGTACCGATCAGCGCGCCCTTCCAGCCGTGTTCCTCAAGCGCCTTTGCGTGGCTGGTCAGCGTCTCCAGGCTGTTGTGGTCCTCGACGGCCGGCTCGCCGCGGTGACCGGGATCGACCTGGTTCGGGATGTACCAGAGAAATTCGGGATCAGCGCTCATTGTCGGGCCTGTATTTTTGTCGGGCGTGGAGGTCAATGGCGGTACCTTCCGCGCCGTTATCGTTTGATGATCGTTCAATGGGTGGCCCCGAGCAACCCTGACGCCTTGTGCGGCTGCGGCGCGAAACGGCTTTCAGGCCTGATAAGGCCGAGATGGTCGCGTAGCGTGCGCCCTTCATAGTCGCTGCGAAACAGGCCGCGCCGGCGCAGGATCGGCACGACCGTATCGACAAAGACTTCCAGCCCGGTCGGCAGCACGTCAGGCATCAGGTTGAAGCCATCGGCGGCGCCGGCGACAAACCATCTTTCGACATCGTCGGCGATCTGCTCCGGCGTGCCGACAACGGTGCGGTGGCCGGTACTGCCGTTGAGCGCCCGGATCAGTTGGCGAACGGTGAAATCGTTGTTGCGGGCAAGTGCCAGCGTGGCCTTGAAGAAGGTGTGGCCGCTGTTGGGCGGCAGCGGGATGACGTCAGGCAGCTTCTCGTCGAGCCTCAGCCGCTCGCGGTCGATGCCGAGCACGCCCGACAGCCGCGTCAGGCTGTAGTCGAGCGGGATGCGGTCCCACAGTTCTTCCTGCCGCCGCTCCGCTTCCGCCTCGGTGCTGCCGATGATGGTGGCCAGACCGGCGAGGTTGAGCGGCACGCCGCCGCTTCTGCCATAGGCGACAGCCCGGGCCTTCAGCTCCTTTGCGTAGGCGAGCGCCTCCTCGAACGATTGCGACGCGGAAAACACCGCTTCGGCGTGGCGCGCGGCGAGCTCCTTGCCGTCATCGGAACCGCCGGCCTGGATGACCACCGGATGCCCTTGCGGCGAGCGCGGCACATTGTGCGGCCCATGCACCGAAAAATGCGCGCCCTCGTGCTCGATGGCGTGAACCTTGGCGGCATCGACGAAGCGCCCACTGGCGACGTCGCCGATGAAGGCATCGTCCTCCCAGCTGTCCCACAGCGCCTTGACTATTTCGGTGAATTCGGCGGCCCGCTCGTAGCGCCGGCCATGATCTATCGCGCCGGTCAGGCCGAAATTGCGGGCCGAGGCGGGATCGGCCGTAGTCACGATGTTCCAGCCGATGCGCCCGCCGCTGACATGGTCGAGCGTCGCGAAACGACGGGCGATGTTGTAGGGCTCGTTGAAGCTGGTCGATGCCGTCGCAATCAGGCCGATGCGCTCGGTCGCGGCGGCTATCGTCGCCAGCACGATGGTCGGTTCCAGCGATGTAATCGGCCGATAGTCGATGCGATCCGAAATTGCCGCCTGATCGGCAAGGAATATAGCGTCGAGCTTGGCGCGCTCGGCGATCTTCGCCACCTGCACATAGTGGTCGACGGTGAAGGCGGCATAGGGGTCGACCCCGTCCATCCGCCATGCCGCCGGCGAGAAGCCGGCGTGCAGGATGTTGACATTGAGGTGGAGCTGTCGGCCGCTCATCGAAAGACGCCGGGCTCGGGATAGGCGCCAGTCAGATACCAGGTGCCGACGGTGCGGGCCTTGTATTCGGCGGGGTTGTGCAAGGTGTGGATGCGCGCATTGCGCCAGAAACGGTCGAAGCCGTATTTGCGCACCGCCGAGCGCGCGCCCATCACCTCGAAGATCTCGGTGGTGACTTCGAGCGCGACATTGCCGGCCAGCACGTTGGCCGCGGCAACTGCAACCGCCGCTTCCCCGCGCTCTTGCTCGGTCAACGCCTTGCCGCGCGCGATCGCATGATCGATCGCCGCCGCAGCGCGATCAGCCAGCACCGTTGCCGCCCGCGTCTTGACCCAGAGCTCGCCATACTGCCGCTTGATCCATGGATCGTCGATGTGGCGCTCGACGCCGGAATACATCCACGGTCGCGAGCTGTTGAGCGTGTAGTCGCGTGCCGCTAGCAGTGCGCCCTGGGCGGTGCCGATGAAGACATTGAGCAGCACGCTTTGCTGCTGCAGCGGGCCGATGGTGCGGATCGGCAGCGACGCGTCCACCCAGCCGCGCACCAGTTCGTTGTCATGGACCCTAACATCCTTGTAGGCGACCTTGCCACTGCCGGTCTGCGTCTGGCCGATGCCATCCCAGTCGTCGAGAATGGTGATGCCCTCACGATCCGCGGGGATGGCCGCGAACTTCCGCTCGCCGCTGACCTCGTCTTCCCAGGAGGTCGAAAGATAGTCGGCGACATGCGAGCCGGAGGCGAAGGGCTTGAAGCCGCTGACGATCGTCCACTCGCCATCCTTGCGGCCGAACAGCGTCTTGGAAAAGCTGTTGCCGGTGTTGCCCCAGAACCAGTCGCCCGCAGCCGAACGCCGCAGCAGATCGGCTGAGCGCGGTTCGTCCGAATTGAGCCTTGCGGCGATCAGCGCGCTGAAATGGTAGCCGTAGATGTGGCCGATCGAGCCGTCGACCTTGGCGAACTCGCGGCCGATCTTCAGCGCCGTCGAATAGGGTTCGCCGGCGCCGCCGAATTCCTTGGGAATGACGATACTGAGCAGGCCGCTCTCCTTGAGCAGGCGGATCTGTTCGACCGGCCTGCCGCCAAGCTGATCGCGCTCGACCGCGTCGCGGGCAAAGATGTCGCGCAGCTCGACCGCCTTGGCGATCCATGGATTGGAGGTATCGGGATCGAAGCTCATCAGGTCACTCATGCAGATGCGGGAAGCCGTGGCGCTCGGCAAGCAGCGCAAGAATGCGCCTTGTGTCGTCGGCAAAGACCTTGCCCTTGGCGGTCGGTAGGTCGGCTGGCGGATCACTGCCGACGACCAGCACCGGCAGCGACTGGTGGCGTTCGCCGAGCGTATCGATCACCTTACCCCTCGGCCTTGCGAACGGCACGCGCTCGACGTCCAGCCTGGCAGCAAGATCGGGAAAGGCTGCGAGCAGCCCTTCGACCTTGTTGGAATATGGGCAGACGAAGGTCTGGCCCGGATGCTTTGGGTCGGCGAAACCCGGCTGGATGAGAAAGAGCGTGTCGCGCGCCATCGGCTCATTCCTATTCCGCCGCCGCCGCGGCATGCCGCGAAAAACGGTTTGCCGGCCGCTTCAGGCCGAGATTGTCGCGCAAGGTGCTGCCCTCATACTCCCGACGGAACAGGCCACGGTGGCGCAGTTCCGGCACCACCAACTCGATGAAATCCTTCAAGCCGCCGGGCATGATCGGTGCCATGATGTTGAAGCCGTCGGCGCCGTAATTCTCAAAGCGCTCTTCCATCGTGTCGGCGATCTGTTGTGGCGTGCCGACCACCTGCCAGTGGCCGCGAGCGCCGGCGATGCGCAAATAGAGCTGCCGGATCGTCAGCTTCTCGCGCCGCGCCAGATCGATGACCAGCGCCTGCCGGCTCTTGCCGGCATTGGTCTCCGGCAGTTCCGGCACCGGCCCGTCGAGCGGATAGGCGGTGAGATCGAAGCCGCCGGCCAGCGCCGAGACCAGACCGAGGCCCACTTCCGGCTGGATGAGATCCTGCAGCTGTTCGAACTTTTCCTGCGCCTCGGCTTCGCTGCGGCCGACGACCGGAAAGATGCCTGGCAGGATTTTCAGATCATCCTCTGAACGGCCGTACTTACCGAGCCTGCCCTTGACGTCGGCATAGAAGGCGGTGGCTTCATCGAGCGTGATCTGCGCGGCGAAAATCGCTTCCGCGGTGCGCGCCGCCAGCTCCTTACCGGGGCCGGACGCGCCCGCCTGGACGACGACCGGATGGCCTTGCGGCGTGCGCGGCGTGTTCAGCGGACCGCGCACCTCGAAGTGCTGGCCCTTGTGGTTCAGCACATGCAGCTTCTCCTTGTCGAAATAGCGCCCGCTCACTTTGTCGCGCGGGAAGGCATCATCCTCCCAGCTGTCCCACAGCCCAAGCACGACATCGGCGAATTCCTCGGCGCGATCGTAGCGGTCGCCGTGCTGGATATGCGTATCGTGGCCGAAATTGAATGCCGCATCCGGATCGGACGAGGTGACGAGGTTCCAGCCGGCGCGCCCGCCGCTCAGATGGTCGAGCGACGCGAACTGGCGGGCCAGATTGTAGGGATCGGAATAGCTGGTCGAAGCCGTGGCGATCAGGCCGATGTTGGTGGTCACCGCCGACAGCGCCGACAGCAGCGTAATGGGCTCGAACGGATAGACGCCGCTATGCGCCTTGCGGCTGGCAGCCTCGAGATTGCTCAGCCGCGCCGCGACGCCATCGGCAAAGAAGATCGCATCGAATTTGGCCGCTTCCGCGAGCCTGGCCAGTTCGACATAGTCGCCGAGGCTGGTCCCCTCGGCCGCCTGTGGATGGCGCCATGCCGCCACATGGTGGCCGGTGAAGAGAAGAAACGCTCCAAGCTTGAGCTTGTCCTTGCGCCTGGCCATTTTCCGCGCCTCCTCAGCGATACAACCCGCCGACCGGGAATTCCCCGGTCAGCAACCAGGTGCCGATGGTGCGCTTCTTGTATTCGGCCGGGTTGTGCAGCGTGTGCGTGCGCACATTTCGCCAGAACCTGTCATAGCCATTGGCCTTGGTGGCCGAGCGGGCGCCCATCACCTCGAAGACCTCGCTCGATGCGTCGAGACCGATTTGCCCGGCATAGACATTGGCGGTGGCAAGGTCGATCGCCGTCTGTCCGCGCTGCTCCAGGGTCAAGGCCTCGCCCTTGCCATAGGCGGCATCGAGGCTGCGCGCCGCCACATCGGCGAGTTCGGCGGCAGCCAGCGTGCGGATATAGAGATCGCCATATTTGCGCTGAACGAACGGATCGTCGGTGTGGTTCTCATAGCCGGAATAGACCCAGGGTCGCGATTGCGAGACCGTATAGTCGCGGCCTTCGCTCAGCGCTCCTTGCGCGCTGCCGACGAAGAGGTTGAGCAGGACCGCCTGCTGGAAGAGTGAAATCAGCGTCTGGAACGGCGTCAGCGGCACGGCGGGCGAGCCGATCAGTTCGTCATCACCGATATGCACATCCTTGAACGTGACTTTACCGGAACCCGTCTGCCGCTGGCCGACGCCATCCCAGTCATCCTCGATGACGATACCTTCACGATCGGCCGGGATCGCAGCTGCCAGGCGGTCCTGGCCGTCTTCCCATGCCACCTGGATATAGTCGGCGATGTGCGAGCCGGAAGAGAACGGCCGGAAGCCGTTCAGGATCCAGCCCGAGCCGTTGCGCCTGGCCGTAGAGGTCTTCGACATGGCGTTGCCGGAATTGCCCCAGACCCAGTTCTCGCGGGCCGAGCGTGTCAGCAGTTGGTCCCTCTGCGCGTCCGTACCGCGAAACAACACGCCGTTGAGCGGCAGATGATGGTAGCCGTAGAGATGGGCTAGCGAACCATCGGTGCGGGCAAATTCGCGCACGACGCGCAGCACCGACAGCCAGGGCGCGCCCTTGCCGCCATAGTTTTTGGGAATCTGCGCCGACGGCAGTCCACTTTCCTTGAGCAGGCGGATCTGCTCGACCGGTCGTCCACCGGCCTTGTCGCGCGCCACCGCATCGCGATCGAAGATGGTGCGCAGCTCGACCGCCGTGGCGACGAACGGGTCGGAAAGGTCAGGGCTGAAGGTCATGCGTTTGTCCATGGAATGCGTCTATTCCGCCGCAATGGTCTGTGCCGGCCGCCAGACGGCAGAGGCGTAGGCCTCCTCCCCGAACTCGGCCGGATGGCTGCCGGTGATGCGGCTCTCATGGCTGTCGAGATCGGCAAGGAAGAGATCGCGGCTGATGCGGGCGACGACAGCCGGCACGTCGCGCCTGATCGACGGAACATCGCCTATCGGCAGGCCGAAACTGACGAAGCCGCCTGGATTGAAGACGTGGATGTTCCTCAGGAACGGCGCCTCCCCCAGCGCTTTCTCGAGGAATTCATGGCCGAGGCCGAGATAGGGATGGGCGCCGAAAAATTCATCCAGTTCGCCTTCCGCCGGCGCGTATTGGTCACGCCACAGCCGGATCGAGGCGGCGAAATCGCTAAATTCCGGCTTGCGCGTCGGGTCGGCGAAATAGCCGGTGCCGGCGATGACGAAGTCGAAAGCGAACGTCTCGGCGCCGATGTCGGTGACGACCTTGCCGCCGTCGATATCCGCATTCGTCCAGGGGGCACCGAGATGCAGGTGGAAATTCTTGTGCCGCACCACCCGCTCCACGGCATGGGGCGGTGGCGTCGAACCGGCCTCGCGGAAGCGCAGTGCCTGGCGCCAGCGCACCGGATCGGGCAAGCGCGGATAGTTGTCATAGGCGCCGGGATAACCCCGCACGCGGTTGATCGGCACGCTGGCGATACTGGTGCGCCGCGCGAACAGGCGCACCGATTGCGCGCCGGCCTCAAGGGCTGTCCCCGCCGCATCGAATGCCGAAGCCGCCGACCCGACGACAGCGACCGCTTTGCCCTTGAGCGAGGCAAAATCGATTGCTGCAGAACTGTGTGCGACAAAGCCCTGGGGCAGAGCAGCGAGCACCGCCGGTATCATTGGACCGCCGCTGCCGCCAAAGCCATTGGCCAGAATGATCTTCCGCGCCGTTTCGATCAATGGCGTGCCGCCGGCATCGAGGTGGAGGCGAAGATACCCGTCAGCCGGCTCGATGCGAAGGAGACGCGTGCCGTAGCGAATGCCAATGCCGAGAAAGTCGCGATACCATTTCAGGTAATTCGCCCAATCCGTCCGCGCGATGCGGTCGAAGCCTGCATAGGCTTCGGCACCATGGCGCGCTTCGTACCAGGATTGAAAGCTCAGGCCCGGCAGGCCGAGTTCCGGTCCCGGCAGGCCCTTTGGTGTTCGCAGCCGGTTCATCCGCGCATGCGTGAGCCAGATGCCGGCCTTGCCCTCATCCGGCGCCGCATCGATGACCGTGACCTTGCCGATGCCGGCCCGCCTCAACGCGAAGGCGAAGGTCGCGCCCGTCTGCCCGCCGCCAACGACAAAGACATTGTGGTCGATGCCCTCCCGATCCGGCACCCAATTTTGCGGATCGGGACCGATCAGTCGAAGTGTTTCGCGGGCGTCGTGATCTGGATCGGACGGTAAGGCCATTTCGGTCCTGGCTGAAGTTCAAGCGTTACACCAAACTCCGCCCCGGTCGGCAAACAGTCCAGAAATGTCTGCTTTGATTGCCCGGTAGTTTTTTTCACTTGCATCCAACGGCACAATCGGAGCGTCACCGGGCTGCTGCCGGATATTCGGCACCACCTGCAATCCGTGATGACAAGCGAACAATTGGCGCGCAGGGCTGACATAATCTGAACGCTCGGTTGCCCGCGTCGATTCCGCTGCAATTCTTGCCCGTTGAAAGGAGTACGCTGCGTTTCCGACACTTCACCCAAGTAGGGGTCGAGCCCACGTGTGTAAAAACGCGTCATGCACCCGAAAGGAGACCTCGAGGACTTCGATTGGTGGCGGCTCTCACCACGCCTTGAGCTGCACCGGCGTCAAGTACACGGCGCCGTCGCGGTCGCGATTGAGATCTATTTCAAAGCACGACCGATGGAAAACGATGCGGTTGGGGACATTACCGATTACCATTCTCATGATTTCCTCAGCCTTTACCTGTCCGGGCTGGGGAAGAGAATTCTGTCGGAATTGGCTGCCAGATCCGCACAGATCAACCGAACTGGCAAGCGCATTTTGAGACTGCGGCCGAGTTCAGAACCCGCCTAATTGCACGTCATTGCCGCCGATTGCCGCACGCAATCGTTGCAGGGTCTTTCGAACCCATGGGGCTTGAGTTAGGTGTGACAGGTGCCATCAACGAGACGGAGAAATTGAAGAACAGGCCCCAAAACCATTTTGCCCAGAAGCCATAGATTTACCCGATAACGCTCAATTCAAACTCAAATAATTAGGCGTAAGGTATTGATACATAATGAACTGGTGGGCCCGGAGGGACTCGAACCCCCAACCAAGCGGTTATGAGCCGCCGGCTCTAACCATTGAGCTACAGGCCCCACGCGCGCTGGATTAGTGTTTTTCCTTGCGCGGCACAAGGCTTTCCGGACGGGCTGGCCGAGATCGCCCAAATCAGCCCATATTCGCGCCCTAGTCGACAGGCGCGACTGGATCGCACATCGAGGAGATTTTCATGACCAGACATATTTTGCCGCTCGCACTTGCCGCCGCGATCGCTTTTCCGGCGATGGCAAGCGCTGCCGATTCGCTGCCCCCGCCCCGCATCATCGTGTCGGGTGAAGGCCAGTCGACCGTGGCGCCCGACCTGGCGCTGCTGACGCTCAGCGTCATGCGCGAGGCCAAGACCGCACGCGCGGCACTCGACGCCAACAACGACGCCATGGCCGCCGTGATCGCGGCAATGAAGTCGGCAGGGATCAAGGATCGCGACCTGCAGACCGCCGGCATCCAGATCAACCCGCGTTACAATTACACCAACAAGCCCGACGGCAGCCAGGAAGCCGAGCTTGTCGCTTACCAGGTGACCAACACACTCTCGGTGCGCATTCGCGACATCGACAAAACAGGTGAGGTTCTCGACAAGGCTGTGTCGCTCGGCGTCAACCAGGGCGGCGGCATTTCGTTCTCCAACGAGGATCCGAAGGCTGCCGTCACCGAAGCCCGCAAGAAGGCGGTCGCCGATGCCATGGCCAAGGCCAAGACGCTGGCCGAAGCCGCCGGCGTCAGCATCGGCCGGGTGCTGGAAATCACCGACCAGAACGTTGCGCCGGCGCCGATGCCGATCAATGCCAAGGCCTTCGATGCGGCAGGCGCCGCGGTTCCCGTGCAGGCCGGCGAGAATGCCTACGCCGTGCAGGTAACAGTGACATTCGAGCTTAAGTAGCAGGCCGCCGGGCTGGGCGCGGTTCTGCTGAACCCGTCGGCCGGAACCGCAGATTTCCGACATGAAAAACCCCGGAGGACTGGCCTCCGGGGTTTTTTCGAGCCGCACCTTTCCGCGGAGGGAAAGGGGCTCCTGGCTGACCCTAGAAGGGTCATGCCGCTACTCCAGGTACTCCAGGCTGATCCTGGCAGAGGAACATGCCTCCGGATCGACCTTCGCATAAGGTCGTATCCCAGACTGATCTTCGCAGAAGATCAGTCTGGTTCTCTTAGCGATAGATAACCGGGCAGCCGCGCTCATTGGCGAACACGACCACTACGCGATCGCCATACTGGCGGCCGGCGACCTTCACCACGCGGCGATTGACATCGACGATGCGGACGCGGTGCAGGCCCATGCGCTCGGCCTTGTCGAGGGCGCGGTCCGGCGAGCAGCGGCGCCAATTGCGGTCACGGCGAAAGCCGTCCTCATCGTCGCCGGTGTAGACGCCGACGCGGCGGTCATGGTTGTTGCCGAAGCCGAGATAGATCGAGTCCGCCTGGGCGGGCACTGCGGCAAGGGTGCCGAGAGCTACGAGACCCGAAAGGGCTGCCGTCTTGAATGAGTTGAACATTGTCTTCTCTCCTTGTTGAGGGCTTGCGCCCGTCTTGGTCGAACCGATGGGGGGAGAATGCTCCTTGCAATCTGAACTCTTCGCGAACCGGCCGTTCATTTTCGGTTAATCTGCCCGACAGGTCAAAAGCAACCGCCCCTTCCACCGCTGCAAACGATCCTGACCGTCAAAAACGTCCAATGGCGCGGAACGCCCTATGGCAACGTCCGTTCCAGAATGCTCAGGGCTCGTCGTCGAGCATATAGTCGAAATAATCGTCCGGCTCGGCCAGATCGGTCTCACTGGCGCGGACGCGGCCGCGCATGGAGATGCCGGCATCATGAACGGTCTCGGCACTTCCCGACACCAGCCTGTGCCACCAATAGAGGTCGTGCCCCTCGGCAACCAGCCGGTAGGCACAGGTTTTCGGCAGCCACGTGATGGTGCGCACATTCTGCGGCGTCAGCCCGACACAGTCCGGCACGCGCGCCAGCCGGTTGGCATAGTCCGAACAGCGGCAGCTTTGCCCATCGAACAGCCGGCAGCCGACTGATGTCCAGTAGATCTCGCCGGTATCCTCGTCCTCGAGTTTAGACAGGCAGCATTTTCCGCAGCCGTCGCACAGCGATTCCCACTCGGTGGGCGTCATCGCTTCCAGCGTCTTGGTCTTCCAGAACGGCGTTTCCATTATGGGTCGAGATGTGGCCTCCGCATGCGGCAAGGTCAAGCTGTTGTGTGACTTCAAGTTCCGGCCGCACCATAGGAAAAACATGAAGTTGCCTTCAAAACGCCGGTCAATCGTCCTTGGGTGCGGGTAATGCCTGCAAACCGGAACCAATCCGGTCAAGGACAGTTTGGGCAGGGATGGGACCCCACAAGGAGAATTTAAGATGAAACGCCAACCACGGGTACTGGCAGGTACGGCACTTGGCCTGCTTATGGCATCCGCGCCGTTGGGCGCATCCCCGTTGCAGGGCAACGCCGTTTTCGGCCCCTTGCAGCACACGGCCGCGCCACTAATCCTGGTCCAGGACGACCCTGCTGCAGATGGTCAGCAGACCGACCAGGAACTGCCGCGCAAAAAGAAACGCCAGCAGGCCGAACAGGCAGCGCCGGCCGCCGAGCAGCCTGCACCGGCTGCAGAGCAACCCGCCCCTGCCGCCGAGGAACAACAGCCGCGCAGGAAGAAGCGGGATCAGCAGCAGACCGAGCAGGCCCCGGCCGAACAGGCCGCACCTGCCGCCGAGGAACAGCAGCCGCGCAAAAAGAAGCGCAATCAACAGCAGCAGATCGAGGCGGCGCCTGCGGATGAGGGCGGCGCCCAGGCAGCGCCGGCGACCGATGAGCAGCCGCTCAAGCCACGCAAGAAGAAGCGTGACCAGCAGCAGATCGAGGCAGCACCGGCTGAACAACCGGCCGAACAGGTAGCTCCGGCAAATGAAGAACAGCCGCTAAAGCCACGCAAGAAGAAGCGCGACCAACAGCAGATCGAAGCGGCGCCCGCTGAACAGCCGGCCCAGCAGCCTGCCGAGCAGGCAGCGCCCACCGAACAGGTGGCGCCGGCAAACGACAACAAGTCGGGCAAGAAAAAGCGCAAGCAGGATCAGCAGATCGAGGCCGCGCCCGCCGACAAAGCGCCAGACGTCAAAGTTGCGCCTGCCGGAGAGCCCGCGCCGCAGGCCGAGCCGATTCAGCCCCCGGCCGATCAGCAAGCGGCTCCCGCCGAAGGTGAACAGCCGAAGGATCAGGCGAAAAAGCACGGCAAAAAAACTGTCGGCGAACAGCCGGTGACGGGCGAACAGCAGCCTGCGACCGGTGAACCACAGCCTGCGGAGCAACCGGCCAATGCCGAGCAGCCCGCGCAAGGTGAGACGCCGGCGCAAGGCGAAGCCACGGCCAACCCCGACGAAGCACCCATCCTGGACAGCCAGAAGGATGCCAGGCGCAAGCACCGCAAGGACCAGGGCGGCAACAGCCAGAATGGCGACGGCCAAAATGGGAACGGCCAGAATGCTGGCGGCCAGACGGGCGAGCAGCCCGCGCAGGGCGGCACCGAGGCGCAAGCCCCGAAGCCGGCTCCGGTCGACCAGGGACCGCCGCCCACCGACGACAAGTCAGCTCAGCAGGCAATTCAGCCAGAAAAGATCGCCCCGGTGACGGAGGAAAAAGGCAAACGCGTCGAGCGTGCACCCGATGAGAACGTCCGCGACCGCCGGCGTCCGAAAGGCGTCGACGTCGTCAAGGAACTCGGCGACCGCGTCATCCTGCAGTTCAACAACCAGACGATCGTGGAAAGCAATGACGCTCCGCGCATGCACCGCGGCGCCAGGAATGTTTACTATGAGGAACTGTCGGGCGATCGCTCTCGGGAAATCGTCGAGCGCGACAATGGCATCCAGATCGTCACCATCCGCAACCGCAATGGCGACGTCATCAGGCGATCGCGCATCACGCCGGATGGGCACGAATATGTGCTGAGCTATGTCGACGAGCGCAGCTATGACGACGACAATGACTGGCGCGATCCCGGTGACGACCTGCCGCCGATGCGGCTCACCATCCCGCGCCGCGAGTACATCCTCGATTCGGAAGATGTCGAAAGCCCGGACGATTATTACGAGTTCCTCGAACAACCGCCGGTGGAGAAGGTCCAGCGCCTCTACTCCATCGACGAAGTGAAGCGTTCGGCGCGCGTGCGCGACATTGCCCGTCGCGTCGACCTCGATACATTGAACTTCGAGTTCGGCTCGGCCTCGATATCCGACACCGAAGTGCAGAAACTGGAAGGCGTCGCCACGGCCATGGAGAAACTGTTGAAGAAGAACCCGGCCGAAACCTTCCTGATCGAAGGCCACACCGATGCGGTTGGCACGCCGGAAGCAAACCTTGCTCTGTCCGACCGGCGCGCTGAGTCTGTCGCCGAAGCGCTGACCAATGCCTTCGGGATCCCGCCGGAAAACCTGACCACTCAGGGCTATGGCGAGGAATACCTGAAGGTCAACACCACGGCGCCCAACCGCGAGAACCGCCGTGTCGGCATCCGTCGCATCACCTCGCTGGTGGCACCGGTGGCGAGTAACAATTGATCTGCTTTCCAATGGCTTGAGCAGCTTTCTGGAATCAGATCGACAACAAGGACCCATCCCGGCAGATCGGGATGGGTCGAGCTGCGGACAGCAATCCCGGTTCAGCAAGAATTGTACTGGTATTAGAACCGGCTCATTGAATAGAGCGGCCGCCCTCCCCAAATTCAAGCCTGGGCGTTCCCTGCCCCGTCCCGACTCCAGCGGGATGCATTGAACCCCGCCGGCCCTCCCGGCGGGGTTTTTTTGCGTCGCAATTTGCCTTGCAAACTGCGGCAAGCTGATCGAAATACCCCAGTCGACCTCAGAAAGCTGACCGGAACCGCTGCATGAAACGTCTCGAACTCGCCATCGAATCGATCATCCTCGCCTCACGCTGGCTGCTGGTGGTTTTCTACATCGGGCTGGCCCTGGCGCTCGCCGTCTATGCGCTGTCCTTCGGCAAGAAACTCTACGAGTTCGTCATGGTGGCCTTCACACTCGACGACACCGACACCATCCTGAAAATGCTCGGCCTCATCGACGCCGCACTTGTCGCCTCGCTGGTGGTGATGGTGATCATCTCCGGCTACGAGAATTTCGTCAGCCGTTTCGACGACCAGGATGGCGGCGTACACTGGCTGGGTACCATCGATGTCGGCTCGCTGAAGGTCAAGGTCGCCTCGACCATCGTCGCTATTTCCTCGATCCACCTGCTGCAGGTGTTCCTGAATTCCTCTTCCTATACGATCGACCAGCTGATGTGGCTGACCATCATCCACCTCGCCTTCGTCGTCTCGGCGCTGATGCTGGCCTATATCGACCGGCTGATGGGACTGAGCAAAGGCAAGAAGGGCGAGGAGTGATGAGCCCCTTTCTCCCCGTTCATAGGGAGGTGAGGCTGGTCCGCACAGCGGGCGAAAAGCCAATTGCTTGGTTTTTCGAACAACGCCGGTAGGCGGATGGGGGGCAGCGCCGGCGGCCCGTGATTTCCGTCAGTAGATGCTTTTGACGTTCGTCGGCGAATTGGCAAATACCGCGTCCGGCACGAAAAAGTCGCCGGCCAGCGGCCCGGTCGCGCCCGGCGCATAGACCGCGAAATCGGTCACGCCCTCGGCCCGCAGCACCTCTTCATCAATGTAGAAATTGCCTGATGTCTCGCGCGATGGCCGCAGGAAGATGGCGTGTGCGGCATCGGCCATGATGTCGGGCAAGCGGCTCATCGCCGCGACCGTCGCGCCACCGAGCAGATTGCGCACCGCCGCCGTGTCGATGGTCGAGATCGGCCACAGCGAATTGACCGCGATGCCGTCCTTGGCAAACTCGGCGCTCATCCCCAGCGTGCACATCGACATGCCGAACTTGGCCATGGTGTAGGCGACATGGTTCTTGAACCATTTGGCCTTCATATCGAGCGGCGGTGCCAGATTCAGAATGTGAGGATTCTCAGCCAACTTCAGGTGGGGAACGCACATTTTCGACACCAGGAAAGTGCCGCGCGTGTTGATCTGGTGCATCAGATCGTAGCGCTTCATGTCGGTCTCCAGCGTGCCGGTGAGCTGGATGGCGCTGGCATTGTTGACGCAGATATCGATGCCGCCGAACTTTTCGACGGTCTTGGCAACCGCCTCAGCCACCTGCGCCTCCTCGCGGATGTCGCACAAAACAGGCAGCGCCTTGCCGCCGGCCTGCTCGATCTCCTCAGCTGCCGAGTAGATCGTGCCCGGCAGCTTCGGATGCGGCTCGGCGGTCTTGGCCGCGATCGTCACATTGGCGCCGTCGCGCGCAGCTCGCAGCGCGATCGAAAGACCGATGCCGCGCGACCCGCCGGAGATGAACAGCGTCTTTCCCTTGAGCGACATGTCTTGGCACCTCCCTTGCTACATCACTGACGCGAACCATTGCGCGGCGGCAATGCACTGCGCAAGGCCTCGGCAGCCTGCAACGGGTTACGCAACGTAGGCTCAAATGGATAAGGGGGTTAGACCAGCACCAGGCCCTGCCGCATCGCGATCGCGATGGCATCCGTGCGGTTCGCAGCACCCAGCTTGATCAGGATCGCGGCGACGTGGAACTTTGCCGTGTGCACGGAGATGTTCAGCCGCCGCGCGATCACCTTGTTGGGCGCGCCTTCGGCCAGCAGCGCCAGCACTTCGGCCTCGCGCGGCGACAGCGCCGGACGGGCGGTAGCGCCATCGTCCAACGGCTCCTCGCCGAACAGCCCGCTATGGCTTCCGCCGTTGGCGGCGCCATCGAAATCGTCGTGGCGAGCGGGCGTCGAACGCCCATCCCTGGACACCCGGTAGCCGGCCGCCGCAAGTCTGACGGCAGCCGCGATCAGATTCGCATCCGACGCCAAAGGCAGCACGGCAAGCACCCGGTTTTCCGGCCGGCCAGCGCTCGCGGATAGCAGCACCCGTGGGATTGCGCTGTTGCCACCATCGGCCCGATCGAGCCAGGCCGGACTGTTCGCAACAGCGTCATCGACGACAGCGACGTCGGCAATCCCGCTGCCGGCCACGACCGGAAGCAGATCGTCCGCCATGGCAAGCGAAGCTGACAGGCGCTCGGCACGCGCGGCATCGTGCAGCGCGATCAGCACCACGAGCTGGCGTCCGCCGCCCGCCACCTCCGGCCCACCCACCTCCGGCCCACCCGCCTCCGGCCTTGTCAGCGTGTCGCTTTCCATCGCCCCTCTCAGCTCAGCGGTTTTTCACCGACGGTCAGCGCGACGTCGCGCTGCTCGCCGCCGCGCACCACGCCGAGCGTCACCGCGGCGCCCGCGCTATCCGGCCCAAGCTTTCGGATCAGTTCGCGCGGGCCGTGCACGGCCTCGCCATTCCACGCCACGATGATGTCGCCCAGCGCAAGGCCGGCGGCCTTGGCCGGACCATTGTCGTCGAGGCTCATGACGATGGCGCCGCGCGCCGCGCCGTCACGGATCGGGTGCAGGCCGGCGCCGAGATAGCCGCGCGCGACATGGCCCTTTTCACGCAGCGTCGCCACGGCCCGCTCGATCGTCTCATAAGGCATGACCAGCGCACGACCACGTGGCCCAAACAGCAGCATGCCGATCAGCGCGCCCTTGGCGTCAAGCACCGGCCCGCCCTCGAAACGGCCGCCGGCATTGACGGCGAGATTGATGCGCCGATCGATGCTGCCGCCGCGCATCGAGCGCCAGGCGGGGCCGACCTCGCCGACCGAACCCGATACGGCCAGCGCCGAACCCTGACTACTGCCGATGGCGATGGCAAGATTGCCGGGCCGTACCGCGTCAGCCTTGGCCAGCGCAGGCGCTGCGGCAGCGCCGGCCGGCTTCAGAAGCGCTACGCCGGTCGACGGATCGCGACCGACCAGTTCGGCCTTCACCGCTTCGCCCGAAGCCAATGTCAATTCGATCTCCTCACCGGCCTCGACAGCTTCCTCGGCGGTGACGAAATAGCCGTCACGCCAGTGGAAGGCGCTGGCGGTGCGATGGTGATGGGTGGTGAAACTTGCCGTTGCCGGCGCAGCCTTGGCGGCGAGATCGGCGATGGCGTCGGAAAATGCATTAAGGTTGAAGTCACTCATGATGATCTCCTGGGTTTTCTCATGCCCCAGATATCGCTCGGCAGTGCGCCCGGAGGTACTCGTCTGACGGCTAGTTACTGGTGTGACTGGCCATCTGGTCAGGTCGCGGCAGTTCGAGCCGCTCCGCACATATAGTCATCATCGCGCCTGAAAACACGGAGCCCCGCCAATGGCCCTCGCCGCCCACAAATTCGAAACCGACGACACACTGCTCGACGCCTATTCGACGACAGTCGCCGACGCCGTCGACCGCATCGGCCCGGCCGTCTGCCGCATCGAGCGCGTCGGTGGCCAAGGTGGCCATGGCTCCGGCTTCGTCATCGCGCCGGACGGGCTGGTCGTTACCAATTTCCATGTCGTTGGCGATGCCAAAACGGTGCGCGTCTCTATGCCCGACGGCGCCTCCAGCGAAGGCCGCGTGCTAGGCCGCGACCCTGACACCGACATCGCGCTGGTGCGCGCCGATGGCAGCTTCACCGAAGTCGCGCCGCTCGGCGATTCCAAGCGGCTGCGGCGCGGCCAGATCGCCATTGCCATCGGCAATCCGCTCGGCTTCGAATGGACCGTAACGTCAGGCGTGGTCTCCGCACTTGGCCGTTCGATGCGCGCCTCGACCGGGCGGCTGATCGACGATGTCGTCCAGACCGATGCCGCGCTCAATCCCGGCAATTCCGGCGGACCGCTGGTGTCGTCGGCAGGCGAAGTCATCGGCGTCAACACCGCCATGATCCACGGCGCGCAAGGCATCGCCTTCGCGGTCGCTTCCAACACCGCCAACTTCGTCATTTCGGAGATCATCCGCTTCGGCCGCGTGCGGCGCGCCTTCATCGGCATCTCGGCCGACACCACCAGTTTGCCGCGCCGCGCAGCGCTCCTGTCGCAGGTGACCACCAGTACTGCGGTGCGGCTGCGCAGCGTCGAGAAAGACGGACCCGCGGCGAAGGCCGGCCTCAGGGAAGGCGACATCATCGCGGCGATAGACGGTCGCCCGGTCACCGGCGTCGACGACCTCGTGCGCATGCTCGACGCCGAACGCATCGGCCGCGAGACGCTATGCACAGTGGTGCGCCGCACCGGCGTCAGCCAGGTGACGGTGACGCCGGTAGCAAGGGCGAGCTGAGCCTTTATCGAGGCTTGAGCACCCGCCCGAGCAGCGACACCAGCAGTCGCGCAAGGTCACCGGTCGGGTCGAGGTCGGGATCGTAGATCGTCATGTCCAAGCCGGTGCAGCGCTGGTCCGCTGCCAGCGCCGACAGAATGGCAACGAGTTCATCGGGGTCGATGCCGGGGCTGCCGGGCGAATCCACCGCCGGCATCACCGTCTGGTCGAGCACATCGACATCGAGATGCAGCCAGTAGGGACAGCCGGCGCGCGCCAGCGTCGCTCTTGTCTTTTGCAACACTCCAGCCGCGCCGAGTTCCTGCGCGGCAAAGACGTCGATGCGCGTCACGGCGGTCGCATTGATGTCGGGCCAGGCAAAATCGGCATCGCGGCTCTCGCGTTCGCCGATCTGAACCACCGCCTCGTCGGCGACGAGCGGACCGACAACACCTGGCCATTGCGCCAGCAAAGCCTCGCCGCGTCCGGTGGCAAGTGCCAGATCCATGCCGGCAACCGAGCCGAGTGAGGCATTGACATCGTAGTTGCCGGGATGGCGGAAATCGCTGTGGCCATCGAAATGGATCAGGGCGACTGCGCCCGAGCGCCGCGCGGCGACCAGTGCGCCAAGCAGGATCGAGCAGTCGCCGCCGATGATCAGCGGGAACTCGCCTTGCCCAAGCGCACCGGTGACGATCTCGGCAAGATCGAGGTTGAAGCAGCGGATCGCCGGACCATTACGCAGCCTAGTGCCCGGTTGCGGTTCGGTACTGTAGGCGGGTCTGTCGAGATCGACCACCCGCCCCGGCGCCAGCGACTCGATCAAACCAGCTTCGCTCAGCGCCTGCGGCGCACGCCAGGTGCCGGGCACATGGCCCGGCTCCAAGGGCCGAAGGCCGAGATTGGATGGCGCACGAACAAGGCAGATGTCACGCATGCGGCAGGCCCAGCTTCAACATCACCAACATAGACCGCATGGTGCGGGTCCGGCCACAGCGGCCGGAGCCGCTGCCGACATTTGCTGCCATTGTTCAGGCGCCCGCCGCGCCCGCCGCGAATTGCGCCTGAAATTCCGGGCTGAGCGGGATCGGCTTGATGACGTCGATCAGCACGCCATTGGGATCCCTGGTGATGAAATGGCGCTGGCCGAAGGGTTCGTCGCGCAGCGGGCACAGGATCGGTAGGCCGGCCGCAACGATCCGTTCATAGACAGCATCAGGATCCCTCACCTCGAAATTGATCAGCAGCCCCGATGTGCGGCCGCGCCCCCCCTCGGGGATCGTCTCGTGGTCGCCCTGGACGATACCGAGATTGACCCGGCGATCCTCGGCAGACTGCAGATGCACATACCAGTCGCTCGCAAACAGCGGCTTGAAGCGAAAGTGATTGATATAGAAGGCTTTTGTGCCGGCTACGTCGCCCGTCATCAGCACCGGATAATAGCTCGTCGTCTTCATCTTTCTTTCTCCCGTCAGCCAACATACAGTTTGCATGTAATTCGAAATAACATACAGGCTGCATGTATGCAACGAGAAACCCCGCGCCGCTCCAACCGCGACCGCACCGAAGCGACGCGCGCCGACCTGATCGCTGCGGCGCGCAAACTGTTCATCGAAAAGTCCTATGCCGAGACCGGCACGCCGGAGATCGTTGCGGCCGCCGGCGTCACCCGCGGCGCGCTCTATCACCACTTTGCCGACAAGCAGGCGCTGTTTGCCGCTGTGGTCGAGCAGGAGGCGGCGGCGGTGGCGCAAGAGATCGAGCGCGCCTCGCCGCCTTCTTTGTTTGCCCGCAATGCGCTGATTGCCGGCTCGGACGCCTATCTCGCCGCCATGCGCGCGCCCGGCCGCACGCGGCTTTTGCTGCTCGACGGGCCGGCCGTGCTTGGCCGCGCCGCCATGGATGCGATCGACAATCGCCACGGCAACCGGTCGCTGCGCGAAGGCCTGGTTGCGGCAATGCGCGAACAGTCGATGACCAGACTGCCGGCCGATGCGCTGACCGCTTTGCTCGCCGCTGCCTTCGACCGCGCAGCACTTGCCGTCGAGGCCGGCGCCTCGGCCGAAGACTATCGCGCCGTGCTCATGGCTCTGATCGATGGGCTGTCTCCGGCTCGCCCTCAGGCAGGTCGTCCGGTTCGAACTCGTTGAAGCAGCCGAGCTGGCGTTTGAACTGGTCGATCAGCCAGGCCGCCGCCGGTTTCGGGCTGCGGTCGGCGCGGTGCATGGCATAGAGCGATGAGCGCACCTCGCTAAAGGGTTCAAGGTCGAGTTCGACCAGCCTGCCGCTGGCCAAATCGTCCGCGATCAGCCAGCGCGGCAACCCTCCCCAGCCCAGCCCCTCGCGCATCAACGTATGCTTGATACGCACATCTGTCAGCCGCCATGTACGATAGGCAAAGACGCCGAAGTCGCGTCCCTTGGTGCGTTCCGACTGGTCGCTGACAACCAGCTGGGTGTGCTCTCGCGCATCCTCGAGCGCCACCGGTTTCGGCAGCAGTGCCAGAGGGTGGGTGGGGGCGGCAGCCAGCACGATCGACATGAAGCCGATGCGCACGAGATGCACGTCGACCTCGCCCAGCAAGCCACCGATGCCAAGATCCGACTGTCCGCTGACGACATGGTCGGGGATCAGACCGAGCGTGCCGATATGGAGTCGCATCATCACGGTCGGGAACTGCGCCTCGAACGCCTTCAGCACGCGCACCAGCACTGGCGAGGGCAGCGCCGCGTCAACCGACAGCGCAACTTCAGCCTCCAGCCCCTGATGGTGACCGTCGGCACGCGAACGGATGCGCTGCAGCACGCCGACCATGCGCCGGGCGTCCTCCAGCATCGCCCGGCCGATTTCGGTCAGCTGCGGCTCGCGCGTGCCCTCGCGCTCGAACAGTTTCAGGCCAAGCTGCGCTTCAAGATTGGCGATGCCGTAGCTGATGACGGACTGCGCGCGGTTAAGCTTGCGGCCGGCGGCTGAGAAGCTGCCGGTGTCGGCGACCGCAACCAGGATCTGCAATTGGTCGAGCGTCGGATTGGGTTGCACGACATACCTACTTTATGGATGGATCGTATAGAAAATATACCAGTTTTTTGAATGGGTCGGTGGGCCCATATCAGGCGGGAGAAATCAATTCCCACTGGAGAGAACCGCTATGTCTATCCTGCTTGTAACCTCGAGCCCGCGCGGCGCTGCCTCGCACTCGACCCGTATCGCTACCGAATTCGCTGAAAAGCTCGTCGCCGCCGACCCGTCGAATACGCTCGTCGTACGCGACCTCGTGGCCAACCCGCTGCCGCATATCGACACCGATTATGCGACCGGCATCTACACCCCCGTTGAAGCCCGCACGCCGCGCCAGGCCGAAGTCGTCGGCGTCTCCGACATCGTGCTTGACGAACTGTTCGCAGCCGACACCGTGATCCTGGCCACCGGCTTCATCAACTTCAACATCTCCTCAACCCTGAAGTCCTGGGTCGATCACATCTCCCGCTCCGGCAAGAGCTTCTCTTATGGCGAGGGTGGTCCCAAGGGCCTCGTCACCGGCAAGAAGGTCTATATCGTACTCGCCTCGGGCGGCATCTATTCCGAAGGTGCGGCCGTGCAGTTCGATCACGCCATCCCCTATCTGAGCGGCGTGCTCGGCTTTCTCGGCATGACCGATGTCGACGTCATCCGCATCGAAGGCGTCGGCATGGGCCCTGATGCCGTCACCGCCGCGCTCGCCAATGCGACGGCCAAGGTCGATGCCGTGGTGGCCAAGACCGCGAGCGCGCAAATCGCCGCGTAAGCACACCCCGTCATTCGCATTGAAAAGGCAGGCGCTTCGGCGCCTGCCTTTTTCCTTGTCAGGCGGCGCGATAGGTTGCGTGTCGAAAACGGATCTATCGCGTTACTAGATTGCCGCGCAACGCCATTGGTTATTCGGCCTGTCTGCGTTATCGGTCGCTGATGTTCCTTTCCGTCGCGACAACCCATCATCCAGCCACAGATCTCGGCTTCTTGCTGCACAAGCATCCCGAACGTCTGCACGAGACTGACCTATCCTTCGGCAAGGGCTGGCTGTTCTATCCGGAGGCGACCGATGAGCGTTGTGAGGCTGTGCTTCTGCTCGATGTCGATCCGATAGGGCTCGTTCGGGGCAAAGGCCAGGCAGAGGGCTTGCTGGATCAATATGTAAACGACCGACCTTATACGGCATCGTCATTTCTGTCTGTGGCTTTGAACAAGGTACTGCGGACAGCGATGACCGGCATCTCGAAGGAGCGCCAGCAACTGGCCGATAGCGACCTCCCGCTCGAAGCTGTGGTGACCCCGCTGCCGATGCGTGGCGGCGAGGCCCTGGTTCGAGATCTATTCGAACCGCTGGGATGGACCGTCAACCTGGCGCCGGTCGAAACTGTCGGATCTGGCGCGGGTGGACCACGATACGGTCATCTGAGGCTGACTGGCACCGGCCGCCTAAGCAGCCTGCTCAACCACCTTTATGTCCTGATCCCGGTGATGGACGACACCAAGCACTACTGGGTGGGCGAGGCCGAGATTGACAAGCTGCTGTCCAAGGGCGAGGGCTGGCTGGAAAACCACCCAGCCAAAGACCTGATCGTGCGCCGTTATCTGCGCAACCGAGGTGCGTTGGCCCGCATCGCCCTGGAGCGGCTGGCTCCGGAGACGGCCAATGAGGTCCTACCCCCCGAAGCCCGGGCTGCACTTGAGCAAGCGCTGGAGGCGCCCATCCGGCTGAACGACCTGCGCATGGACGCCGTGGTGCAAGCCATTCGGGCGACCGGAGGGACCAGTGTTGCAGATTTGGGGTGTGGCGAAGGCAAGCTGCTCTATCGGCTCGTGCGCGAAAAATGGGTCCACAAGCTGTTCGGGCTCGACCCCGCTATTCGTGAACTGGAATGGGCCGCCAAGCGTCTCAAACTGAACGAGTTCGGGGGACCGCCTGAAGACCGGGTCACGCTGCTGCACGGATCGCTGACATATCGCGACAGCCGATGGGCGGAAGCCGACGTCGCGGTGCTGGTCGAGGTCATCGAACATCTCGACGAAGACCGGCTGCCAATGATCGAGCGTATTATCTTCGGCGAGACAGCGCCAAAATTCGTGATCGTGACTACGCCGAACGCTGACTACAACCCCTTGTTCCCCAGTCTGGCCGTCGGCGCTTTTCGCCATCCGGATCACCGTTTCGAATGGGGCCGGGTTCGGTTTGAAGCCTGGGCGGCCAGGATCGGCGAGATCTATGGCTATAATGCCGCCTTAAGTGGCATCGGAGCCGTGGACCCCGTGCTCGGCGCGCCGACGCAGATGGCGGTATTCACCCGATGAGAGAGCCAGACAAGACCGACCTCACCATCCCTGACTTCGCCCTCGTCGTGCTGATCGGCTCGACGGGATCGGGCAAGTCGACCTTCGCCGCCAGGCACTTCCTGCCGACCGAAATCATCTCGTCGGATCGCTGCCGCGCGCTCGTCAGCGACAACGAGACTGATCAGGATGTCTCGGCCGACGCTTTTGATTTGGTGCGCGAAATCGCCGGCAAACGGCTCAAGCATCGAAAGCTGGCCGTCATCGACGCGACCAATGTGCGACCCGCTGATCGCAAGGCGTGGGTCGAGCTGGCGCGCAAATGGCACGCTTTGCCGGTCGCCGTGGTCATCGATCCGAGTGTTGATGTTTGCATCGCCCGCAACGCGCTACGAGCCGATCGTCCCTTCGGCCCCGGCGTTGCCCAGCGTATGACGACCGAAATTCGCAAGGGCCTCGGCGGCCTGCAACGCGAAGGTTTCCGTCAGGTCTGGAAGCTCACCGGCGAGGCCAGTATCGACGCGGCCAAGGTCTCGCGTCAGCCATTATGGACCGACAAGCGCGACGATTGCGGTCCTTTCGACGTCATAGGTGATGTCCATGGTTGCGCCGACGAACTTCAGACCTTGTTCCGTCAGCTCGGTTACAGCATCGCCTGGTCCGATGGCCATGGCGATCGGACCGTCACTGTGACGCCGCCAGAAGGCCGCAAGATCGTCTTTGTCGGCGACCTCGTCGATCGTGGTCCCAACGTGCCCGACGTCTTGCGCATCGCCATGAGCATGGTCGCGGCGGGAACCGCCTACTGTGTCCAGGGCAATCACGAACGCAAACTCAGCCGCTGGCTGGAAGGCCGCAAGGTCACGATCGCCCACGGCCTGCAGCAAACCATCGACCAGTTGGACGCTCAGGATCGCGGCCTGCGAGAGGCTTTGCCGGCCTTCCTCGACAGCCTGCGCAGCCACGTCTGGCTGGACGGCGGACGCCTCGCCGTGGCACATGCCGGACTCAAGGAAGAGATGATCGGGCGCGGTTCCGGCGCGGTGCGCGAGTTCGCCCTCTATGGCGAAACCACGGGCGAAATCGACGAATTTGGCCTGCCCGTCCGTGCCGACTGGGCAGCCGCCTATCGGGGCAAAACCAGCGTAGTATACGGGCACACGCCGGTGCTGTCGGCGGAGTGGGTCAACAACACGCTTTGCATCGACACCGGCTGCGTGTTCGGCGGCAAGCTGACTGCCTTGCGCTGGCCGGAACGCGAACTGGTCGACGTACCGGCAATCGAGACCTGGTCCGAACCCGTGCGTCCCCTCGGTGGACCAGGCCTTGGCAAATCGGCACAGGCCGATGCCGACGGCGTGCTCGACTATCAGGATGTCTCTGGGCGACGCTGGATCGAGACCGAACTGAAAGGCAGGGTTGTCGTGGCCGAGGAGAACGCGTCGGCGGCACTTGAGGTGATGAGCCGCTTCGCGCTGTCGCCGCAGTGGCTGGTATATCTGCCGCCGACAATGTCGCCATCCGAGACCAGCAGCCAAGCCGGCTGGCTGGAACGCCCCGAGGAAGCTTTCAGTCATTTCCGCGAGCGTGGCGTCACCCAAATCCTGTGCGAAGAGAAGCACATGGGTTCGCGGGCAGTCATCGCTCTGTGCCGAAACGCGCAGACGGCGCGCGACCGGTTCGGGGTATCTGGCGACGAGACAGGCGCGATCTGGACCCGGACCGGACGCTCCTTTTTCAGCGACAGCGGCATGACGGAGCGCCTGCTCAATCGCCTGCGCGCCAGCGTCGACGCTGCGGATCTATGGCAGGAATTGAACAGCGACTGGTTGCTGCTGGACACCGAGATCATGCCATGGTCGGCCAAGGCAAGCAGCCTGATTGAAAGCCAGTACGCCCCAGTGGCAACGTCTGCGGCCGCTGGGCTCCAGGCCAGCCGCGAAGCGCTGGCCCGTGCGATGGCACGCGGCGTGGATACGGCTGCGCTCAAGGCTCGTATTGAGGACCGCGCCGCGCGTGCCGCCAGATACGCCACTGCCTGGGCGCCTTACGTGTGGCCGGTCTCGGGCGTCGACGACCTGAAAGTCGCGCCGTTCCACCTGCTGGCAAGTGAGGGATGCGTCTGGTTCGACCAGAACCACGTTTGGCACATGACGCTTGCGGACCGTCTGGCTGCCGGGGGCGGCGTGGTAACGCGAACGCAATGGCGGATGGTTGACCTGGCTGATGCCGGTTCTTGTGCGGAGGCCGTCGCCTGGTGGGAGACGCTGACCGACTCAGGCGGCGAAGGGATGGTAGTGAAGCCGCACGACTTCGTCAGCCGAAACAAGAAGGGGCTCATGCAACCGGCGCTGAAAGTGCGCGGCCAGGAGTATCTGCGCATCATCTATGGCCCCGAATACGATGCACGGGACAATCTCGTGCGCCTGCGCGAACGAGGCTTGGGTGGCAAGCGCAGCCTGGCGCTCAGAGAGTTCGCGCTCGGTCACGAGGCACTGAAGCGGTTTGTCGCCAAGGAACCGCTGCGACGTGTTCACGAGTGTGTTTTCGGCGTGCTGGCGCTGGAGAGCGAGCCAATCGATCCGAGGCTGTAGGCTACCCGAACATCCTCTCGCCTTGCTCGTCGACCAACTGCATGCCCTTCTTGATCGAGATGTCGACGGCGTCGTCCAGTCCGGCAAAGCGATCGGCGCGGATGAATTTGTGTTCCTTCATCACGCCGTCGACTTCCTTCGAAACCACGCCGCAGGTCTGGTATTGGCCCCCCTCCGCCTTGTAGGGCGTGGCGCTGATCAAAAATCCCTTGTGCTCAACCTGCTTTGCCGGTGCTGCGCTCTTGGGCTCGCCCCCCTCACCGCCACCACCGAAAAGACGCTTCAGAAAAGACATGGGGCTTCCTCCAACGGCAATTATCCTGCACCACGTCTCGCGGTGCAGGATGATTTTCAGTACCGTTCCTCAGTCGAACGGGCAAGCGTTCTCGCCAGGGGTCAACCGCGCGATAGCGCTTCCAGGGCTTCAGCGGCGGCTTCCAGGACTGCAATCGCCTCGGCCTGCTTTTCAGCCGGCGCGTCGACGAGATCGCCGAGCGCGGCACGCAGCCGGTGGCGCACGGCGCGGAACTCGTCGCGGGCTTCCGAGCGACCCCGTCCACCACGCCGTCCGCCTTCCTCGCCGTCGTCGTTCCAGCCGAACCAGTCCCGCGCTTTGGCCATCTTGCGGCCGAAGCGCTCGAGATGCTCGAGCACGCCGTCGATCATCTCGCGGTTCTCGGCGAGATGCGCCTGGCCCGCCTCGGTGATCGAAAACACCTTCTTGTTGCCGTCGGCGGCTGAAGCCGCATAGCCGGCCTCTTCCAGGAAGGTCAGCGTCGGATAGACGACGCCCGGGCTCGGGCTGTAGATGCCGCTGGTGCGCTCTTCCAGCGCCTTGATGATGTCGTAGCCGTGGCGAGGCGCCTCGGCCAGCAGCGACAGCGTGATCAGCTTGAGATCGCCGTCGGCCAGCATGCGCCCGGCACGAAAGATGTCGCCCGGGCCGCCGCGTCCACCGCCACGTCCGCCGTGGCCGAACGGACCAAAGCCGCCGCCCCCTCTTCCACCAAATTTGCCTGCCATGTGCAGGAATGCGCGCTCGGCGCGCTCGCCAAAGGGATGATGTCTGTGCATGAATTGCTCCTTGAGTTATATCTTACGATACATCTTAATTAGGCTTACCCCGCCGACGAGTCAAGATATATCTTACGATGCATCTAAAGGCGGCGCCAGAAGGTTGATTTCGCCGCCGCCGGCAGCTAGAAAGCTCGTGAGGGCCAAAACCTCTCCGTAAGCGTCTGACGTCAAGCAACGCATCCACCCCGGTCTTTCCGGGCAGTTCCGCCGGAAACCCGGCGCAATGGATGCCAAATGCGACGGACCGGATGTTTCAGGAAAATCCAAAAATGACCACGACCCGTAAGCGCGGCAAGCTGCCGGCGCGCTATGCCGCGATCGTCAGTCCGCTGGTGCTGTCGCTGCTGATGACCTTCATCGTCTCGTTCATATCGACGCTGAAAAGCCTTGGACTGCGACCTGATTTGCCGGCTGTCTGGCTCACTGCCTGGGGCCTGTCCTGGCTGGTAGCGTTCCCAACGTTGCTCATGGTGCTGCCGGCGGTGCGCCGCATTGTCGGCTGGCTTTGCGAGCCGGCGTCCCGGTAACGCCCATGACGGTAAGGCCCGCAGATATCTTCGGGCCTTGCCTCGCTACCAGCGGCCCTTGCGCCGGTTCCAGGCATAGAGAAGATCGGCGAAACGATCATAGGCCAAGCGCGTCAGCGGCAGCGCGACCGGATTGCCGAAGAGCGTCGCCAGCCAGCCCTCGCCCGGCGTCGTCCGCCAGACGGCAACCGCGACATCGGCGCCGACCAGCAGCCTGCCTTCGGCATCGGTGGCATGCAGCCGGCGGCGTATGTCCTCCAGCGAGGCGCTGTAGCCAGAGAGCGCCGCCGGTTCGAGGTTGATGTCGCGGAATTCGATCCGCCCGGCCTTGATCGCCTCGATCAGCCGCCGTTTCTGCCGGGTGATGCCGCCATCGCAAACCGGGCAGCGTGTGTTGTACCAGACGGTCAGCGCAGGCTTGGACATGGCGCGACTATCACCCTGACGGCACGGCCCCGCAATATGACGCCGAGCCGCACGGACCCGCGCCCAGCGCTATCCAAGCGAAGTGACGATCTCGCGATAGGCAAATTCCGGGAAAGCCTTGAGCGTTCGCGTCTTGACGCTGCCACCCGTTGCCAGCATCAGGGCGAAACGAGCAAGCACAGCATCGTCGGGCGCCTCGATAATCGCCACCATGTCATATTCGCCCATAGTCAGGTAAAACGCCTTGAACGAGCCGCCCATGTCGGCCAGTTGCTTCTTGGCGGCATCGAGCCGCTTCGGCGACTCTCGGATATTTCTGGCGCCCTGTTCCGTCCAGTTCATCAGCAGGATGTAGGTTGTCATCACACACCTCCCTCCGGCGCCACGGAGCACGGCTGAGGACATCAGCCGGGGCGGACATCCGGTTTTTCGCCCAGAACATGCATCCGACCAGGCAAGTATCCTCCCGACGGAGATGGGCGACAAGAGCCCTCCCCGGGCAACAAAAAGGGCGCCATCGGCGCCCTTTTCGAATGCTGGTCTGTTGCCGGTATCAACTGTCGAGGAAGCTCCTCAGCTTGCGGCTCCGGCTCGGGTGCTTGAGCTTGCGCAGCGCCTTGGCTTCGATCTGGCGGATACGCTCGCGCGTGACCGAAAACTGCTGGCCGACTTCTTCCAGCGTGTGGTCGGTGTTCATGCCGATGCCGAAGCGCATGCGCAGCACCCGCTCCTCGCGCGGCGTCAGCGAGGCGAGCACCCGCGTGGTGGTCTCGCGCAGATTGGCCTGGATCGCCGCATCGATCGGCAGGATCGCCATCTTGTCCTCGATGAAATCGCCCAGATGCGAATCCTCTTCGTCACCCACAGGGGTTTCGAGCGAGATCGGCTCCTTGGCGATCTTCAAGACCTTGCGCACTTTTTCGAGCGGCATTGCGAGCTTTTCTGCCAGTTCCTCCGGCGTCGGCTCGCGGCCGATTTCATGCAGCATCTGGCGCGACGTGCGCACGATCTTGTTGATCGTTTCGATCATGTGCACCGGGATGCGGATGGTGCGCGCCTGGTCGGCGATCGAACGCGTGATCGCCTGCCGGATCCACCATGTCGCGTAGGTCGAGAACTTGTAGCCGCGGCGGTATTCGAATTTGTCGACCGCCTTCATCAAGCCGATATTGCCTTCCTGGATCAGGTCGAGGAACTGCAGGCCGCGATTGGTATATTTCTTGGCGATGGAGATGACGAGGCGCAGATTGGCCTCGACCATTTCCTTCTTGGCGATCGCGGCTTCGCGCTCGCCCTTCTGCACCTGGTTGACGATCTTGCGGAATTCCAGGATTGAGATCGCCGTCTCGGTGGCGAGGTTCTGGATTTCCGAACGCAGATCCTTGATCGCGTCCTTCTCGTTCTTGGTGAATTCCTTCCAACCGCGCGAGGTCAGGTTGCCGATCGAGCGCGTCCAGTTCGGGTCGAGCTCGGAGCCCTGATATTCCTTGAGGAACTCCTCGCGGCGCACGCCATAGCTTTCGGCTAGGCGCAGCAGCTTGCCTTCGTTCTGCACCAGGCGCTTGTTGATGTCGTAAAGCTGCTCGACCAGCGCCTCGATGCGCGCCGTGTTGAGCGACAGCGACTTCACCGCCTTGATCAGCTGGTCCTTCAGCTCCTTCAGGCGGCGGTCCTGGCTGGGCGACAGCGTGCCGGTCGCGGCCAGACGGTTTTCGACCTGCTGGTCCTGCAGCTTGCGCAGCTTCTTGTAGGTGTCGGCGATGACGTCGAGCGTCTCCATCACCTGCGGGCGCAATTCCGCTTCCATCGCCGCCAGCGACAGGCTCGCCTCGTCCTCGTCTTCCTCGTCGTCATCGACCAAGCCGCGCGTGTCGGCGCCGACATTGGTGATGTCGTCTTCCTCGTCGCGTCCACGCCTCGGCTTGTCCTCGGCCTTGGGCGCCTCCTCGATGCGCTCGACCACCGGCGCCTGCTTGGCTTCGGGGCCCGCATAGGTGGCTTCGAGGTCGATGATCTCGCGCAGCAGGATCTTGGATTCGTTGAGCTCGTCACGCCAGATGATGATGGCCTGGAAGGTCAGCGGGCTTTCGCAGAGGCCCGCGATCATCGTCTCGCGGCCGGCCTCGATGCGCTTGGCGATCGCGATTTCGCCCTCGCGCGACAGGAGCTCGACCGAGCCCATCTCGCGCAGATACATGCGCACCGGGTCATCGGTGCGGTCGGTCGGCTCTTTCTTGGTGGTCGTGGCGGCGACGGCGGTGCCGGTCTGCTCGGCCAGTTCGTTGGCGTCTTCCTCGGCGTCGGCATTGCTGTCGGCGGCCTCGGGCTCCTCGCTCTGATCGTCGTCCTCGACCACGTTGATGCCCATGTCGGACAGCATCGCATTGATGTCTTCGATGCGATCCGGATCGGTCTCTTCCGACGGCAGAACCGCGTTCAGTTCGTCGAGAGTCACATAGCCGCGCTTCTTGGCGGCCTTGATCATCTTCTTGACAGCATCATCGGAAAGGTCGAGCAGAGGCCCATCGGTGGCGCCTTCACGTTCGGTCTCGACCTCTTCCTTTTCCTTTGTCGCCATAGTCTTTATCTTCTCCTAGCGGCCGAGCATCGAAGCCGCGTAGCTGCCGCACCGGTCAAACTACATGCGCTGGTGGCGCTTAACCGGGCCGGTAACCGAATCAACTCTTTTGTTTGTTCATATCGTGCCCCCAAAACCGGTTTTCACTTTTGGGCGATATGCATTAAGTCCAGATTAACCCTGATATCTGTGGCAGGCTGACAGCCTGTCCAGTGATCAGCACCTCGCGTCAGTGCATTTCCATCGACGCCGGCGCGGGTTAAGGTTTCGAATCGTCCTGATTCCGTCATTCTGCCAGAAGGTCAAGCGCCTCTCGCATGATTCGCATCAAAAAAGCGAATCAATTACCCGACTTAGAGGCGTCGATTCGACGTGCAGCACGTACAACATTCATTCTTGCCAGGTTTCGACCTAGACGCGCCCACCCCTGCCCGAGGATACACCGAACCCTTCGATCAGCGCTTCCGTTGCTTGTACATCACGGAATTGCGCCTGAATCTCGATGAGGTGCCGGTAGTTTTCGTCAGTGGGATCGCTGGCGAGCGCTGCTTCCGCCTGTTTCAGCTCCTTATGTAAGGTGCGCGCGCTGCGCTGCAAGTGCAGCGCCTGGTTGAAGGCGTCGCGGGCATCGTCAAGCGCTGCGGTTTCCAGCGCGGGCCATTGCCTGGCCCGTTGGATGAGCGCCACGGCGCGCCCCCAGATATCGCTGCAGCCGGCACGTTCGATGGTGGCGATCACCGCGCTACGGTCATTGGCCATGTCGTGCGCCATCGCATCGAGGATGGCGGCGTGCAGCCGCTGCAGATCGGTGTTGGCGAGATCGAGGAACTCGACATGGGCGAAGTTCTCGTCGATCAGCGCCGGATGGTTGACGAGGGCTACGATGATCGTCGCCTCGCGCACCGACATCATCTCGCCACCGCGTTTGACCATGGCGGAGCGGCCGAGGCTTTCGGTGATCGCGGCGCGCGCGCCTGCCCCGCTGCCTTTGGCGAACTGTCCGCCGGGTGCGGGCGTTTTGCCCTGCCCCGGTTTCCAGTCCTGGCGACCTTGCCGCACTTCGCGCTGGGCGCTGAAGAAGGTCAGCTCCCGCTCGCGCATCCACTGCTGGTAGTGGTAGCGCTGGCTCTCATCGCGGATGCGGCTGGTCAGTTCGCGCAGCGTCTTTGTCAGCCCCGCCCGCCGCTCCGGCGTGTCGAAGACGCCACCGGATGTCTCACGCATCCACAACAAATCAGCGAGAGGCCGCGCTTCCGCCAGCACGGCACGAAACGCGTCCGGCCCTTCTGCCTTGACCAGATCGTCGGGATCCTTGCCCTCCGGCAACAGCGCAAAGCGCACCGACCGCCCGGCCTGCACCGACGGCAGCGCGAGATCCGCGGCGCGCCACGCCGCCTTCAGCCCGGCCTGGTCGCCGTCGAAGCACAGCATCGGCTCAGGCGCCATGCGCCACAGAAGTTCGAGTTGGTTTTCGGTGAGCGCGGTGCCGAGCGGCGCCACGGCATTCTCGAAGCCGGCCTGCGCCAGCGCAATCACGTCCATATAGCCTTCGACGGCAATCACCGTGCCCCCTTTCGCCAGCGCTTTGCGGGCGCGGGCGAAATTGTAGAGCACGTTGCCCTTGTGGAAGAGCTCCGTGTCGGGCGAATTCATGTATTTGGCCAGCGCATCGGGCGCCAGTGCGCGGCCGCCAAAGGCGATGATCTTGCCGCGCGAATCCGGGATCGGGAACATGATGCGATCGCGGAACCAGTCATAGGAGACCGGGATGTCGTCGCCATGACGCACCAGCCCGCAGGCCTCGATGTCGGCCTTGGGCACACCCTTGGCGGCAAGATGTTCCTTCAGCGCATTGCGGCTGTCGGGCGCAAAGCCCAGCCGGAACGATTGCTGCGTCGCCGGCGTCAGCCCGCGATCCCTGAGATAGGCGCGGGCTTTTGCACCCTCCGGTCCTTGCAGCCGCTCCTGGAAGAAGGCAGTCGCCATCTCCATGACATCGGTCAGGCTGGCGCGTTCCTTCTCACGCTGTTCTTCCCGCTCGTCGCGCACCGGCATCGGCACGCCGGCCATGTCGGCGATCTTCTCGACCGCTTCGGGAAAGCTTAATCCGTCGAGCTCGGTCAGGAACTTGAAATGATCGCCCGACACCGAACAGCCGAAACAGTGATAGCGGCCCTTCTTGTCCTCGCAGTGGAAGGAGGGGCTCTTTTCGCCATGGAACGGACAACAGGCCCAATAGTCGCCGCGCGAGGCGTTGGTCTTCTTCCTGTCCCATGCGACGCGCTGGCCGATGACCGATGAAATCGGCACACGGTCGCGTATCTCATCGAGAAAGGCGGGCGGAAAGCGCATTGGGGAACTCGTTTGTCCCTCATATAATCATGCTCGCGGAATCCGACGACCCTTATTGCGGACCATACCCGGTTTCCACAGCCAAAAAGCCCGGTTTCTACAGCCAAAAGAAAGGCGGCCGTTTCGGGCCGCCTCCTTTCAAGTCTCTGCATTGCGCCGGCGAGGCCGGGCTTAATGCGCGGCAATGGCGCCGAAGATGATGCCGGACAGGACGCTGACCAGCACATAGTCGTTGCCGACGCGGATCCATTCCTGGCCGCGGCCGGGGCGATGCAGGCCATAGCGGCCATAATCGCGGATCGGCTGGTGCCGCTTCCAGCTGGAATATTTCTGGCCATTGCGCCAATGGCTGCGCTTGACGACCACCGTCTTCTTCACGACGCGCTTCCTGACATCGACATGCTTGCCGGGCCTCTGCCAGTCGACCCGCGTGTAATTCGACTGCGGTGCGACCGGTGCGTTCACCGGTGCGGCCTGGCCGGTAAGCGAAGTGGCGGCCAGCATCGAGAAAGCGAGGGCGGAAAGAACAACACGTTTCATAGCGGGGCTCCTTGGTTGTCGATGCCTAGGGAATAGCGCCCGAAGGATGAACCGAAACTGAACACTAGCATTACATTTACGTAATGAAATCCGGTGCTTATCCTGGATATTTGAACATCATCGCAAAGGCGATTGCCGGGAGTCCGGCAAACCGGGACGATCCGCTGCCATCACCAGGGATCCGCCATGCAACCATTTGCGCATCCGTCCATTTTCCGACACGCCCTGTCGCGCCGCGACGGCTCTTGAAATCGACAAGATTTTATTACCCGGCTAAAATATTCCGGATATTGTTCAAGACTGTCATGACCATGATTCGCAGCCCCGTTTTCCTCCCTGCACTGCGCGCCCTCCGCGTCGCGGTAGCTGTCTGCGTGCGGGTTTCGAAATGAGCGGCTCCGTCGTCCTGCTGCATCTGGCGGGCGCGGTGGCGCTGATGCTGTTTGCCACCCGCATGGTCAAGACAGGCGTCGAGCGCGCCTATGGCGACGTGCTGCGTCACCGGCTGCGCTCCACCATGCGCAATCCGATCATGGCGGTGCTGGCCGGCTGCGGCCTGTCCATCGCGCTGCAGAGCTCGACCGCCGTCACGCTTCTCGTCGGCTCCTTCGCCGGCGCCGGCATCGTCTCGGGCATGTCGGGCCAATTGGCTGTGCGCGGCGCCGAGATCGGCTCGGCGCTGGTGGTCAAGCTCTTGACCTTCGATCTGACGCTGCTGGTGCCGATCTGCCTCGTCGCCGGCACGGTCATGTTCATGGCCACCGAGCGGCGCGATTGGCGCCAGTTCGGCCGTATCCTGGTCGGCATCGGCCTTCTGGTACTGTCGCTGGAAATGATCGGCCAGGCGTCGGAGCCGCTGCGGCAGAGCACGCTGATGCCGCTCATCATCGAATATTTCTCCAGCGACTACGTCACCGCCTATCTGCTCGCCGCGCTCGTTACCTGGCTCTTCCACTCCTCGATCGCCGCCGTGCTTTTGATGGTGACGCTGGCCGGCCGCGGCTTCATCCCGCCCGAACTCGGCATCGTGCTGGTGCTCGGCGTCAATCTCGGCTCGTCGATCATCGCGCCGCTGCTCACCCGAAGTGCCGAACCTGGCGTGCGCGTCGTGCCGATCGGCAATCTGTTGATGCGCGGCATGGGCTCGCTGATGATGCTGATCCTGTTCATGACGCTGAAGCCGCCGGTCGCCTTCCTCGGCGCCACCGTGCCCGACCAGATCGTCAACGCCCACATCCTGTTCAATGTGCTGATCCTGCTCGCCGGCCTGCCGCTTGCCAGCCTGATCTATCGTGCCTCTGAGAAGATCGTCGCAATGGGCACCAAGCCAGCGCCGGCTACAGAGCTCGATGTGGTCGAACTCTCCGCCCTCAACGACGGCGCGCTCGACGTTCCGAGCCAGGCGCTGGCCAACGCCACCCGCGAGGTGGTGCGCGTCTGCGAGACGGTCGAGATCATGCTCAAGCGCATCATCGAGCTGTATGAAAGCGCCGACGGCGACAAGATCAAGGCGCTGGCCGCCCTTGACGACCGCGTCGACAGGAAGCACGCGGCGATCAAGCTCTATCTGGCCAAATTGACCAGGAACTCGCTCACAGAGGACGAGGCGCTGCGCTGCCAGGAGCTGATAGGCGCCTGCGTCAAGCTCGAGCAGGTCGGCGACATCATCGTGCGCAACATGCTGGTGCATGTGAAGAAGAAGTTCGAGCGCGGGCTGGAGTTCACGCCCGAGGGCTGGAGCGAGCTGCTCGCCTTTCACACCTCGGTGCTGGCCAATGCCAGGCTTGCTTTCAACGTGCTGGTGTCGCGCGACCCTGAGACCGCCCGCCAGCTGGTGCTGGAAAAGGACCGGCTGCGCGACCGCGAAAAGGAAACCAGCGCCAGCCATTTCGTGCGCCTGCGCGACGGCACCGCCAAGAGCGTCGAAACAAGTTCCATCCACCTCGACACCATCCGCGACCTGAAGCAGATCAACTCGCTGCTGGCGTCGATGGCCTACCCGGTGCTGGAAGAGCGCGGGTTGCTGGGTGGGTCGCGGTTGAAGGCAAGCTGATCAAGAAAACCTAAAGCGGCGTCGATAATTTCTGCATTGCCCACGAACCCCATCCATGGTTTGAGGCGACCTTATCCGAGGATCGCTTCCGCCATGCTCCCGCTCATTGCCCTGTTCATTGCCGCCTTTGCTTTCGGCACCACCGAATTCGTCATCGCCGGTGTATTGCCGCAAGTGGCCGACGGCCTTGGCGTTTCGATCCCGACTTCCGGCTATCTCGTCTCCGGCTACGCCGGCGGCATCGCCGTTGGTGGGCCATTGCTGGCGCTCGCCACCAAGGGCATTTCCCGCAAGACGCTGCTGCTTTGCCTGACCGTCGCCTTCACCATCGGCCAGGCCGCTTGCGCGCTGGCGCCCGATTTTGCCTCGATGCTGCTCTTGCGCATTGCGGTCGCCGTCGCACACGGCGCCTATTTCGGAGTCGCCATGGTGGTGGCTGTCGGCCTCGTGCCCGAGGACAAGCGCGGCATGGCCGTGGCTGTGATCCTCTCCGGCCTCACAGTATCCAATGTCATCGGCGTGCCGGCCGGCACCGCAATCGGCAATCTCTGGGGCTGGCGCGCCACCTTCTGGGTGATGTGCGCGCTGGGCGTGGTGGCGTTTGCCGCCATGGCTGCGCTTTTGCCGCGCACGACAGGCGCATCAAGGCCATCCGTCAGTCTTGGCAGCGAGGTTCGCGTGCTGGCGCGCCAGCAAGTCTGGACCTCGCTGATCCTGATGCTGACGTTGATGATCGGCCAGTTCGGCCTGTTCACCTACATCACCCCGACACTGCTTGAGGTGACCCATCTCGACGAGAGCCTGATCCCCTGGGTGCTGCTGCTCAACGGCGTCGGCGCCACCGTCGGTGTCTTTCTCGGCGGCAAGCTTTCCGATTGGAAGCTGATGCCGTCGCTGATCACCATGCTTGCCCTGCAGGCGGTGATGTTGGGCGTGATCTATGCCGTCAGCCCCTACCCCGTGCCGATGGTCATCGCCATCGTTATCTGGGGTGGCCTCAACTTCGCCATAGGCACGCCGATCCAGACCCGCATCCTGGCCTGGACGGCGGACGCCTCCAACCTCGCCTCCTCGCTCATCCCCTCCGGCTTCAATGTCGGCATCGCGCTCGCCGCGTCGCTGGGCGCCGCCATGCTCAATGCCGGCTACGGCTACCGCAGCCTGCCGGTTGTGGGCGCTGCCGCCATGCTGGTCGCGGTGGTGGTGGCACTTGCCTCCTACATCTGGGAGGGGCGCAGCCGGGCAGCGCCGCCGCTGCCCGCACCGGCCGAATAGCGTCGGACTACAAACCGATCCGGAACAACAAACTCTCGGCGCCGCCATACGCGGCGTCCTTGATGAACGGACCGACCACACGGCCGCCATTGGCCAGCACCACCTTCTGCGAGGCCGGATTGTCGAGGTCGGTGGTGAGCTCGACATATGGCAAACCAACAGCCCTCGCCTCGTCCAGCATCAGCCGCAGCGCCTCGGTCGCATAGCCTCGTCCGCGCTTCCACGGCACCACGGCATAGCCGATATGGCCGAGCACATGCGACGGCAGTGCGGCCGTACCGGGCTGCCAGCGAAAGCCGATCGAGCCGGCGGCCTCGCCGTCCCAGATCCAGCGCCGGAAGCCCGGCAGCCGCGGCACGGTCGTGCCGTCCGGCAAGGTAATCGGGCCTCCTTTGGCCTCGGGATCGTCGAGGCTGGCAAGGAACGCCGCGGGATCCTCGTCGATCGCCGCAAGTTGCTCGCGCGTCGCTTCCATCAGCCGGACATTGTCCGGCGACCAGCCACGCTCGAGCGCCGCCTTGTAGGAGGGCAGATGTTCGAGCGTGGGTTTGACGATTTCGATTATGGTGGGGCTCTCCGGCAGGTCAAGGCTTGGCTCGCTTAAGCCGGTGCGGACCGTTTCTTGCCCAGAGGTGATGTCCCGCCCCCTGCTCTCCTTCGCCATTGAAGTGGTGTCGGCTCCTACTGCAGCAGGCCTTTGACGATGCCGCTGGCCTTGCCGAAATCCATCTGGCCGGCATATTTCTGCTTCAGCACAGCGATCACCTTGCCCATGTCCTTCTGGCTGGTCGCACCGGTAGCAGTGATCGCTTCGCGCGATGCTGCAATCACCGCCGCCTCGTCCAACTGCGTCGGCAGGAAGCCGCGGATGATCTCCATCTCGCCACGCTCCTGCGCCGCCAGTTCCGGGCGCTTGCCGTCCTCGAACGCCTTGGCCGATTCCTCGCGCTGCTTCACCATTTTGGCCAGGATCTGCAAGATCTCCTCGTCGCTGGCGGGGTCCTTGGCCGAGCCGCGATTGGCGATGTCGCGGTCGTGAATGGCGGCCTGGATGAGCCGCAGCGTCGGCAGCCGGTGCTTGTCCTGCGCCTTCATCGCGCTCTTCAGGGATTCGGCGATTTTTGCGCGCATGATGCTTTCTCCTTCGAACGGCGCGGACAATAACCGCGGCCCATCCGCAAAGCAAACGCGCCAAAGCCGTGATATCGTTCGACGAAACAAATGCTCGCCGTTTTTGGCACGGGCATCATTGACCGCTCTGGCGCCTTCCCCTATGTACTCGGCCTTGCACAAGACAAAGAATTGATGCGCGCAGGCTCGAGAGATCGGCCGCGCCGTTTGCTGCGCAGATGGCCCGCCATCGAAGCGCGCAGCGTGACAGGAGCGTCGCCATGGCCGAGATGACCCCCGAACTGACCCCGCCTTGGGCAACCGAAAAGCCGACCGCCGTCCTGGTGCTGGCCGACGGCACCGTCATCGAGGGTCGCGGCCTCGGCGCCACCGGTTCCGCCGTTGCCGAAGTCTGCTTCAACACCGCGCTCACCGGCTACCAGGAAATTCTCACCGACCCGTCCTATGCCGGCCAGATCGTCACCTTCACTTTCCCGCATATCGGCAACATCGGCACCAATGACGAGGACATCGAGGACCTCAACCCGGTCGCCCGCGCCGGCGCCGTCGGTGCGGTGTTCAAGGCCGATGTCACCAACCCGTCCAACTACCGCGCCGGAGCCGGCCTCGACCAGTGGCTGAAGAAGCGCGGCATCGTCGCGCTGTCGGGCATCGACACCCGCGCGCTCACCGCGCTGATCCGCGAAAAGGGCATGCCCAACGCCGTCATTGCGCACGCGCCCGACGGCATCTTCGACATCGACGATTTGAAGCGGCGCGCCGCCGCCTGGTCGGGCCTGATCGGGCTTGACCTCGCCAAGGAAGTCACCTCGGGCCAGTCCTCGGTCTGGCGTGAAACGCCCTGGGTGTGGAACGAAGGCTTTGGCGAACAGGCCGAGCCGTCGATGCACGTCGTCGCCATCGACTACGGCGTCAAGCGTAACATCCTTCGCCTGCTTTCCGGCCTCGGCGCCAAGGTCACCGTGGTTCCGGCCGGCACCGGCTCGGAAGAGATCCTTGCCATGCAGCCCGACGGCATCTTCCTCTCCAACGGGCCCGGCGACCCGGAAGCCACCGGCGACTACGCCGTGCCGGTCATCCAGGATCTGCTCAAGACCGATATTCCGGTGTTCGGCATCTGCCTCGGCCACCAGATGCTGGCCCTGGCGCTGGGCGGCAAGACCGCCAAGATGCACCAGGGCCATCACGGCGCCAACCACCCGGTCAAGGATCATACCACCGGCAAGGTCGAGATCGTCTCGATGAACCACGGCTTTGCCGTCGATGCCGACTCCTTGCCCGAGGGCGTCGAGGAAACCCATGTCTCGCTGTTCGATGGCTCGAACTGCGGCATCGCGCTGACCGGACGTCCGGTGTTCTCGGTCCAGCACCACCCCGAGGCCTCGCCCGGCCCGCAGGACTCGCACTATCTGTTCCGCCGTTTCGTCAATCTGATCCGCGAAAAGCGCGGCGAGGAACTGCTGGCCGAACGGGTTTGATTTTACAGGTCTTCGCCTAGCCGTTGCCCAGATCGTGATGCTCCGAATAGCCGGAGTTACAAACGCGGCGCGATTGCCCTTGTCTTGGGTCAATGGAATAAACCGGTCAACCGGTCTGTTTGTGACGGCGCGAAGCGACGAAGGCTTCGAGAGCGCCGACGGCATCCCCTGAGCCCAAGCCCCCCTCATCGCTTCGCTTGCGCGCCGCATTAACGGACGAAGCACACACCTATGGCGGGTTCGAAGTTCGCGCCTGGGTGACCTTATGCCACCGGCCGGCCTTCGCTGGCCTCCAGTATGGCGAACCATTGCTGGCGGTCGAGGTCGATCTCCAGCGCCTTGACCATGGCGGCCAGCCGCTCGGGCTTCATCGTGCCGAGCACCGGCGCCAGCCGCGCCGGATGACGCAGCAGCCAGGCGATGGCGACGGCGGCGAGATCGCCGGCGCCGATCTCGGCAGCCACCGCCGCGATTGCCGCCCTGACCCGCGCCTCGCGCCCTTCCTTGCCGGTGAACAGCAAGCCGCCGCCGAGCGGCGACCAGATCATCGGCGCATAGCCGAGGCGTTGCGCGTGATCGAGGCTGCCATCCATCAGCGCATTGGTCTTCAGCACCGACATCTCGATCTGGTTGGTGGCCAAGGCAAACGGCAGCCGCGAGGCCAGAAGGTCGAACTGCGACGGCGTGAAATTGGAGACCCCGACCGCTCTCACCTTGCCCGACTTGACCAGCCCGGCAAGGGCCGCCGCCGTCTCGTCGGCATCCATCAGCGGATCCGGCCGGTGCAGCAGCAACAGGTCGAGATAGTCGGTGCCGAGATTGGCGAGCGAACGGTCGACCGAGGCGGCAATGTGGGCCGCACTGGTGTCGTAATGCTTCAGCCGGTTCTGAGGCCGGTTGGCCGATGCCAGAATGATGTCGCATTTCGAGATCAGCTCGATGCTGTCGCGCTTGCCCTTCCAGCGCGACAAGCCGGCGCCAAAGGCAGCTTCCACCTGGTAATGCCCGTAAATATCGGCATGGTCGAAGCTGGTCAGGCCGAGATCGACCGCAGTGCCGATCAGCCGCGCGATCTGATCGGCGTCCGGGCGCGCGCGCTGTCGAGCAGGCGCCAGGCGCCGAACACCAGCCGCGACAGCGACACTCCGTCCTTGGTCAGCTCTATGCGGCTGTCATGGCTCATATCTGGGCTCCATCTTCCGCAGCGCCGGTGGCAACGCTTTTCACCGCCGTCGGCCTCGCAACTTTCGTTACAAAGACAATGACGGCAAGCGTCAGGAAGCACGCGCCAACCAGATAGGGCGCGCCGCCAAACACCACGGGCGCATTAGGCCCGGTGAACCAGGAAAAGATCGCGGTGTACAGCAGCGGCGTGATGATCGAGGTGATCGAGAAGATCGACGTCATCGCGCCCTGCAATTCGCCTTGCGCCGATGGCGGCACCTTGGCGGCGGCGAGGCTTCTCAGCGGCGGATCGGCCAGTGCTTCCAGGCAGCCGACGACGATCACCGCATAGATCATCCAGCCTTGCGAGGCGAAGGCGTAGCCGAAGGCGCTGGCCGCCGTAAATGTCAGGCCGATCACCGCCGTCTTCCACTCGCCAAGTTTGGGGATCACGCGCGGCAGCACCGTCGCCATGACGATCGCCCCACACAGGCCGAAGGCGCCGAGCGAGAAGCCGATCTGCTGCTCGCTCCAGCCATAACGATAATTGGACACGAACGACCACACCGCCGGATACATCATGTGGCCGAGCGTCATCAGGAAGAAGGCGAGCCCGATCCAGCCGATGCCCTGATATTGGCGCATCTGCAGCAGCGTGCCGACCGGGTTGGCGCGTTTCCACTCGAAGCGGCGGCGGTGCTTTTCATCGAGCGTTTCAGGCAGGAAGAACATGGCGATGAGGAAGTTCACGAAGGCAAGCCCGGCGGCAAAGTAAAACGGCACTCGCGGCCCGAACGTGCCGAGCAGCCCGCCCAGCACCGGCCCAATGACGAAGCCGACGCCGAAGGCGATGCCGAGCAGACCGAAATTCTTCGCCCGGTTGTCGTCGTTCGAGATGTCGGCAATGAAGGCCGACGTCGTCGAGTAGCTGGCGCCCGAAATGCCGGCCAGCACGCGGCCGATGAACAGCATCGGATAGGACCAGGCGATGGCGCAGATCAGATTGTCGATCGAGAATGTAAGCACCGAGGCAAGCAGGATCGGCCGCCGCCCGAAGCGGTCGCTCAACCCGCCCATGATCGGCGCGAAGAAGAACTGCATCGCGGCATAGACGAAGAACAGCCAGCCGCCCTCGATTGCCGCTTCGCTGATGCCGACGCCGGAAAGCTCCCTGAGAAAGGCCGGCAACACCGGCATGATCATGCCGAAGCCGATAATGTCGAGCAGCAGCGTGGTGAAGACGAGCGCAAGGCCCCGCCTGGCGGTTTTGGGGTCGATCATGATGGCGTCTGCTCCCTCGGACCGCCCTTGGGCGGGCGCCCGTTATAGGCGAGGCGTCACTTTGGAACAATAGGAGAACGCCTCAGGCGTTCTCCTCCTGACATCTGTTGCCGGTGGTGAATCGGCCCGCCGACGGATGCGCTTTGAACCGCGGTCGGCTGGAACTTGCGAGCGCCTCAAACCGGACCGGTCAGCGTGTTGCAATCCGACAGCTTGCCGCTCTTGTAGCCGCGCGCCAGCCAGGTCTGCCTTTGCTGCGACGTCCCGTGGTTGAAGCTTTCCGGAACGACATAGCCCTGCATCTTCTTCTGCAGCGTGTCGTCGCCGATCTGCTTGGCGGCGTTGAGCGCCTCTTCGATGTCGCCCTGTTCCAGAATGCCCTTCTGCGCGGTGAAATGCGCCCAAACGCCGGCGAAGCAGTCGGCCTGCAGCTCGATGCGCACCGACATCTGGTTGGCTTCCGCCTCACCCATCGACTGCCGCATCTGGTTGAACTTGGGCAGGATGCCGGTGAGGTTCTGCACATGGTGACCGACTTCATGGGCGATCACATAGGCCTGGGCGAAATCCCCCGAGGCGCCGAACTGCTGGTCGAGCTGCTGGAAGAAGGTGGTGTCGAGGTAGACCTTGTGGTCGCCGGGACAATAGAACGGTCCGGCTGCCGTCGAGGCGGAGCCGCAGGCCGAGCGGATCTGGCCGCTGAACAGCACAAGCTTCGGGTCCTCGTATTTCAGGCCCTGCGATTGGAAGATGCCGGTCCAGGTCTCTTCGGTCTCGGCCAGCACGGTCGCCACGAACTGCTTCATCTCGTCGGAAGCAGGCGTGCCGGCGCCGTCGTCCTGGCCGCCGCTGTTGTCGGTAATCTGGCCACCGCCACCCGGCAGCACGCCGCCGCCGTCGCCGCTGCCCAGGATCTGCGACGGGTCGAAGCCGAAATACCATCCGGCCAGCACCACGAGGACGACCAGCAATATGCTGCCGCCGCCGCCGGTGCGGCCGCCGATCGGGATGCGGAACTGGCCAGGGCTGCCGCCGCCCAAACCACCACCGCCGCCGCTGTCGCTGCGCTCGTCCTCGACATTGTCACTCTGACGGCGTCCCTTCCAGAGCATGGCAACTCCCCGTATGCAAATTTTCGGCTGGCCTGGCCGATGTCGTGGCCCAGTCCGACCCAACAGACAATTATCGCAATGGTTGCGCCAAGTCACAGTATTTTTCGTGGCAGCGGCATCGCGTTCGCACTCTGGTCGAGGCGGCATGCGCGCTGTAGCATCCGGTTCGAACGGGGGTGTCGGGACTTGCGGACGATCGGTCGATTTCTGCTGCTGGCGGTGGTGCTATGCCTCGGCCCGTTGCCGGCGCGCGCCGTGACGCTCGATTCCAGCGTCGCCGTGACCGATCCCGAGACATTGCAGGCGCTTGAGCGTGGCGGCCTCTCGATCAGCCGCCTGCTCGGCCCGGCGCTGGGTCTCACGCGCGAGGTCGACAATCGCGGCCTGTTTTCGGTGCGCGCGCTGACCCCTGTCCGCAACGCCGTCAAGCAGCAGATCGCCGACGAGCCTGCCAATAGCCCCGATCCTTACGTCGCGGCCATGGTCAAGTCGAAGGACACCAGCCAGAAATTCAACCCGAAATACATCGACGATGACGGCTCGACGCTCGACCTGACCGGCGTCGTCAACCGCATGGACCGCGGCTATCTCGGCCACACCGAATGCGGCGAGATCAGGCTGATCTACCGCTTCCACTATTCGGTGGCGGAGAAGCCCACGAAGGGAAAGACAGCGCAACGCATCTCGTCGCGGCTGCCGCTGACCATGGGTCTGGTCTTCAACGCCAGGCCCGGCGAGGCTCGCCCCCGCGCTTCGAGAGACCGTCCAAGCGCCACCGCCGTTTCCTGTGCCGAAATCGCCAAGCGCTGGCTCGCCGCCGGCCAGAAGAACCTTGCGCCCGAGCAACTGGCAGCCTGGCTGCGCTCCGACGAAGGGCCGCTCTCCAACGCCATGCTGAATTCGTCGCAGATCATGCGGCTTGAGCTGAACATGCAGGTTCTCCGGCTGTCGGCCTCGAGCCGCCGCGACTTCGGTGGCCACGCCGAATATCTCCTCAAGATTTTCAAATGGGACCCAACGACGTCCACCTTCCAGGAATCGAAGATGGAGAACCAGATCGACCGGAAAGTGGTTCTGGCCGACCGGCCGGCCTTCGCCAAATGGCTGCTCACCGACCGCAACCTCTACGACCTCGATCGCGGCCGGCTGGTCATCGACGACAAGTTCCTGGCGACCAGCGCCGTCTCGGTCGCACCCGGCGGCATGGCCAGGTCGCAAAACAATATCGCCTATGGGCTGCTCGACGATGCCGACATCGACAAGGCACTGCAGGACTATGTCGCCAAGGGCAACGAGCTGCGCAGCGTGAAATCGGTGGCCGGCTTCAATCTGCGTCTCAACGAAATGACCTGCACCGGCTGCCACCAGACGCACGGCATTGCCGGCTTCCATTACACCGGCGCCGATCCGGCCAGCGAGCCGCGCCGCAACGCCGTCTTCGTCCCCGGCTCGGCGGTGTTCTTCGCCGACCTGCCTCGCCGCCGCGCCATCGTCGAGGACTTCGCCGCCGGCGGCCATCCGGATTTCTCACACGGCTTCGCCGCCCGTCCGGACGCCAAACTCGCCGAAGCGCTGAAAGGCACCGATCTCTACAATGGCTGGGGCTCGATCTGCTACAGCGGCAAGGATGCCAGCTTCAAGGACTGGAGCTGCGGCGAAAGCCTGCGCTGCGCCGGCGTCCATGAAAGCGACATCCATCCGGGCTTCGGCACCTGCGTCAGCGAGGCGGCCACCGCAGTCGGCGACCCCGTCGAGTTCGGCGAGATTAAGATGTCGAGCTGGGGCAGCGACAAATATTGCCGCCTGTCGCCGGCCACCGCAAAAGCCTGCGCCATCGATCCGGCGCGCGACAAGAAACCGGTAATCAAGCTCGCCGGCTATGGCGCGGCGCGCCAACGCTACGACAACCCCGAGCAGAAGACCGGTGGCTTTCCCGGGGGCATGCTGCGCAAGGCAAGCTGCGACAAGCTTCCCGACGAGGCGACTTGCGGCCGCCTCGCCAAGACCGGTTTCAACGACTGCATCGCGTCGGGCAAGGACCACAAATTCTGCACCAAGGAATTCACCAAGACCGCCGGCCTGCGCGCCTGCGACAAGGCGCATCCCTGCCGCGAGGACTATATCTGCACCGCCGGCTACGACGATCTGGCCGCAGCCAAGCCTGGCAAGGGCTCCTGCATTCCGCCCTATTTCATATTCCAGTTCCGCGTCGACGGCCATCCGCGCAGTTGGGTGCAGGACACCGAGGAATGAGCGGCAGGTTGCCGCTTGCGAACAGAACTCAGATCTTCTGCTTGGTGCCGGCGCTTTTGCCGTCCGAGCTTTTGGAGCGTTCCTCGAAACGCGCGGCGCCCTTTTTCAGCGCATGGCCGGTTTCGACCTCGGTCTTGCGTTCGTCCTTTGCCGCTGCCTGCCTCAAACCCTCGGCCGCCTGCTTGCCCTTCGCGGTCGGTGCCTGTTCGACGCCCATGTTTTCCTCCTTGGCGCGCGACAATCACGCGCAACGTCAGGAGCAACGAGCCTGACGTGCGGAGGTTCCAGTGGTGCGGCCCCGGCACCCCTCAGCGCGGCGCGATCATCGCCTTGCGAAAGGCTTCCAGCGTCTCGGCGCTGACATGATGCTCGATGCCCTCGGCATCGATGCGCGCCGTCTCGGCGCTGACACCGAGCGAACGCAAAAACGCTTCTACCGTCTGGTGGCGGATGCGGCTCTCTTCCGCCACCTTGCGCCCGGCGTCGGTCAGGAACACACCGCGATAGGGTTTTCTGGAAACGAGCCCGTCGGCGCACAGCCTGGTCAGCATCTTGGCCACCGTCGGCTGGGCGACACCGAGCCGCGCAGCAATATCGACCTGACGCGCCTCATTGCCGTCCTCGATCAGGTCGGCGATCAGCTCGACATAATCCTCGACCAGCGCGCCGCGGCGCGCTTCGCGCTGCTGCCGGAACCCTTTCGAATGAATCTCGGCGTCAGGCAGCGGCTCCTCGCGTCCAACCGGTCTGTGCTTCAGCGCCAACACGCGCTCCTTCCTATCTTTTGACAAGAATCGGCTTTGGGCAAAGCAATCGCCCTTTGCCATTCATAGCACGGGCTTAACTGTTCCAGCCGTTTATTTCCATTCCATGGTAGGCGCAACCGGCGTTTGCGATCCCCGGCCGGCCTGCCGGTCGGCGCAACAGGAAGCACATACAATGAAATATAGCCTATTGCATAATGTTGAGCCCTGGCATAGATAGGATGACGTCAACCGATCCACCCAGTGGAAAGCCCTCCATGTCCGAAGCTGACGCTACCTTGGGATCATCCTGGCGATTTGACAGGCCGGAGGACAATCCTCCCAGCCTGCGCGAGGTGAACTCCACGATCGCGGTGCCGCAGTCCGGCGTCTGGTTCCGTCGCCTGTTCGCCTTCATGGGACCGGGCTACATGGTCTCGGTCGGCTATATGGATCCGGGCAACTGGGCCACCGACCTCGCCGGCGGCGCCCAGTTCGGCTACACGCTATTGTTCATCATCATGCTGTCCAACCTGATGGCGATCCTGCTGCAGGCGCTTGCCGCCCGGCTTGGCATCGCCACCGGCCGCGACCTCGCCCAGGCCTGCCGCGCCTATTATCCGCGTCCCGTCAGTTTCGTGCTGTGGATCGCCTGCGAACTCGCCATCATCGCCTGCGACCTCGCCGAGGTGATCGGCACGGCGATCGCGCTGCAGCTTCTGTTCGGCATTCCGCTGATCGGCGGCGCGTTGCTGACGGCGCTCGACGCCTTCATCGTGCTGCTCTTGATGAACAAGGGTTTCCGCTATCTCGAAGCCTTCGTCATCGCGCTTTTGATCATCATCTTCGGCTGTTTCGCCATCCAGATCTTTGCCGCTGCCCCTCCGGTCGGCTCGATCCTGCATTCGATGTTCGTGCCGTCGACGGAGATCGTCACCAATCCGGCGATGCTCTACATCGCCATCGGCATCATCGGCGCCACGGTGATGCCGCACAATCTCTACCTGCACTCCTCGATCGTACAGACACGCGCCTATGAACGGACCGAAAAAGGCAAGCGCGACGCCATTAAATGGGCGACGACGGACTCGACCATCGCGCTCGTCCTGGCGCTGTTCGTCAACGCCTCGATCCTGATCGTCTCGGCGGTGGCCTTCCATGGCACCGGCCATCAGGATGTCGCCGAGATCGGCCAAGCCTTCGAGCTCTTGTCGCCACTGCTCGGCCTCGGCATCGCCTCCATCCTGTTTGCGGTGGCGCTGCTGGCCTCCGGCCTCAACTCGACGGTTACGGCTACGCTTGCCGGCCAGATCGTCATGGAAGGCTTTTTGCGCCTGCGCATTCCGCAATGGGCGCGCCGGCTGCTGACGCGCGGCATCGCCATCGTCCCGGTGGTGGTCGTGACCGCGCTCTATGGTGAAAAGGGCACCGGCCAGTTGCTGGTCTTCAGCCAGGTGGTGCTGTCGATGCAGCTGCCCTTCGCGGTCATCCCGCTGGTGCAGTTCGTCTCCGACAAGAAGAAGATGGGCGACCTTGCCATTCCCCGTGGCGTGGCGGCCCTCGCCTGGGTGGTCGCGGCGGTCATCCTGGTGCTCAACTTCAAGCTGCTCTACGACACCGTCTTCGGCGTCGGCTGATTCTCATTCCCGACCGCGACAAACCGGCGGCTTGCGCTATCTTGCTCGCCATCATGACAAGTGTCGAAGACGCCAGGAAATTTTACGCGCAGCTGATGGCGGCCAATGCCGGCTCGGCCGATCCGCGCCTCGAAGAGGCGTTCGCCACCGTTCCGCGCGAGGCCTTTCTCGGTCCCGGACCCTGGGCGGTAGTCGCCGGCAGGGCGCTCACCACCGGCAACGGCAAGATCATGACGCCGAGCGCCGATCCTGTTCACATCTATCAGGACGTGCTGGTGGCGCTCGATGCCGACAAGGGCATCAACAATGGCGAACCCTCCTTGCACGCGATGTGGATCGGCAGGATCGCCCCCAGACCGGACGAGGCCGTCACCCATATCGGCGCCGGCACCGGCTACTACACCGCCTTGCTGGCGCGGCTGGTTGCGCCCGGCCCGGTGACCGCCTTCGAAATAGAGGCAGATCTTGCTGCCAGAGCAACAAAGAATCTCGAAACCTACGGCAATGTAAGCGTCGTCCACGGCGATGCCGTCACCGGCGATCTGCCGCCGTCCGACATCATCTATGTCAATGCCGGTGTCGTCGCACCGCCGGCTCCTTGGCTTCGGGCGCTGAAAGCGGGCGGCCGCATGATCTTTCCCTGGCGTCCGTCCCAGGGCGTCGGCCTGGCCGTGATGGTAACCCGCAACGACAAGGGCTTTGCCTGCGACCCCTTCATGCGCTCGTGGTTCATCCCCTGCGTCGGCGCCTCGGCGGCCGGTTCGGCGGCCAAAATCCCCGACCTCCAGAAGGCGGCGCGCAGCCGTTCGATCTGGCTGACGTCAGACAGGGCGCCGGACCGGACCGCCACCGCCATCATCGGCGACGTCTGGTTTTCGTCGCAGGCGCTTGGCGGCGGGCGACGGCGGTAGGTACCCTTGTCGGCCGGCAGCGTTTTTTTGCCAACGCCTGTCGGGCGGCCGCCGGCCTGTCCGTCCTTAGATCGAAATCCGGCCCTGACGGCGCGGATCCTGGAAAAGGAAAATCCAATGCGAAAGATCATCGCTTCCACCTTCGTCAGCCTCGACGGCGTCATGCAGGCGCCAGGCGGCCCGGAAGAAGACCCGGTTGGCGGCTTCGAATTCGGCGGCTGGACGTTCCACTACTTCGACGAGGTGGCGGGGGTGGCCATGGAGGAATTGTTCTCCAAACCCTTCGCCCTGCTGCTCGGCCGCAGAACCTACGACATCTTCGCCGCTTACTGGCCGTATCAGAAAGATGCCATCGGAGATGCCTTCAACCCTGCGACTAAATATGTGGCGACGCATCGGCCGGATTCGCTCACCTGGGAAAATACGCAATGGCTTGGAGAAGATATCGTCGCGGCGTTGCGCCGCCTCAAGAAGGAAGATGGGCCTGACCTGCTCATCCAGGGTTCGAGCGAGCTGATCCAGACTTTGCTGGCCAACGGGCTGATCGACGAGATCCGGTTGATGATCTTCCCGCTGCTGCTGGGCAAGGGCAAGCGGCTGTTCGATGGTGGTGCGATGCCCGCCGCTTTCAAGCTGGTCAAGTCGCAGGCCACTACCACAGGCGTCATCATGGCGACCTACGAACGCGGGGGTGAGGTCAAGGTCGGGTCGTTCGCTACGCAGAAGCCGTCAGAGGCCGAGCTCGAGCGGCGTAAGAACTGGAAGTAACAGGGACAGGCTTGGCACCTTTCCTCTCCCCCGATCGACGGGGGAGAGGAAATGCTGTCCGAACCGGATAGATAGGTAACAGAATGGACCGATAGCATGGGTGACAGTTTTCTTGTCCGCCGGGAGGACCGGCGATGGTTTGGCGAGAGA
>NZ_JAMYQD010000020.1:0-138646 GCF_040320665.1 Mesorhizobium sp. M0626 | reverse complement strand
TTCACCGTCCAAAGCCGCGGGGCGGCCCCTTAACTCCCAATCACCCAACGGGTGGGGGAGATGTCCGGCAGGACAGAGGGGGGCGCCGTAGAGCGCCGACATTATTTTCTGGAACCATCAATTTTGACAACAAACCAGTTGACCACCAGCCCCCTCCTCGACGCCACCGGCGTCGCCAAGAACTACGGCGCGGTTGAAGCGCTTCGCAACGCGTCGCTCTCCGTGCTGCCGGGCGAGGTCCACGCGCTGATGGGCGCCAACGGCGCCGGCAAGTCGACGCTGGTGAAGATCCTGACCGGCGCCATTCCGGCGAACTCCGGCCGCATCCTGATCCGTGGCGAGGCGCGCGACATTCGCTCGCCCGCCGCCGCGCGCCGCGCCGGGCTGCTGCCGGTCTACCAGGAGCCGTCGCTAATCCCCGATCTCGACGTTCTCTCCAATCTCAGGCTCACCGGCACGCCGGTCGAGCCGTTCCGCGCCTGGGTGCGCGAGCTCGGCATCACCGACCTCGATCTGCGCGACACCGCGCGCGACATCCCGCTGGCCGTGCTGCGCGTGCTCGACCTGGCGCGGGCGCTCGCCGTCGAGCCGGACGTGCTGCTGCTCGACGAGATGACGGCGGCCCTGCCCGCCAACCTCGCCGAAAAAGTGCTGGAAGTGGTGCGCCGCCAGGGCGATGCCGGTCGCGCCGTGATCTTCATCTCGCACCGCTTCGTCGAAATCTCCGCACTGTGCGACCGCGCCACCGTGCTGCGGGACGGCGAGACCGTCGGTGTCGTCGACATCGTACCCGGCGTCGAGGAAAAGATCGTCGAGCTGATGCTCGGCACCCGCATCGTGAAAACTCATGTCGCCGCCCGCAGCGCTGCCGAGAAGGCCGCGCCCGCGACCACCCGGCCGCGCATTTCGGTGCGAAACCTGCGCGTCGGCGCCAAGCTCAGCGATGTCTCCTTCGATCTCGCCGACGGCGAAGTCGCCGGCGTCGTCGCGCTCGAAGGCCAGGGCCAGGACGAGTTGTTCGCCGCCCTTGCCGGCTCGATCCGGCCCTCCGGCGGCACGATCGAAGTCAATGGCCAGCCGGTGAAATTCTCGCATCCGATCGACGCCATCCGCGCCGGCCTAGCCTATGTGCCGGGCGACCGCTCCGAGGCGCTCGCCATGCAGCGCTCGGTGCGCGAAAACATCGCCCTGCCTTTCAGCGCTGCCTTGCGCAACTGGGGTCCGATCAACATGCGCCGCGAACGCGCGACCGTGCTCAGCGCGATCGAGCGGCTGCAGATCGACACCCGCGCGCAAGGCGAGGTGCAGCGCCTGTCCGGCGGCAACCAGCAGAAGGTGACCATCGCCCGCTGGATCGCGGCGGATGCCCGCACCATCCTGTGCTTCGACCCGACGCGCGGCATCGATGTCGGCACCAAGCAGGAGATCTACAAGCTGCTGCGCGAACTCGCCGGCAACGGCAAGTCGGTGCTGTTCTACACCTCGGAACTCGAAGAGGTGCAGCGCGTCTGCGACCGCGTCATCGTCATCTTTGGCGGCCGCCTCGTCGACATTTTTCCGGTCGAGGAAGCCGACGAGCCGGCGCTGATGCGCGCCGCCTACGGCCTGCCGCGCGGCGCCAAGGCCGATATCGGCATATTGGCTGATCCGACCGCGAACACTTCGGCTTCGCCGGAGGCCGCGCCATGAGCCATTTCCTGCGCCGCCAAGGCTGGGTCGTCGGCCTGTTCGCCCTGCTCATCGTCCTGTTCATCGCCACCAGGATCATCCAGCCGGCCTATGGCAGCAATGATTTCGGCTCGCTCGCCCGCGCCGTTCTGCCCTATGCCTTCGCAGTCGCCGCGCAGACGGTGGTCGTCATCGCCGGCGGCATCGACCTGTCGGTCGCCGCCATGATGGCGCTGACCAGCGTCACCGCGGCGTCGATGATGAATGGCGCGAGCGAGGAATACGCGCTGTTCGTGGTGCCCTTCGTGCTCGCCATGGGTTTTGCGCTCGGCGCGCTCAACGGCCTGCTCATCGTCGTCACCCGCGTGCCCGACATTGTCGTCACCCTCGCCATGCTGTTCGTGCTGCAGGGCGCCGCCCTGCTGGTGCTCGACGCGCCGGGCGGCGGCATCGCCGAATGGCTGAAGGCGCTGATCTCCGGCACCGTGCCGATCCCCGGCCTGCCCGACGCCATAGACGCCTGGCTGCCCAAGGCCCTGCTGGTGCTGATCGTCTGCCTCTGCGTCATCTGGATACCGCTCAGGCGCTCGCGCCTGGGCCTCTCCATCTACGCCATCGGCTCGAGCGAACTGGCGGGGTTTCGCTCCGGCGTGCCGGTCAAGCGCACCCGCATCATCGCCTATGCGCTGTCCGGCCTGTTCGCCGCCTTTGGCGGCCTGGCGCTGACCATGAGCACCGGCATCGGCGCCCCCATCCCCGGCCCTTATCTCTTGGCCAGCGTCGCCGCCGTGGTGCTGGGCGGCGTCGCGCTCGGCGGCGGCAAAGGCGGCCTGCTCGGCCCCATCGTCGCCGTCTTCGTGCTGAGGCTGGTGCGCACCGACCTGACGCTGCTCGCCATCGACCCCAATGTCACGGCCATCATCGAGGGGCTGATCATGGTGGCGGTGGTGATGTTCGGGGCGTTTATCACGATGCGGGGGCGGCAATGATGGGTGTGCTGTCGCAGAGAGACGTCGGCGTTCCTTCGCGCCCCCCTCTGTCCTGCCGGAAGACATCTCCCCCACGAGGGGGGAGATCAGCTGTCATCGCCGCTTTCGCCAGCCTTCAACGTTGCAAAAAGGAGCGAGGCGCTGGAGCTGCCAATCTCCCCATAAGTGGGGGAGATGGCCGGCAGGCCAGAGGGGGGCGCCGTAGAGCGCCATCCTCGCAGCACACAACACCAAGAGCCGCCCCATGAGCACCACCGCCATCACCCCGGTCCCCTTCGGCCGCCGCATAAAGCGCTTCATGGCCGATCGCCCGCTCATCCCGCTGATCGTCCTGCTCGCCATCCTGGTTATAATCCTGCAGGTCCTGCGCCCCGGCATCGTCAACGAGCGCTGGATCGCCAACACCATCAAATTCGCCATCCCGCTGGCGATCCTCTCGGGATGCCAGACCATAACCATGCTGACCGGCGGCATCGACCTGTCGGTCGGCACGGTGGCGACGATGAGCGCCTTCATCATGGCCACGCAAGTGGTCAACCAGGATCCGGCGGTGGCGTTCCTCCTGGCGATGATGCCGGCGGTGCTGATCGGCCTCGTCAATGGCATCGGCGTCGGCGTCTTCCGCGTCCACCCGCTGATCATGACGCTGGGCACCAGCCTGATCGGCACCGGCTGCCTGCAGGTCTACCAGCGCACGGTGATCGCGTCGGGCGCAAAAATCCCCGACTTCCTGGCTTGGCTCGGCACCGGCGTGACATGGGGCTTCCCCAACGCGCTGCTTTTGTTCGTGCCGCTCGCCGCCCTCATCGTCTTCACGCTCGCCCGCACCGGCTTCGGCCGCCTGCTCTACGCCGTCGGCGACAATGAGCGCGCGACCCGCCTGTCGGGCGTGCAATACTGGCAGGTCATCACCGCGCTCTACGTCACCTCCAGCGTGCTCGCCGGCATCACCGGCCTGCTCTATATCGGCTTGATCAAGGCGCCGTCGCTGTCGCTCGCCGAACCGCTGGTGCTGCCCTCGGTCGCCGCCGCCGTCATCGGCGGCACCTCCATCTTCGGCGGCCGCGGCGGCTACACCGGCACCATCATCGGCGCCCTGATCCTGACCGTGCTGACAACACTGCTGACCATCCTGCAGATGCCGGAGGGGGCACGGCGGATCTTGTTCGGGCTGATCGTGCTGTTCGTGACGGCGGCGTATTTGCGGATTGTGGAGGAGCGGTAGGGGGCCGAGGCCAGCGCCAGCCCCCACTCCGTCTCGGCTCGCCGAGCCACCTCTACCCCCACGTCCGTGGGGGAGAGGAAATGCCAAGCTTTTCGAGCGAAGAAAAAACTCAACACTGTCGAGGCCGCAACCTCGAAAATTAGCGTTTCCTCTCCCCCACGAATGTGGGGGTAGAGGTGGCTCGGCGAAGCCGAGACGGAGTGGGGGGCACCCTAAGCGATTGCCATCACCCTGGGCGCCTGTGCCCACCCAGAGCTCGCCCGCCCCCCTACTTCAACGAAATCGCCATCCCGCTCAAATCTGCATTCACCTGCAGCCCCACCTGCCGGCCCGTAAGCTCGAGCTGGGCGCCCTTGTCGTTGGTCATGACGATCACCTGCGCCCCCTTGCCGAGCGCGCCGCCACCGCCGGCCGCGCCATAAACGCCGGTCGCATCCCGCACCCTGCGGATATGGCGCACGGTGCCCCGGAAATAGGTCTTGGAAACCCCGAAGGCGAAGCCGCCCGAAACGCCGCCGATCGTGATGGGATAGGAGCGGCCGTGGAAGGTCAGCGTCCCCTCGCCGCCGGAACCGCCGACGAAGAAGGCCGCCTTGTAGACGGCAAAGCGGATCGTGCCGCTATCGGCATGCGCGGCGCTGGCAGCGCTGACGGACACAGTTGTGATGGCCGCAACCGCAAGCGAACGAAAGCTGGACGAGATGGTCATGGTGGGAGCTCCTCAAGTGCGCCGCTTGCCCAGCCGGCAGGCGGCGTCGAATTCGTAACCAACTTGAACAATCTAGCCCGTGATTTGGTTCCAGGCAGGCTGTGACAAGATCCGACGAAACGTGACGTGGTGTACTTTCGGGTTGCGGAGGAGGCGGCGCCTATTTTCTCTTCCTGAGCACTTTTCGCAGCATTAACTTCAGCCGCCTCATCTGGTAATGGCGCCGCAACTTGGCCAGCGCCGACTGGTGGGCGGTGTCGATTGCAGCCAGCGAGTCCGCCTCGGTAGCCTGCGGCAGCGCGAGCAGCGCGTCGGCCTGAAGATCGGCAAAGGGCTTGGGGTCATAGCTGGCGAACGGCGTCGGCGGGTCGCTGAGCACGGTGGGGTTGCTGTTGATCTCGAACACCACCAGCCTGCCGTCGACGAATGTGTAGTCGATGCGTCCATACTGCATATGGGCTTTTTCGAAGACCCGCATGACCGCATTGGCGTCAGGATTCGTATCGATATAGGTCCTGATTTCTTCGATATGCGCCGGCAGCAATTGCTCGGGCGAATTCTTGACGAACCACGATTTCGACATGGCGCAATGCTGGCCGTAGATCGTATCGCCGACCCGAAACGCCGCGTACTTCCTGAAATAACCGTCCATTCCGGGGGTGCCGATCATCTCCACCACCATCGGCCGCACTAGATCGCTACCGTCCAGCCGGGCGATCGCGGCGTCCAGCGCCGGCCGGTCGTGCAGCAGCGGCGGCTCCCTGTAGAGTGCGCCCGTCTCGTCGCGGATGAAAACGGGATAGCGTATCGGCTCTTCCAACTCGTCCGGCCTGAACACACGAAAAGCGTTGCTGCCGTCGGCGTGAAGCAGGCGCAGCAGGTCGAAGCGCTGCAGGCTGGCGGTCGGGTGATTGAGCTGCGTCAGGCCGGTGTTGTCAGCCAGTTCGGCGCTGATGCCGGCCGCGCGGCTCAATTCGTCCGATGTCAGCCGGTCCATGTCGGACCAGATGACCACCCCGGCGCGAACGCCGCGCAGCAGCCCGGCATCCTCGTAGCGCACCAGCCGGAACCACGCCTCCAGGTCAGTCCGGTGATACAGAAGCACCACCGCCTGCGTGTAGGCGTGCTCCCGATGCGCGACGTAAAATATCATGCGTTTCCGTTGTCCGTATGTAATTGCAAAGGGGAACCATGATGATTAGACAGGCTTGTGAAAGCCGTGAAATGGTTCTCGATCCGGCATGCGTCAAACAGGAGATAGAACAGGTTGACGTTTCCGTGAAGCTGCAAACCGCATTGGCAAGAAACTGCCATGCGCCATCAACGCGTTAGAAGTCGAGGCAGCCGACACATGAATTTAGACGATGTTGCGATACCCATCCGCCGGTTAGAGCTGGAAGACATGCCGTTGCTGATGGAGCTTGAGGCTGCCGCCTGGGCAGCCCCGCTGCAGGCGAGCGAAACGACCATCCGCCACCGGCTGGCACTCGGACACACCATGTTCGGCGCGATCGATGGCGATCTGCTTGCCGGCACCATCTGCTTTGCCGAGACCAGCCAGGATCCGCTGGTGCGCGCCGATTTCCCCAGGAATTTCGATGCCTATGCATCGCTGCCGCGCAGCGAGCCGGTTTACGCGCTTTACGCCTACAATCTCTGCGTCCGGCCGAGCCATCGCGGCACCAACACGGCGGTGCGGCTCTTGAAGGAGATGGAGAGCCACGGCCGCCGCCTGGGCGCCAGCTGGCTGATCGGCGATGGCCGCTGCTCGTCCTATGCCGGCTCCTCGGGCGACGAGTATGATCATGTCAAGGCCGATGCGCGGTTCCGCGCCACCATCGACCGCTGGAACCAGACCGGCACAAGACCGCCGCTGGAAGAGATCATCCGCGATCCGCTGCTGCGCATGCACTACCGCGTCTACGGATGCGAGTTCCTCTACGTCATGCCGGACTTCTTCCCGCAGGACGCCACGTCAGGCGGCTTCAGGGTCATTTCAGCCAAGAATCTCAAGGCATGAGATTCGAGCCGTCATGACAGCTCCGCATTTCGATCCGTTCGCGCTCGGCGACGACCCGTTTCCGCATTTCGCCCGCATGCGCGCCGCCGGCGGCATTGCGCGCGGCGTCGCGCCCTATCCCGAGCTGGCCGACGCGCATTATGTGTTCAGCCATGAGCTGGTGTCGGGCGCGCTGAAGCATCCCGCTCTTGTTCAGGCGCCGCCGGGTACATATGAAGAGGTCCGCCGCAAGCTCGTCGACCATGCGCCCATGGCTCTGCTCAGCCGCTCGGTGCTGCTTGCCGATCCGCCTCAGCATGGCGCCTTGCGCCGGCCGGTCGCTGGCTTTTTCTCACGGCCGGCCATCGAAGCGCTGACGCAAGGTCTTCGCGCGCTGAGCCACGAGCTGGTCGAGCGTGCGCTGGCGGATGGCCGCGTCGACGCCGTCGCCGGGCTCGCCGTGCCGGTGTCCTTCTGGCTGCTGCAGGAAATCCTCGGCATCGAGATCGAGGACCCTTGGGCGTTGAAATCGGTGACCCGCCGCATGGCCAGCGCATTCGACCTGCGAAGAGCGCAGCCGCCGGCAGCAAGCGCCGAGGCCTATCGCGAATGCCAGGCTTTTGTCGAGGAGCGGCTGGCTCGACAGGCCTACCGGCCGGACGGAATGGTTGCCGGCATGGTGCGGGAGGTTGCGCAAGGCCGCTGGTCGCGTGAGGACATGGTGGCCAACATCGTCTTCATGCTGTTTGCCGGACAGGAGACTGTCGTCGACGCTCTCGGCAACGCAATTGTTGCGCTGGATCGCTTTCCCGAACAGCGCGCGCTGCTCGAGCGCGGCGCTGTCGACTGGAGCAGCGCGGCGGCCGAACTGCTGCGCTATGGCGCCTCGGTGCAATACGCCGTCGCCCGCATCGCGGCGCAGGACATCGACCTCGGCGACGTCAGGATTGCGGCTGGCGAAGCGGTCGTGCCGGTGCTCGGCAGCGGCAATCGCGACGATGCCGTCTTCGCCGATGGCGACCGGCTGGACCTCACGCGCCCGCCAACCATGTCGATGACCTTCGGCACCGGCCTGCATGTCTGCCTCGGGCAGCATGTCGCCCGTATCGAGATCGCGGCGATGATAGAAGCCCTGTTCACCCGTGCGCCCGGATGGCGGCTCGATGCCGCAAATGCCGAGCGCCGCGCCTCGATGTCGTTTCACGGCATGGCTACCGCGCCGCTGATCCTCAACCCCGCTGCGTGAAAAGCGGCCGCGTCTGGGGCATGACCGCCGGGTCGAGCGACCTGACGATTTCCGAAACCTTTGCCCGCAAGGCGCCCACCGTCGCATCGTCGAGCGGATCGAGAATATCGTTCTGATCTCTCGATACCCGGTACTCGTCCAGCGACGGCGCCTCGCTCGACGGCGTGAAGCCGCCGCCGCGGGCATGCTTGTCGGCCAGTTCCTGCCTCGATTTCACGGCATAGTGGCGGATCCAGCCGATCTTCCATTCCATCGGCATGGCCGCCGGGTGCTTGTCGAGCGTCATGCCGTCGACCAGCGTCCTGCGCAGCGAGATGCGGAAACCGTGCGGGTGCGGCATGAACTGCCCGGGATCCCGCAGCGCCTTGCGCAGCACCGAGGACACGCGGGCAAACGACTTCTTCCAGCGCGCGGTCGGGGCGTCATGCGTGCCGCGCCTTTGAAACCGCACCGTCACCAGTTCGTCGTCATAGGCCTCTTTGCCGTCGCTGCCGAAATTCACCCAGCGAAAGGCGACGCTGCGCACGCCCGGGCGGCTCAAAAGCGAGCGGACCAGTTCGGCTCCGCTCCAGGGCGGCGCGTCGAGCGGCTCGAGGAACTCGTCGGCGTCCATGAAGCCCAGATAGCGATAGCCGTGGAGCAATGCCTGCCAGTAAAGATAGGAATAGGCCCGCCGCTGCGGCAGCACCGTGTCGTGTCGCCAGTCGACCAGCCGGATCCAGCCGGCATCGCGCAACGCCTGGAGCACCGCCGTCTGCGGTCCGGCGCTGCAGTTGTCAGCGATCATCAGGTCGAAGCCATGCAGCTTGTGCCAGGCGACCCACTCGATCACATAGGGCTGCTCCAGCTTCATGATCGCGCAGATCACCGGCCTGTTGACGGAAAACGGAATTCTCATCGCAACGCTTTCCCCGCGCCACCGGCTGCTGCTTGAGGCTCGACCTGCCGGAACGGGATCGCGTCGCCATAAAATGCTGCAAGCTGCTCCGAAGAGCCCGTCCAGTCGCCCATGTCGAACTGGTGGAACCGATAGCGGGGGTCGTCAAGCGGCAGCAAGTCGATATCCGGCCTGATGCGCGGGTCGAATATGCCGGCCACCGGCAGATGGATCGTCCGCGCCGAAGACAACCAACCGGCCAGCCAGGAGAAGCTGCTCACCCCCGTGACGAGATGGCTCGCCCGGCGCAGCGTCTCGAAATCCGTCAATGGCGACGCCTTCGGCGCGAAGACAGCATCGGGAAAACGCTGACGCAGGCGCCGGCAATAATCGTTGTCGTCATGGGTCTGGCCGACGAAGACCGGCTTGCGGCCGCTATCCTTGATGAGCGTCTCGAAGAAGCCGAATGGCATCGGGCAATAGTTGCGGTGGAAGCCGTCGAGGATGTCGCCGGCCCGCACATGGATGACGAGAAAATCGTCGCCATGGGTCGGCGCGGCGACGGCACGCCCGTCGAACAGCCCGGAGACCTCGTCCCGGTCATAATAACCCAGCCGCTGCGCGAAGCCCTTGAAGCGGATGCTCCGCGCCCGCCTGTCGCGGAGCGCGGCTATGATCCCGTCGAGGTCGTAGCGGTGATAGCCGTCGACCCGAAGCAGCCGGTATTTCCACAACAAAGGCGGCCGCACCTTGGCAATGGACCATTCCGGCAGGTCGGCGTCGCAGACATAGCCACCGGGGATACGCTTCGCCAGCACATGGCAAAACATGTACTGGAACATCTTGTTCGCCATGCCGCCAAACGGCTGCATCACGATGGGCACTTGCCGCATTGGACCCCTTTCGCCAAAGACGGTCATTGTTACCCGAGCTGCGCGGGCCGGTCGACTGGCCTCTGACGCCAAGGGCGCATCATGATCGCCGCCGGCAAGCCACCCTCAGGGATAATGCGTCGGCTTTGGCGCGTAGATCTTTGGATCGAAGTCCAGATCCCTCGGCAAGGGCAGGCTTGAGCACTGCAAATGCACCTCGCGTGCGAGCAGCCGGCGCCGCTTCTGCTCATTCTCCTTGATGGCCGCAACGAGCCCCATGCTGTAAGGCCCCAGCACGACGCCGGCGGCCCATCCCGGATGCTCCTTCTCGCGCCGGTCGTAGTTCAAGGCATCCGTGCGGGCCTGCTGGCATTCCGGCGTCGCCCATTTCGGGTCCTGCGGCGAGAGCGAGGCTCCATACTGGACCGGAGACGATACGCACCCTGCCACTGTCGCAGTCAACGCGACGACCATTGCAATTCTCATCCGCAAGCCCCTCCTAATGTAGGAGGCGACTACAAGACGATTCCAGCGGGAAAAAGGCAGCTTCAGGATGCGGATTTTGCAGGGCCGCTCACCCCAGCAGGTTGCGCGCCGTGCGCATGAAGATCTTCGAGCCGATCGGGATCAGATCGTCGGGAAAATCATAGTCGGGATTGTGCAATGACGGGGTGCGCTCGCCCGCGCCGAGGAAGAACATCGCCGACTTCGCCTTGTGGCCGAAAATGCCGAAATCCTCCGAGGCGCGCATCGGCAGGGCTTCCTCGCTGCGCGGCACACCCTCTTCGTCCAACGCGCGGTTGAGATGCTCCACCGCATCGGGCGCGTTGACGCTGGCGACGAAAATCTCATGATAATCGCAGTGCACGGAAAGACGGTGCTCGGCCGCGATCCTGGTGGCCAACGCTTCCGCCGCCGCGACCAGTTCCGCCATGCGCTCGTCGCGCCTTGTACGCAGCGTCGCCCACACCTCGGCGTAGCCGGGCGCGATGCCGAACACGGCCTCGCCCATCGTCGCATGGGTGACGGTGACCATGCTGAAATCATCGTCGGCAAAGGTGCCGCGTCCGAGCGCCGGCAGCAGCGGCATGAGCTCGCTCACCGCCAGCATCGGCGATACGCCGGTTTCGGGCATGGACGAATGCGCGGTCTTGCCGTCCAGCACGATGCGGATGCCGCGCGAGGCGCAGTTGACCACGCCGGGCTTGAGGCGAACCTCGCCGAACGGCACGCCCGGCAGATTGTGCAGGGAGAAAGCAAAATCCGGCGCGATCTCGTCAAAGCGCGCATCGGCGACGACGCCGGCCGCGCCATTGCCGGTCTCTTCCGCCGGCTGGAACATCAAGACGACGCGGCCGCGCGCCGGCCGTTCACGCCCGAGCTGACGGCCGAGTGCGGCCAGGATCGCGGTATGGCCGTCATGGCCGCACATATGCGATTTGCCCGGCACCTGCGAGGCATGGTCGACGCCCGAAAGCTCCTCGATCGGCAGCGCATCGATTTCCGAGCGGAACAGCACCGTAGGCCCTGCCTTGCCGCTGTCATACACCGCTGCCACACCATGGCCGCCAAGCCCGGTCAGCACCTTGTCCGGCCCGGTATCGGCGAGAAAGTCGACAACCTCCTTGGCGGTCTTTTCCTCTTCGTTGGAGATTTCCGGCTGCTGGTGCAGCTTGCGGCGCCATGCCGTCAGCTCGATGATATCGCGATTGGTCAGGGTCATGGCTTGGGCTCCGCTTTGGTGCTGCAGGTTACACAAACACGATAGGGTTTTTCTCACGCCGTGCCATACTGATCAATTCCACTAGTCCATCGGCAAATTCCCGAACCCATGGGTCGGTGCTGGATTCGATCAGTCGCAATTCGCGCTCAAGCTCGCCGAAGCTCGGCTCCTCGATGACGTCTCCAACACCGCTGGCTGAAAGGAGGACCATCCGTTCCAGCGCTGACCCTTCGCCGAGAAGACCGGCAATCAGCTCCCCGAGCGCCGCAATGTGGGCTATGTTTCCGACACGCCAGTCACGCGTTGTGACATCGTCCCAGGTGAGAGTCACGTCTTCGGGATGGATCACCTCGCATTCGCCGTTTTCCGGATCCCGCTGAAAGCGATAGCCGGGGAATTCCCGCTCCATGGTCGAAACGCTTTTAAAAACCGCCAAGTCGAGACCCATGCTCCCTCCCGCCTAACCGAAGATCATCCTTACATTCGGCTCCAACAATCGGTCAAAGCTCTTTTGGACCTATTCTCGAAACATTGGAGAAGAGATGGCCGACCGGTTGCACACTAAGGTCGTCAATCTCATCTCCGACATCTGGCGGCCAATCCTGAGGGGCATGGTGCTCGAGTCCGTGCCAATCTTCAGCAACTAGGCTCCATCCACCCGAAGGAACGGTTTCGGAGCAACAATGGCCAGGCGGTTTGCGTTTCTCTTGGTTCGCGACTTCACGCTGTCGCCGCTGTCGCTGTTCATCGACACGCTGCGGCTCGCCGGCGATGAAGGCGACCGCAGCCGCCGGATCGAGTTCGACTGGGAGATCGTCGGCGAGCGTGGCCTGCCGATCCGGGCGAGTTGCGGTGTCGAGCTGCTGCCGACCAAGGCGATCGGCAATCCGCAGAAGTTCGACAATGTCGTCGTGGTCGGCGGCCTGCTCGACACCAACCGCAGCCTCAGCTCCGAAAAGGAGGCCTTCCTCTTGCGGGCGGCCGAAAAGGGCGTGCCGCTGACGGCACTCTGCACCGGCAGCTTCGTGCTCGCGCGCTACGGTCTGCTCGATGGCTACAGTGCCGCCGTCAGCTGATTTCACATCAAGGATTTCCGCAGCCAATTCCCTGATGTGAACGCCCATGCCGACAGCCTGTTTTCCGTCGATAGGGGCCGCTCGACCTGCGCCGGAGGCACGGGTGCGGCCGACCTTGCCGGCCATTTCGTGTCGCAGTTCATCGGCCGCAAGGCTGCGGAAAAGCCGCCAAGATCCTCGTGCTCGACCGCATCCGCTCGACCCTGGATGTGCAGCCCGTCGGCGATCTCTTTCCGGCCGCGTCGAGCCGAGCGGTGAAACGGGCGCTGCTTCTGATGGAAAGCAATCTCCAGGAGACGCTGTCGGTCGCCGAGATCGCGGGCCGGTTGCATTTATCCCGGCGCCAGCTTGAGCGGCTGTTCGGCGCCGAGCTCGGCATCGGCCCGATGGCCGCCTATCTTGCGCTGCGTGTACATCAGGCCAAGTCGCTGCTGGAGGGGAGCGACTTGGCAATCGGCGACATCGCCTACCGCTGCGGTTTTCCCAATGCCGGCCATTTCAGCCGTGTCTTCCGCCATCAGACCGGTATCACGCCGACCCATCTCAGGCATCCGAACCGAATGTCCGGTGTCTTTGCCGACGGCAAGGGGAGCGGTCCCTAAGCCTATATTGGGGCGTGCGATCTCGCCGTTGGTATGATAATATCATACCAACCTGATAGGAGGGATCCATGTCCGCCACCGAAAAACGCACCTTCAGCCTGCCGGCCGAGCAGGCTGCTTTCATCGACCAGCTCGTTCGGTCCGGCACATACGCGACCAGCAGTGAAGTGATCCGCGCCGGTCTTCGCGCATTGCAGGAACGCGACGCCGCCGTGGAGCGCTGGCTGCGTGAGGAGGTCGCGCCGACCTATGATAGGTGGAAGGCAGACCCCTCCCAGGCCATCCCGGCCGACAAGTCTTTTGACAGCATCCGCGCACATCACGCAGCTCGCCTCAAGGGGAACGTGTGAAGCGCCGGCATGTTGTCCTTTTGCCGGAAGCCCAGACGGACCTGTTATGGATATACGATACGGTCGCTCACGCATCCGGCAACCTCACCGCCCTTCGCTACATCGAGCGGATCGAGCGATTTTGCCTGGGTCTCGACCATGCCTCGGAACGCGGAACCCTAAGGGATGATGTGCGGCCGGGGCTTCGCATCGTGGCTTCGAGCGCCGCCTGACTGTGGCCTTCACCGTAGAAGGCGACCAGGTGGTGATTCTCAGGGTGTTCTACGGCGGCGTCAACTGGGAGGACGAGTTGGCGCCTATCGCTCCGTGAACGCCCGCGCGAACGAGTCCAGCATCGGCCGCGCCAGATATTCGAGGAAGGTTCGGTCGCCGGTGCTGATAAACGCCTCGACCGGCGTTCCCGGGTAAAGCTGCTCGGCTTTCACGCCCTGCGGCAGCGTGTCGGTGATCTTCAGCCTGGCGCGGAAATACGCCTCATGCGTGGTTTCATCGATCAGCCGGTCGGCGGAAATTTGCGTCACCGTAGCCGGGACCTCAGGGGTGAGGCGCGCGTTCAGGGCGGACAGCCTGAGCTTCGCCGGCTGGCCGACGCGAACCAGGTCCACGTCTTTCGGCCGCAGCTTCGCGTCGACGATGAGGCCCGACGCGGTCGGCAGGATCTCCATGATCTTCTGCCCCGGCGCAATCACGCTGCCTTTGGAGTTGTAGATCGAGGATACCACGATGCCGGCTGCCGGCGCCTTGATCGTCGTGCGCCCCAGCACCGCCTCGGCTGCGGTGATCTGTTCGCCGATGTCGGCCAGGCTGGTGCGAACCTCGTCGAGCTTGGTCAGCGCGTCCTCGACGCGCTGCGTGGTCGCGCGCTCGACCTGCGCCTGGGCTTCGACGATCTGCGTCTTGGTCGCTGCGATATCCGCCTCCAGCGCGCCGGCCTGGCCGACCAGATCGGCCTCGCTGCGCAGAAGCTGCGAATATTCGCTGCGGTTGGTGAGACCCTTGTCGAGCAGGCCGGTCTTGATGCCGAGTTCCTTCTTCACGATCTCGGCCTGTTGCTGGATGGCGAGTTTCTGCGCCTCCAGTCCCAGCGCCGACTCACGATGCATGGCGACGCGCTGCGCCAGGATCGACTGCTCGGAGCGGAACCGGGCGAGCCTGGCCTCGAACTCCTTCTGCTGTTCGTGCACCAGATTGTCGAAATCGCGCTGGAACGGCGCGGGTGCTGCTTCGGCGATCGGCGCCAGCCTGTCCGATCCGTCGCGCTCGGCCTCAAGTCGCGCGGCACTTGCCCTGAGCGCGATCGTCTGTCTGGTCAGCCGGTTGAGGTCGGTCTCGGCCGCCCTGCGGTCGAGCAGGACCAGCGGTTCGCCTTGTTGCACGCGGTCGCCTTCATGCACCAGCAACTGCTCGATGATGCCGCCCTCGGGGTGCTGGATTAGGATGTTGCCGCCCGTCGCCGAGATCGTGCCGGAGGTGATCACCGCGCCGGAGAGCGGCGCGTTCGCCGCCCAATAGCCGAAGCAGCCGACGAAGAGCGCTATGGCCACGTAGCCGACGACGGCCATGCGGCGGAAGTCGGTGCGCGGTCGACCTTCGAAGGCGAGGCTCTGCTGCATCATCGTCTATGACCCGAAGCGCACGCTGTGCGGGCGCACGGTCGGCACGAACGAGCCTGTCACCACCGCGCTCCCGGCCTTGCCGGCCGCCGGTTGCCTCAGCACCTCGCTCGCAGGGCCGAAAGCTTCGACCATGCCGTTGCGCAGGACCATGACACGGTCGCAGGCCGCGGCGATCGAAGGGCGATGCGTGATGACGACTGTCGTGACGCTTACACTTCGCGCGGCCGAAAGCATCCCTTCGAGCGCCGCCTCCCCACTGCCGTCGAGATGGGCGTTGGGCTCGTCCAGCACCAGCATGCGTGGCTTGCCGTAGAAGGCGCGCGCCAGCCCTATCCGCTGGCGCTCGCCGCCCGACAGCACGGTATGCGACGGGCCTATCATGGTCTGATAGCCGTCGCGCAGCGTGAGAATCAGCTCATGCGCCTCGGCGCGCCTGGCCGCTTCGACGATCGCGGCGTCATCGGCATCGGGTTCGAAGCGGGCGACATTTTGCGCGATCGATCCCGGGAAAAGCTCCACCTCCTGCGCGAGATAGCCGATATGCCTGCCAAGCTGGGTTTCGTCCCAGCTCCTCAGGTCGGCGCCGTCGACCCTGACCGCGCCGCCGGTCGGCTGCAGCGCGCCCACAAGCAATTTCGCCAGCGTCGATTTGCCGGCCCCGCTCGGGCCGACGATCGCCACCGCTTCGCCGGCGCCGATGGCAAAATTCAACCGCTTGAGGATGGGCTCCGTGCCGAAAGCCGCAGTCGGCGCGATGAAGAACAGATCCTGCACCGAAATCGCGCCCAATGGATCGGGCAGTGCGAGCTTGCGCCCCTGCGCTGGTTGCGCCGCAAGGGCGGTGTCCAGCCGCTTCCAGCATCGCTTGGCGTCGACGATCTGCCGCCAGGATCCGATCAGCTGGTCGAGCGGCTGCAGCGCGCGCGAGGACACCAGCGACGAAGCGAAGATCATGCCGGCGGTCATCTGCCCCTGCAGCACCAGCCACGCGCCGGCGCCGAGGATCGCCAGTTGCAGCATCATGCGCAGCGCCCGCGACGTCGCGCTGAAGATCGCATTGGCGCTTCCGGAACGGTCATGCAGGGTCAGCGCCTCAGTGACGTGCTGTCCCCAGACCGCGGCGGCATTTTGCACCATGCCCATGGCGCGCAGCGTGTCGGTGTTGCGGGCAAAGGCCTGCTCCGCCTGGCTGGCCACCGCCGAGCGTTCCGCCGACATGGCATCGTTCCTGCCGATGGCAAGCTGGTTGGCCACAACCAGGAGAAACAGCAGCACGGCGCCGGCGAGCGTCAGCCAGAACAGGACGGGATGGATGAAATAGAGCAAGGCCAGGAAGACGGGCGCAAACGGCAGGTCGAACAACACCGCCACGCCGCGCGACCTGATGAAGGCGCAAGTCGTGGCAAGGTCGTTCAGCGGCGACAGCCCGCTGCCGGCATGTCTGGCGCCAAGCGAGGCGGCGAATGTCCGCGCGCCCAGTTTCAGGTCGACGGTGGCCGCAACACGTTGCGCGTAGATGGCGCGGACCGCGTCCAGCAGGCCGAGGAAGGCGAGCGCGAGGACCGCCATGGCCGAGAGATAAAGCAGCGTCTCGACGCTGGAGGACGGCAACACCCGGTCATAGACCTGCAGCAGATAGAGCGGGATCACCAGGAGCAGGATGTTGATCAGCAACGAAAATATGCCGATATCGGCGATGCCGCGCAGGAAAACCGGGCGCAGGCCGATGGCCGCATCCCTGAGTGGCGCGCGGTCCCGTGACATCTAGACCGCGTGCTCGGCTGTCGTGCTCAGATGGCTCTGCTGCAAATCGTTCAGCGTATAGGCGTGGATATAGTCGATCTTCATTTGCGCGGGCGTCGCCAGATGGTCGGGCGGCGCGCCGGCTTGACCGCCGACCGCAAGGTCGACCAGCATATACATGGGCTTGTTCATATCGGACGGCGTCGCCGCTTCCGCGACCTGGACGCCATCATAGGTCCAGACCAGCTTGTCCGGCGTCCACAACAGGCCATAGGTGTGATAGCCGTCGGTGTTGGAGACATTCACCGTCGACCCGACCGTGGTGTGGGTTCCCGTCTCATTTGTGTGCGCGGTCATGAGAAGCGCATTCGGGTTCTGCCCATACATTTCGATCACGTCGAGTTCCGGGGGCCATGAACCGTCTTCGGGCAGAAGCCAGAAGGCCGGCCACGCGCCGGCATTTTCCGGGAGATCGGCCCGCATTTCGAAATAGCCATAGGTCTGCGAGAAGGTGTCGTGCGTCGTCAGTATGCCGGAAGTGTATTCGTAATTGTTGATCAGCGGCTTGATGTCGTCGGGCGCATGCGCCGCGGTTATGGTGAGCACGCCGCTTGCGACGCTGAACGGATGGACCGAGCTGGTCGGCGCATAATTGGCGTCGATATACCATTGCAGCTCGCCGTTCTGGGGCTGCGAGCTGCCGTTCTGCGCCCCCCACCAGAAATTGGAATCCCAGATGCCGCTCTGGCCGTTCCACAGGCTCAGCGTGTTGAAATCGTCGTTGAAGGACAGCGTCATGCCGGTCTTGTCGATCGGCAGCTCGAACTGGCCGGGCTGAAACTTGTCGATCGTGGTGTTGTGGAACACCAGCACCTCGCTCGAGCCGAGGTTCAGCTGCACGTTCGATCCCACCTGGACCATATTGGCGTGGACGGCCTCGAACGAGGTGAAGGCATAGCCGTTGAGGCGCACCGTGTCGGTCGCGCCGAAATCGGAGATAAGGTCGCTGCCATTGCCCTTGGTGATGATGAAGGTGTCGGCGCCGGCGCCGCCGATCAGCACGTCATTGCCCTTGCCGCCGTCCAGCGTCTGGCTGCCAGCGCCGCCCGTTATGATGTTGTCCTGACCATTGCCGAAGGCATAGTGGCCGTCGCCGGTGACGACGAGGTTCTCGAAATTGGCGGGCAGCTTGTAGCTCATCCAGGTATCGATCGTGTCGACGCCCGCGCCGTAGTTCTCGACCGCTTTGTTGATCGTCGAATAGAGATGGTAATAGTCGTCGCCCGCGCCGCCATACATGGTGACCTTGACGTTGGTGTCGCCCCAGAAGGAATCGTTGCCCGAGGTGCCGTAGCGGTAAGGCGCGCCTCCAGTCGCCGAGAACCAATGGGTGGAAGCGCCGGTATAGGGAAGTGGAATGCCTTTGGCGTTGAGGACTGTGGTCATTCCGACACTCCTTGCGCGTGCTGCCTTGGTCGTTCGACAACCTTCGAGCGACCATTTCGGATCAACTCTTAAATTGATCCGTCGTTCCAGGGAATCATTCTATAGTACACCAAGGAGATCGTCGCCCATCATTTAATAGATAATGCCGAAGGCGTTAAGCTGATCCTAATACAACTTTGTAGGAGAGACTTACAATTTTAATAAATTGTGAGATCCGCGCCGAAAAGTTAGGCAACCTGTCAATGATGCATGCAATTTGACGCGACACGACCGCCTGCCTGAGGCGGCGGTCGAAGTCGCGGGCGGATGGCCGCGGGCAAAGGGCTCAAGAAAATTTGACAGGCTATGTCGGACCGGGTGAGGTTCACCCGTCCTTGGGGCATCGGACAACGAAACCACAAAGGATACCGAAGAGATGCCAAGCACCGTACGTTTGCACCGCGTTCTGACGACCAGCCCGGAGAAGGTCTACCGCGCATTCACAGAAGCCGACGCGCTGGCGAAATGGCTTCCGCCGAACGGCTTCACTTGCACGGTACACAGCTTCGACGCGAAAGTCGGTGGCGCCTTCAAGATGTCGTTCCGAAACTTCACGACGGGCGGCAGCCATTCCTTCGGCGGCGAATATCTCGAACTCGTTCCCGGCGAGCGCCTGCGCTACACCGACAGGTTCGACGACCCCAATTTGCCCGGCCAGATCGAAGTGACCGTGCTCCTGAAGAAAGTGTCGGTCGGCACGGAACTCGACATCACGCAGGCCGGCATTCCGGACGTTATTCCGGCCGAAGCCTGCTATCTCGGCTGGCAGGAGTCGCTGCGCAATCTGGCAAAGCTCGTCGAACCCGAGATCAATCAGTAGAGCCCATCGGATCGGCGGCGCCGCCCAGCCAGTCCGCGCCGCCGACAATGCCGAGCCGAGGACTCATCCCTCACGGCCCGGTGCAGATCGGCAACGGTTGTGGCGCCGGTGGCGGGTTGTCCTTGGCGTATTGCGCGATGATCGGCTCAAGGCTCTTTCGCGGCCAGAATTTCGGCTTGCCGATCTCCTTCAGGCAGGACGCATTCCAATAGGCGCCCGATTTACCAACGGCGGCGATGTCGCGCGATTCCGGGTAGATATAGAGCGTCGTCGGATTGCTCTTCACCATCGAAATGATCTGGTCGGCGTCGGACGGCGACCAGCTGGTGCAGCCATTGCTGCGGCCGCCGGCGTAATCCACCAGCTTGCCGTATGGGACGAAGCCGTCATGGTCGGCATAGGAGCTGTTCGGGTTCTTGCGCAGGCACATGCCGCGCAACAGCCGCGCCGCGTGGCCGCCGATCACCCGCTGCCTGGCATTCGCCGTCTCGCCCTCGCCGTCGAACTGGATGAAGGTGCGCAGCAGCGCCTGGTCCTTTTTTGCGCCGATGCGGTAAAAACCCTTGAATGAGGTCTTTGCCTCGCCGGTCATATAGGCGCCGCCGGTCGTCAAGGACGAGTCCAGCGCATTGCCGAAGTTTTTCGCGCAGCGCTTCCCGTTGGAGAAATCGACCACGCCCTTCAGATTGCGGCCGCCGCCATGGCCCGAGGAGATCGCCCTGAACGACTGCTTGGCCTCGCAAATGACGTAGTAGCGCCGCCCCAGCACGCCATTGCCGAGATCGCCGGGGCGCGTCGCATCCATGGCGAAATAGCAGCCATTGTGGACAGCGCCTTGCGCGACCTTCTTCAGGTAAAGCGCGCGCGCCCGCTCCAGCACCACTTGCGAAATCTCGCCGTCGTCATTGCCGACGTGGGCCTGCAGCCACGCCGGTAAATCGGAGGACGCGGCAAAAGACCGGGCAGACATCGTCAAGGCGATGCCGGCGATGGCGAGGAGGCCAAAGACAAAGACAGCCAGAGATTTCAACCGCACCGGACAACCCTCCCGCCCGAACCGTTCTGCGATTCTCGGAAACCCATCATAAATCGTCGCGCGCCGATCGGCGAAACACATCTTGTTCAGAACCGCGCAAGCAAGTCAGGTAGCTGCCTGTTCGCCTTTCACAGCGCCAGGCTGCCCTGTTCCGCCTCCGCGGCATTGGGGTCGCCCGGCGCCGTCGCCCAGGCGAGCTCGACCAGCGTCACCGTGCGGCGGCCGGTGCCGTCGAGCTGGCAGACGATGAGGCCCTGCTCCTCGATATAGGTGAGCAGCCGCCGGGCGCGCCGCAGCGAATGCGAGCCGTAGGCGCGCGCGATCGCCGCGTCGCTCGGGCACGGCCAGCCCTCCTTGGCGGCGCGGGCGATCATCATGAACACGCCCTGCATGTCCTCGGGCAGCAGCGAGGCGCGCACGGAAACGTCCTGCCAGGCGTCATCGCCTGCCATGTCGGCGCCGAGCCCGGCGCGGGCGCGCGTCAGCATGCGACGGAATTCTGAGAGGTCCGGCACCACCGAAGCGAGGCCTTCGATGCGGCAGCGGACGACGAACTCCTGATAAAGCACGCCGATGACGCGGAAACCCGCATCGGGCTGCGCCAGGATGGCGCGCAGGACACGGTCCACCCGCTCTCGCCGCTCGGCCATATCCTCGGCGCTTACCGCCGGTTCCGCAGGTTCGGGGCGGATGTCCAGCGCCGCCGATTTGGCCGCCATCAGCTGGTCGAGCAGCTCCGGCGACGCCATCCGGCGCGGCGCGCGGATCGTCTCGGGCGGCGGCGCCGCCAGGATGATGGCGCGTGCGTCTTCAAGCGCTGTTTCCGGCATTGCCATCAGCCGCGGCGTACCGTTGCGCGGGCTGGTCTCGGTCTGGCCGATGCGCACGCCGAGCGGGCGGCGCGACAGCGCCGGTCCCAACGCCATGAAGTGCCCGCGCTCCAGGTCTCGAAACGCCTCGGCCTGACGCCGTTCCATGCCCAGAAGGTCGGCGGCGCGCGCCATGTCGATATCGAGGAAGGTACGGCCCATGAGGAAGTTGGAGGCCTCCGCCGCAACATTCTTGGCGAGCTTTGCCAGCCGCTGCGTGGCGATGATGCCGGCAAGGCCACGCTTGCGGCCGCGGCACATCAGATTGGTCATGGCGCCGAGCGAGAGCTTTCGCGCCTCGTCGGACACTTCGCCGGCCACGGCGGGCGCGAACAGCTGCGCTTCGTCGACCACCACCAGCATCGGATACCAATGCTCGCGGGCAACCTCGAACAATCCGCCGAGAAAGGCAGCGGCGCGCCGCATCTGGTTCTCGGCATCGAGCCCTTCGAGATTGAGCACCGTGGAGACGCGGTGGATGCGCGCCCGCTCGCCGGCTGCTTGCAGGCCACGCTCCGTATGCTCCTCGGCATCGATGACCAGATGGCCGTAATGGTCGCCCAGCGAGACGAAATCGCCTTCCGGGTCGATGATGGTCTGCTGCACCCAGGGCGCGCTCTGCTCCAGGAGCCGGCGCAAAAGGTGCGATTTGCCGGAGCCGGAATTGCCTTGCACCAGAAGCCGGGTCGCCAGCAGCTCCTCAAGGTCGAGCGCCGCCGGCGCACCCGCCGTCGTCTGTCCCATCTCGATGGCTACGGTCATGTCACGACTCTCCTTGCGGACAGGGCTTATCAACCCGGCCGCGAGCCGTCGAGCGCGCCATGGCAACTCGCCCGCTGTTCCACACCTATGCTGCCAAAGCGCCACACATCAGCCCATCTGCCCATAGGGAAGGCACATCAAGCGGAGTTGACCGGCGGCAGAAGCGGCGCTTCCAGCCCGTCGAAGGGATCGCGCCAGGCATCGATGGCTTCGAGCCGGCGATACCAACCCAGAACAGAGGGATAGTCCGCCAGCGGCAGGCCGGCTGCATCGTTGAACGGCAAAAACGTCGCCATGCGGAAATCGGCATAGGAGAGCGACTTGCCCACAAGCCATGGCCGCTTGGCGAGCTCCGCCTCGAGAATCGCTGCCGCGATGCGGAACTCCGCCAGCCCCTCCTCGACCTTGCCCTGGTCGACGGGCCCAATCCCGTAGCGCTGCTTGGTTCCGCGCTCGAAATGCACGGTGTCGCAGGCCCGCACGAAATTTTCCTTGCCCCAGCTTAGCCAGCGGATCATGTCGGGTTGGTCGCCGCCGCCGCGCCAGAAATCCGAACCCGCTTCGCGCGACAGAAGGCAGGCTATGGCGTCGGCTTCCCACAGGCTGCCGCCCGGCCATGCCAATATCGGCAGGGTAAGATTGGGATTGAGCTGACGAAACCGCTCAGCCTGCCCGGGCGCCATGGGTGCCGCAAACTCACACTCGACCTTGGCCTGCAGATGACGTGCAGTTGCAACCGCGAGGCGCGGATTGGGATTGCGGCTGAAGTACAGTTTCATGTCCGGTCCTGGATGCTGTGGGCTCGATCCTATCAAACACGCAACCGTGCCCTCCAGGCAATCTGGTCGGACCACGATTCCGCTGGCACACGCCGTCGTTCGGCGTATTATTTCCTTCGGGAGAGGGTTCTTGGCAGGAGGAAGCCATGAACGTAGTGCCGAGCGTACCTGTCATCGACGTGACAACCCAGAACCTTGTTTCCTCTGCGCTTTCCAGATTCCGCGCCGGCGATACCGTCTCGACTAGAGCGGCGCTCGACGCCATCCGCCGCATGGATCCAACCTGTGTCGACAGCGACGACGATCTCGTCGAACTCGTGGTCATGGCGGCAATTGGTAAGACCATGGCGGTCGTGTTCGACCACCGCTCCCGCTAGCCCTGTTGGACGAACCTGTCCCGTTCAACTCGCTTGAGCTCGAGTGAGTTCGGTTGGCGAGCTTTTACAACTGCAGCCCGGGAGGCGCACGTCTTCGTGCGCGAAGGCCGGCAGTAGCATAAGCGGCAAGACTCAGATCCCCAAGGGATGTGGCATGTAGCCGACGAAGCCGCCGATCTTCCAGTGGCCCGCCACCTTCCTGCAAAAATACAGCGTCTGCCATTTCAGCTTGTCGACGCTGCCATCGGCCTTGGCCACCGAGCCGTTGAACTTCTTGTGCAGCACGGCGCGGTCGCCATCGACGTCGATGTCGCGCATGTTGGTGACGCGAAACAGCGCCTCGCGCAGCGGCTCGGCGAATTCGGTCGCCGCCGTCTCCTTGGCCTGGCGCAGCCATTCGTCGCGATAGACGGCAAGGCTCGGGAATTGCAGACGCCAGGCGTCGGCATCGCTGAGGAAATGCGCATGCATGCCGAAGAAGCTGTCGGCGAGGAAATCATCCTCGACCATCGACCAGTCCTGACCGATAAAGGCGTCGATGTCGCGCCGCACCAGCATTTCCCAGAGCGCGTGACGATCGGCATCGCCCTCTGGAAACGGGTTCTTGTCGAAGGTCATTGAAATCTCCTGTCGGGAAAATGCGACGCGCAAGATGCTGGCGAGCCTGCGATAAAGCAACACGCGTTTGGAAAAATGTTGCTTTCCAAAAAGCCCCCTATGAGGATCACCGGGACAGGCGTAGAGCGGTCGGCGAAAACGGGGCGCGGCCCGCCATTCTGAACAGGAGTTTCCCTTGCCCAAAGAGTGTTTTGGAACATCCCACGTGCCGCTGTCGCCGGCCGTGCGCGCCGGGGATTTCGTCTACATCTCAGGTCAGGTGCCGGTCGACGGCGACCGCATTGTGGTCAAGGGCGGCATTACCGAGCAGACCGAGCAGGTGCTGCAGAATGTGAAGGCAGCACTGGCGCTGGCCGGCTGCACCATGGACGATGTCGTCAAGACCACGGTCTGGCTCGAGGACGCGCGCGACTTCGGCGCCTTCAATGCCGTCTACGCCAAGCACTTCCCGAAAAATCCGCCGGCCCGCACCACGGTCGAATCGCGGCTGATGATCGACATCAAGATCGAGGTCGAAGCCGTCGCTTACCGGCCGGTTTGACCAGTCGGGGCATGATCCCGAAAAGTGGAAACCGGTTTTCTCGGACAAACGGAAACCGTTTTGTCCAAAGATCATGCCCCGAAACAAAGAGAGAGGCAGGCGCCGATGCAGTTCGATCTCCTGATCAAGGGCGGCCGCCTGATCGATCCGGCCTCGGGCCTGGACGCGCCGCGCGATGTCGCCGTTGCGGGCGGACGCATCGTGGCCATCGAGGCGGCGATCGATGCCGAGCACGCCACCAAGATAGTCGACGCTCGTGATTGCATCGTCACGCCCGGCCTCATCGACCTGCACAGCCATGTCTATTGGGGCGGCACCTCGCTGGGCGTCGACGCCGACCGGCTGGCGGCCAAGAGCGGAACCACCACCTTCATCGATGCCGGCAGCGCCGGCGCCGGCAATTTTCTGGGCTTTCGCCGCCATGTCATCGAGCGCTCGAAGGTGCGTATTCTCGCCTACGTCAACATCTCCTTTGCCGGCATATTCGGCTTCTCACAAAGCGTCTCGGTCGGCGAATGCAGCGATCTCAGGCTCTGCGAGCCACGCGAGACGGTGGCTGCGGTGCGCGAGCACGCCGATGTCGTCGTTGGCGTAAAAGTGCGCTCCGGTAAGCATGCCGGCGGCGCCAGCGGCATCGCGCCGGTCGATCTCGCGCTGGAAGCCGCCGACCAGGCCGGCCTGCCGCTGATGGCGCATATTGACGAACCGCCGCCCGGCCGCTCCGAAGTGCTGCCGCGGCTGCGCCGCGGCGACATCCTCACCCATTGTTTTCGGCCATTCCCCAATGCGCCGGTGTTCGCTTCCGGCGCGGTGCGGCCGGACATGCGGCTGGCCCGCGAACGCGGCGTCATCTTCGACATCGGCCACGGCATGGGATCGTTCGACTTCGCCGTGGCGAAAGCGATGCTGGCCGAGGGCCTCGCGCCCGACGTCATCTCCAGCGACGTGCATCTCTATTGCGTCGACGGTCCGGCCTTCGACATACTGGTCTGCATGTCGAAGCTAATGGCGCTGGGCATGCCGCTGGTCGAGGTGCTGCGCGCCGCCACGCAAAGGCCAGCCGAGGCGATCGCCAGGCCGGAGCTTGGGACGCTGAAAGTTGGCGGTGTCGGCGATGTCGCGGTGCTGAGACTGCGCCCCGGGCGCTTTACCTTCGTCGATGCGGTCGGTGCGGCGCTGATCGCGGATCAGCGGCTGGTCTCAGAAGGCATTGTTATCGGCGGTGTCTGGTGGCCGAACGAGGCGCCCGACCACAACGAGACCGAGCGCTTCGAGCCGCATGCGGCACATACGCATGTCGAGGTCGCGGCACGGCATTTCGGGCGTGGATAAGCTCCCTCCTTGAGGGGGAGATGGCCGGCAGGCCAGAGGGGGTCGGTTCGACCGGACGCAAGCACCTCGCGGCAGCTGGAGGTCAGCGCTCCACGCGCGGCGACCCCCTCTGTCGCCTTCGGCGACATCTCCCCCACAAGGGGGGAGGAGATCGCTAGCGCCCTGCGTTACTCACCGCCCCAAACACCGGCGTCGCGATCCCCTCCATCCGCGCCTTGATCTGAAGCGCCACATATTTCGAGTAAAACCGCGACAGCGCCAGATTGCCGCCGTGGAACCACAGGGCGTCCTGCGCCGTCGGCTTCCACATGTTGCGCAGCTCGCCTTGCCAAGGACCGGGATCGCCCTTGACGCCGGAGCCGAGGCCCCAGCATGGCCCGACCTTGTCGGCGACCTCACGCGAGACGATGGCTGCCAAGGTCTCGTTCATCGACTGGTAGCCGGTGCAGGCGACGATCGCATCGACGGCCAGCTCGCTGCGGTCGTCGAACAGGATGCCGGTCGGCGTCAATGAACTGATGCCGACGCCGCTCTTCACTTTGATCTCGCCATTGATGATCAGTTCGCAGGCGCCGACATCGATGTAGTAGCCGGAGCCGGTGCGGTAGGCCTTCATCAACAGCCCGGTCTCGTCCTCGCCGAAATCGATGGCGAAGCCGGCGGCGCGCAGCCGGTCGTAGAAGGACGCATCGCGTGCCTTGATCACCTCGTAAAGATCCCGCTGGCCCTTGGGTACAAGCGCGAACGGCGTGGACGCGACGATCAGGTCGGCCTTGTCGGTGCTGATGCCGCGCGCCAAAGCCTTTTCCGAGAAGATCTCGAAGCCGACTTCCATCAGAGTGTCGGATTTCACCACTGTCGTCGGCGACCGCTGGATCATGGTGACGTCTGCGCCGCTCTCCCAGAGGTCGACGCTGACATCGTGCCCCGAGCTTGCCGCGCCGATGACAGCGACACGTCTGCCGCGGAATTTCTCGCCGCTTGCATACTGGCTGGAATGCAGGAGTTCGCCCTTGAAGGTCTCGGCGCCGGGCAGCGCGATCTGGCGTGGCGGGCCATAGGCGCCGGTGGCAAAGACAATGTGCTTCGGCTTCAGCGTGATCTGCCGGCCGACACGGTCGACCACCACAGTCCATACCTTCTCGGTCTCGTCATAGCTGGCGCTGACGCATTTGGTGGCGACCCAGTAGTTGAGCTCCATCACCCTGGTGTACATCTCCAGCCAGTCGCCCATCTTGTCCTTGGGCGTGAACACCGGCCAGTTCTCCGGGAACGGAATGTAGGGCAGATGGTCGTACCAGACCGGATCGTGCAGCACGAGCGAGCGATAACGGTTGCGCCAGGAATCGCCGGGGCGCGCATTTTTCTCGATGATGATTGTGGGCACACCGAGCTGCCTCAGCCGCGCGCCGAGCATGATGCCGCCCTGCCCGCCGCCAATGACCAGGCAATAGGGCTGCTCGGTGGCGCCGAGATCGCGCGTCTCGCGCGCCCGCGCCTCCGCCCAGGTTTCGCGCTTCGGATCGGCCTTGTGACGGATACCAAGCGGCCGCGCCGGTCCCTTTTGTTCCTCGAACCCCTTGAGCTCACGCACCGCCGTGAACAAGGTCCGGCAGCGGCCGTCCGTAAGGCGCACAATCCCTTCGCCCCGCGCGACCGCCGTTTCGAACGTGAACCAGGCCTCGACGGTGCCCTCATCCGAGGTCGCCTCGCCGGACAGCGTCCAGTGTGAGGGCTTCGTTTCCGCCAGCGTCGCTTGCAGCATGTCGCGGATCTCATCGCGGCCTTCCATCGTGGTGATGTTCCAGGTGAAAGCCAGCAGATCGCGCCAGTAGCAATCCTCGACGAACAGGTTGGCGGCCGCCTCGGCGTCATCAGCTTCCAGCGCCCGTGCAAGCGCGCAAAGCCATGTCGCCGCCTGTTTCGATGGTGCCATGTCGAGCATCTGTTTTTCCCTCGTTTTGCGTTCCCATTGTTTCGAAAGACGGAGCCGCCGCAAGAGGGGTCGCGATATCATGGCGTCGGTTTCTAGCGGCCCGGAACGGAGCCATCTCCCGGAAATCTTTATAGGAATTTTATATCTTTCCTCCCGGCCCCGTCTCGAACCTTTATGGCGATCGGGTCCATATTCCATCTCGAGCAAAACGCTGCGGACGCCGTGACCCCAGAGTTACGGCGGGCCGTTCTCATGGAATTTCTGGCTCGCCAGTCGCTGGCGCCAAATACAAGCAGAAGCAAGGACCAACACAAATGGACATCGTCGTCATCGGGATCGAGGTTTTGTTCTTCGGTCTTTCCCTCGCCTACATCAAAGCTTGCGACGCTCTTTAAGCGGAAGGATCGCACCATGCTTGTCGATTACATCCTCGGTGGCGGCGTGACCTTGTTCCTGCTCGTCTACCTGACATACGCCCTCGTTCGCCCAGAACGCTTCTGAAGCAAGGCACGGAAACCCATGACACTCAACGGATGGATACAGATCCTGGTTTATTGCGGGATCGTCGTTTTGCTGGTGAAGCCGCTCGGCGGCTACATGTACCGCGTCTTCAATGGCGATCGCACCTTTCTCTCGCCCATACTCGGGCCCGTTGAGCGCGGCCTCTACCGCATTTCGGGAACCAGCGAGCGCGAGGAGCAGCACTGGACGACCTACGCGGCAGGAATCATCTTCTTCAGCCTTGCCAGCTTCCTGGTGCTGTACTTTCTGCAACGCCTGCAGGGCGTCCTGCCTTACAATCCGGCCGGGATGGCATCGGTCGAACCCAATCTCGCCTTCAACACTGCCGTCAGCTTCGTCACCAACACCAACTGGCAGAATTACGGCGGCGAAAGCACGTTGTCCTACCTCGTGCAGATGGCGGGCCTGACTGTTCAGAACTTCATGTCCGCCGCCGTCGGCATTGCCATTGCGGTGGCGCTGATCCGCGGCTTCGCCCGCGCCTCGGCCAAATCGATCGGCAATTTCTGGGTCGATATGACCCGCTGCACGCTCTCCATCCTGCTGCCGCTCAGCATCGTGCTCACCCTTGTCTATGTCTGGCTCGGCATGCCGCAGACGCTCGGGCCTTATGTCGACGCCACCACGCTGGAGGGCGCCAAGCAGACGCTCGCCCTTGGGCCGGTCGCCTCGCAGGTCGCCATCAAGATGCTCGGCACCAATGGCGGCGGCTTCTTCAACGCCAATGCCGCGCATCCTTTCGAAAACCCCGACGCCATCTCCAACATGATCCAGATGGTGACGATCTTCGCGCTGGGTGCTGCACTCACCAACGTCTTCGGCCGCATGGTCGGCAACCAGCGCCAGGGCTGGGCGATCCTGGCCACGATGGGTGTGCTGTTCATCGCTGGCGTCGTTATCTGCTACTGGGCGGAAGCCGCGGGCAATCCGCTGGTCCATGCGTTGGGCGTCGACGGCGCCAACATGGAAGGCAAGGAGAGCCGCTTCGGCATTGCCGCTTCGGCACTATTCGCCGTCATCACCACGGCTGCGAGCTGCGGTGCGGTGAACGCCATGCATGACTCGTTCACAGCACTTGGCGGCCTGGTCCCGATGCTCAACATGCAGCTCGGCGAAGTCATCGTCGGCGGCGTCGGCGCCGGCTTCTACGGCATCGTCATGTTCATCGTCATCACCGTGTTCGTCGCCGGCCTGATGGTTGGCCGCACGCCCGAATATCTCGGCAAGAAGATCGAGGCCAAGGAGGTCAAGATGGCAATGCTCGCCATCCTCGCTCTGCCGTTGGTCATGCTGGTCTTCACGGCAATAGCGGTCGTGCTGCCAAGCGCCGTCGCCTCGATGGCCAATGGCGGTCCGCATGGCTTCTCCGAGGTTCTTTATGCCTACACTTCGGCGGCGGCCAACAACGGCTCGGCCTTTGGCGGCCTTTCCGGCAACACGCCCTGGTACAACATCACGCTCGGCATCTCCATGTGGGTGGGTCGCTTCTTCGTCATCATTCCAGCGCTTGCCATTGCCGGCTCGCTAGCGACGAAGAAGACGGTTCCGGCTTCCGCCGGCACCTTCCCGACCGACGGCCCGCTGTTCGTCGGCCTGCTCGTCGGCGTCATCCTGATCGTCGTCGGCCTGACCTTCTTCCCGGCACTGGCGATCGGACCGATCGTCGAGCACCTGGCTGCCATCAACGGCCAGACATTCTGAGGCTTGTCATGTCCTGGTTCTACCCAAAACGCATGAAGGCCCGGCCGCGAGCCGGCCCACGAGCCGGCAATGAGGGGGAGGAAACGCCCCCTCCCTTCCCCAGCGTATCTACCTTCCTCGGCCTCGCGGCAGTCATGATCGTGATCTGGCTGCTGGCCTATGGTCCGCCGCCCCTCTTTTCGGCATCCGATCGGTCGGTGCCGGCCAACAGTTCAGATACTGGAGCCACCAAATGAGCCAGTCCAAATCCGCGAGCATCATGGATGCCCGCATCCTGTGGCCGGCCATCGGCGGCGCCTTCAGGAAACTCGACCCCCGCACGCTGGTCAGGAACCCGGTGATGTTCGTCGTCGCCATCGTCTCGCTTCTTACCACGGTCCTGTTCGTCAAGGATCTCGCCACCGGCGGCGGCGATTTCGGCTTTACGCTGCAGATCATCATCTGGCTGTGGTTCACCGTGCTGTTCGCCAACTTCGCCGAGGCCGTCGCCGAAGGCCGCGGCAAGGCGCAGGCCGATTCGCTGCGCAAGGCGCGCACCGAAACCCAGGCCAAGCTGCTTGCCGGCGAAGACCGCTCCAGGTTCAAGCTGGTGCCCGGCACCAGCCTGAAGGTTGGCGACATCGTGCTGGTCGAAGCCGGCGACATCATCCCGTCCGACGGTGAAGTGATCGAAGGCGTGGCCTCGGTCAACGAGGCGGCAATCACCGGCGAGTCCGCACCCGTCATTCGCGAATCCGGCGGCGACCGTTCGGCGGTCACCGGCGGCACGCAGGTTCTGTCCGACTGGATTCGCGTGCGCATATCAGCCGCCTCCGGCCACACCTTCCTCGACCGCATGATCTCGCTGGTCGAGGGTGCCTCGCGCCAGAAGACGCCCAACGAGATCGCGCTCAACATCCTGCTCGTCGGCATGACGCTGATCTTCGTGCTGGCCACCGCCACGATCCCGAGCTTTGCCTCCTATTCCGGCGGCTATATCCCGGTGACGGTGCTGGTCGCGCTGTTCGTCACCTTGATCCCGACCACCATCGGCGCCCTGCTGTCGGCCATCGGCATTGCCGGCATGGACCGCCTGGTGCGCTTCAACGTGCTGGCCATGTCCGGCCGTGCCGTCGAAGCGGCGGGCGACGTCGATACGCTTTTGCTCGACAAGACCGGCACCATCACGCTCGGCAACCGCCAGGCCACCGAATTCCGCCCGGTCAAGGGCGCCACCGAACAGGAACTGGCCGATGCCGCGCAGCTCGCCTCGCTCGCCGACGAGACGCCTGAGGGACGCTCGATCGTCGTGCTGGCCAAGGAGAAATACGCCATCCGCGCCCGTGACATGGCAACCTTGCATGCCAGCTTCGTGCCCTTCACCGCGCAGACCCGGATGAGCGGCGTCGACATCGATGGCTCGTCGGTGCGCAAGGGCGCCGTCGATTCGGTTCTCGCCTATGTCAGCCAGTCGTCATCGGCCACTCACGGCACGCGCCCCGGCAGCGACACCGTCAAGGATCTCCAGGCGATCGCCGACGAGATCGCCAAGTCGGGCGGCACGCCGCTGGCCGTCGAGCGTGACGGCCGCCTGCTCGGCGTCGTCCACCTCAAGGACATCGTCAAGGGTGGTATCCGCGAGCGCTTTGCCGAACTGCGCAAAATGGGCATCCGCACCGTGATGATCACCGGCGACAATCCGATGACTGCGGCGGCGATCGCAGCCGAAGCCGGCGTCGACGATTTCCTCGCCCAGGCCACGCCCGAGGACAAGCTGAAGCTGATCCGCGACGAACAGGCCAAGGGCAAGCTGGTCGCCATGTGCGGTGACGGCACCAACGACGCGCCGGCCTTGGCGCAGGCCGATGTCGGCGTCGCCATGAACACCGGCACGGTTGCCGCCCGCGAGGCCGGCAACATGATCGACCTCGATAGTGACCCGACCAAGCTGATCGAGATCGTCGAGATCGGCAAGGCGCTGCTGATGACGCGCGGCTCGCTGACGACCTTCTCGATCGCCAACGACGTCGCCAAATACTTCGCCATCATCCCGGCCATGTTTGCCGTCTTCTACGTTGCGCCGGGACATACCATCGGCCCCCTGCAAGCGCTCAACATCATGCATCTGGCGACGCCGCAGAGCGCCATCCTGTCGGCCATCATCTTCAACGCGCTGATCATCATCGCTCTGATCCCGCTGTCGCTGAAAGGCGTCAAATACCGCGCCATCGGCGCCGGCGCGCTGCTCAGCCGCAACCTCCTGGTCTACGGCCTCGGCGGCATCATCGTTCCGTTCGCCGGCATCAAGGCGATCGACATGATCGTCACCGGCCTCGGCCTCGCTTAAGGATATCTCCATGCTCTCCCAGATACGCCCCGCAATCACAATGATCGTCTTTTTTACTGTCCTGACCGGCCTGATCTATCCCTTGGGGATGACCGGCATCGCCCAGACGCTGTTTCCGCATCAAGCCAATGGCAGCCTGATCGAGAAGAATGGCACGGTCATCGGCTCCGAACTGATCGGCCAGGGCTTTGCCGACGACAAGTATTTCCATGGCCGCCCCTCGGCTGCCGGCGACGGATACAACGCCGCAGCGTCCAGCGGCTCCAATCTCGGTCCAACCAACCCCAAGCTGATCGACCGCATCAAGGGCGATGTTGCAAAGCTGAAGGCGGAGAACCCGAACCGGCCGGTGCCGATGGATCTGGTGACGACGTCCGGCAGCGGCCTCGATCCCGCCATCAGCCCGGACGCCGCCTATTTCCAGGTCGCTCGGGTGGCTAAGGCCAGGGGCTTCGACGAAGCCAAGGTCAAGGCGCTTGTCGACAGCCATGTCGAAGGCCGCGAACTCGGCTTCCTCGGCGAGCCGGTCGTCAATGTGCTGGCGCTCAACCTGGCACTGGACGATACCAAGCAGTGAGAGACAATCTCTGAAGCCAGGGGCCGGGGATCGACACGATCCTCGGCGCCGTTCATGATCGAGCCTGATGCCGGACGCCAGAAGCAACGATACCAGACCCTCTCCGGACGCGCTGCTCGAGCATGCGGAACGGGAAGAGCGCGGCCGTCTGCGGATATTTCTCGGCGCTGCCCCCGGCGTCGGCAAGACCTATGAAATGCTGATGGCCGGCCGCGCCAGGCTGGCTGACGGCGTCGACGTAGTGGTCGGCGTCGTGGAGACCCACGGCCGCAAGGAAACACTGGCGCTGGTCGAAGGCTACGAGGTGATCCCGCGCCAGAAGGTCGACTACAGAGGCCGCGTGCTGGACGAGATGGACATCGATGCCATTCTCGCCCGCCGGCCGGCGCTGGTGCTCGTCGACGAACTCGCCCACACCAATGCGCCCGGCAGCCGCCACCCCAAGCGCTATCTCGACGTCCAGGAAATCCTGACGCGCGGCATCGATGTCTACACCACGCTCAACATCCAGCATGTCGAGAGCCTGAATGACGTGGTGGCGCAGATCACCCGGGTCAGGGTGCGCGAAACGGTCCCGGACTCCATCATCGACCAGGCCGATGACATCGAGATCATCGACCTCACGCCCGACGACCTGATCAAGCGGCTGAAAGAGGGCAAGGTCTATTTCCCCAACACTGCCCAGCGCGCAGTCGAAAACTATTTCTCGCCGGGCAATCTGACCGCGCTTCGGGAATTGGCGCTGCGCCGCACCGCCCAGCGCGTCGACGAGCAGTTGCTCAACCACATGCAGTCGCACGCGATTCCCGGCCCTTGGGCGGCGGGCGAAAGGGTGCTCGTCTGCGTCGATGCGCGTCCGGGCGGAGCGTCTCGTGTCCGCTATGCGCGCCGGCTGGCCGACCGGCTGCGCGCACCGTGGACGGCGCTGCATGTCGACACGCCGCGTTCGGCCGCCATGTCGGAGGAAGACAAGGACCGGCTGGCCACGCTCTTGCGCCTGGCCGAGCAGCTCGGCGCCGAGGTGACGACCATTCCGGGCCAGAACGTCGCCCAGGACATCGTCCGCCACGCCACAGTGAACAATTTCACCCATATCGTCGTCGGCAGGCCGACCCGCTCGCGCTGGCGCGAACTGATCGAGGGTTCGCTCACCTACGATCTGATCCGCAATGCCGGCGATATCAGCGTCCATGTCATTTCAGGAACGGAGCGCGACAACGAGGCCACGTCGAGGGTCAAGGCGGCGGCCGAGCAGACGCCATTTCAAATCTGGCCTTATCTTTTCTCGACCGTCTATGTCGCCGGCGCGCTTGCCGTCAGCGCCGTCCTCGATCAGTTCCTCGACGTTCGCAACCTTGCCAGCGTGCTGCTGCTGGCGGTGCTGACATCGGCAGTGACCTTTGGCCTGTGGCCGGCGCTGTACGCCTGTTTCCTCAGCGCCATTGCCTTCAACTTCTTCTTTCTCGAGCCGCGCTACACGATGACGATCCGCGATCCGGAGAGCATCGTTGCCTTCGCCGTCTTCCTCGTCGTTGCCGTCATCGCCAGCAATCTGACGGCGCGTGTGCAGCGTCAGGCAGCCGCCGCCCGTTCACGCGCCCGGGCGACCGAGGACATCTACCTCTTTTCCAAGAAACTCGCCGGCGCGGGCACGCTCGACGACGTTTTGTGGGCCACCGCGTTCCAGATCGCCTCGATGCTGAAGCTGCGCGTGGTGCTGCTTTTGCCGGAAGAAGGCACGATCACCGTCAAGGCCGGTTATCCCCCCGACGACACGCTGGCCGAGGCCGACATCGCGGCTGCACGCTGGGCTTGGGAACACAACCGGGCTGCCGGCCGTGGCGCCGATACCCTGCCCGGGGCAAAACGGCTCTACCTGCCCTTGCGGACCGGCCGTACCGCCATCGGCGTCGTCGGCCTCGACAATGACAAGCAGGGGCCGCTGTTGACGCCCGAGCAACAGCGCCTGCTCGACGCGCTGGCCGACCAGGCGGCGGTTGCCATCGAGCGCATCCAGCTGGTCGCCGATGTCGATCGCGCCAGGCTGGCGGCCGAGGCCGACCGCTTGCGCTCGGCACTGCTGACGTCGATCTCGCATGATCTGAAGACGCCGCTGGCGGCCATCATGGGCGCGGCCGGCACGCTCAGGGAATTTGCGCCGGCACTGCCCGAGAACGATCGGGCCGAGCTGCTGACCACCGTGCTCGACGAGTCCGAACGGCTGAACCGCTTCATTGCCAATCTGCTCGACATGACCAAGATTGAATCCGGCGCCATGGAGCCGAATTTTGCTCTCCACTATGTCGGCGATGTCGTCGGCTCGGCCTTGCAGCGGGCACGCAAGATCACTGCCGGGCACAAGACCGAGGTTGATATTCCGGCCGACCTGCCGATGCTGAAGCTCGATCCCGTGCTGTTCGAACAAATGCTGTTCAATCTGCTCGACAATGCCGCGAAATACGCGCCACCGGGATCGACAATCCGGCTGCAGGGCTGGGCCGACAATGGCTCCGTCGTGCTGCAGATCATGGATGAGGGACCGGGCATTCCGCCCGCCGACCTGGAGCGCGTCTTCGACAGCTTTTACCGGGTGCGCAAGCGCGATCAGGTCCAGGCCGGCACCGGGCTCGGCCTGTCGATCTGCCGGGGCTTCATCGAGGCGATGGGCGGCACGATCATGGCGGCGAACCGCAGCGATCGCCAAGGCGCGGTCTTCACCATCCGCATGCCGAAGCCGGCACGATCGCCCGGCCTGGACGAACGGAACGCGGACGGGCAAAACTCTGGTGATCCGGCATGACAAATTCCAACGTCAGCATACTGGTCGTCGACGACGAGCCGCCGATCCGCAAACTGCTGCGCGTCGGCCTCGGCAGCCAGGGCTATGCGGTCAGCGAAGCGCCCAACGCCAAGGCTGCGATCGAACTCGTCGATGCACAAAAGCCGGATCTGATCCTGCTCGACCTCGGCCTGCCCGGCATGGGTGGCCTCGATCTCCTGCGCAAATGGCGCGACGACGGCCTCGACGTGCCCGTGGTCATCCTGTCCAGCCGCACCGACGAAGCCGGCATCGTCGCGGCGCTCGAACTCGGCGCTGACGACTACATCACCAAGCCGTTCGGCATGAACGAACTGGTCGCCAGAATCCGCGTCGCGCTGCGCCACAAATTCCAGCAGCAGGGCGAGAAGCCGGTGTTTCAGACCGGCGATCTCTCGGTCGACCTGGTCAAGCGCATCGTCAAGGTCGAAGGCAAGGAGATAAAGCTCTCCCCCAAGGAGTACGACATATTGCGCATTATGGTGCAGCATGCCGGCAAGGTGCTGACCCACCATTTCATTCTGAAGCAGGTGTGGGGCGATTCGACCGACGTGCAGTATCTGAGGGTCTATGTCCGCCAGCTCCGGCAGAAGATCGAAAAGTCGCCCGACCAGCCGCGCTACATCACCACCGAAACCGGGGTGGGGTACCGGCTGCGCGAGGTTGAGTGACCGGACGTTTTCCGCTCAGTCCGCCGAGAGTTCCGCGGTCCGTGCCAGTGCGCCGCCGAAGCCGTTGAGCGGGATGGTGAAACTCACCGCTTGACCGGTGTCGGCCGCGAAGGCGTCGATCTTCAGCGTGGTGGCTGCCTTGAGCAGCGGCGTGACGCTGGCATCGAACGCCACCGGCACCAGGCAGCCGACGGCCTGGCAGGTGTTGAACGGCAAGCTGCCTTCCAGCTTCTGGTCGTCGATGGTCAGGCTGACGCCTTTGGCGAGCGCCAGGCCGAACGGCAGCGCCAGCGTTCCGGCGGCATCCTCGCCGCTCTTGCTCGACAGCTCGATCGCCAGCAGGCGCTGGTTGGACTGCTTGTTGAACTGCTGATGCGACAGGCTGCAAACCTTGGCCGTGCCGGTTACCTGGCAATTGACCGTCCAGTCGCCATGTGTCTCGGACAGCGCCGAGGCGCCGCCAGGCAATGTCGGGCCGGCAGCAGGGGCGGGCGCTGCGGCGGCAGGCGCCGCCTTGTCGGTCTTGGTTTGCGCCGCGACTGCCACCGGGCCAAGAATACAGATGCTGCCCAGTAGCGCCGCGAAATATACTTGCCTGCTTTTCATCAATATGCTCCCGATTGTGCCTCGAGTCAGCCGCGATTGAGGCCGAGATCCGCGCCCGATAGAGCGGTCAATCGATCTTTTCTGTCAAGTGCGGCCGGGCCGCTTCCTCAGGGATTTCGCCAACCCGTGGCAGATCGGCCCATGGCAGACCGGCCCATGGCAGATCGAGACGAACGCCCTATATAGAGAGGAGGTTATATCTGTACGGGAATGAACTGATGTCGACGCTTCGCCTATCGACAGTTCTCATGTCGGCAATGCTGGCGGCGGCAACGCTCGTCGGCATCATGCAATCTGCTGCGGCTCAGTCCGTCAATCCCAGCGCCAACCGGCTGATCCAGCAGAACCAGCTGCAGCAATTGCGCAACAGCCTGCAGCGGCAGCAGTTCCAGCAACAGCAGCAGCAATATCGCGAGCAGGACCGTCGGATCGTGCCGCAGCCGCGCCCCGAAGTGCCCGTCGTCCGGCAAGCTTGTCCGATTCAGATCGTCAACAACCAGATTGTGCGTGTTTGCCGTTGATATCGGTCGCTTGCGATTTACTTAGTCGACTTATTTACTAAAAATGCTCATTGCCTCGCGGGCATATCAGGGTTTGCAGGCGGCGTGCGGCGGTGCGCCCGCCGACCGGATTTTCAGCACATGGCGACGACGAAGAAAAAGGCGGTACGCAAGGCAAGGCGAGGCGAACGCATTCGCCAGGTCGCCGCCATTCCCTTTCGTCTGGACGTTTCAGGCAATTTCGAAGTGATGCTGGTGACGTCGCGAGCGACGAAGCGCTTTATCGTGCCCAAGGGCTGGCCGATGAAAGGAAAGAGCGGGCGCAAGGCCGCCACCATCGAGGCGCGCGAAGAAGCCGGCGTGCTCGGCAAGACCCGCAAGGCGCCTGCCGGCAGCTATTCCTACTGGAAACGGCTGGAGCACAATTTTGTGCGCGTCGACGTCGTCGTCTATCTGTTGGAGGTGTCCGAGGAACTGGCCAACTGGCAGGAGGCCAAGAGCCGCCAGCGGGCATGGCTCAAGCCGCAGGACGCGGCGTTGCTCATCGATGAGCCGGATCTCTCGACGCTGATGGCCAACCTGGCGCCGCCTCAGCCGGCAGTGCCGGACCCGGCCTGACCAACCTCACTTGCCCTCGTCCCCTTCAGCGGGACCCTCATCCCCCTCAGCGGGAAATGGCCGCAGCGGCGTGCCCGTATAGGCCCACAGCCATTCGCGCGGCAGCGGCCCTTTGTTGCGCTCGCTTTGCTGCGACTGTTCCCATGCATGCGCCAGGATGCCGACCGAGCGCGAGAGCACGAACAGGCCGCGCGTCAACGGCGGCGGAAAGCCGAGCTCGCCATAGATGACGGCGGTGGCGCCGTCGATGTTGAGCGGTATTTTCTTCCCCTTGCGCCGTGCCACCTCTGATTCGACGGCCTCGGCGATGTCGGCAAAGCGTCCGCTGACGACGCCGCGCGCGGCAAACTCGCGCGTCACTGCGATCAGGCGCGGCGCGCGCGGATCGACCGGGTGGAAGCGATGGCCAAATCCCGGCACATAGCCTTTCTCCTCGGCGAAGAAACGGTCGAGCCGTGCGGCTACGGCTTGGTCCAGCGCAACACCCTGGTCAAGTGCCACGGCAATGTCGCCATAGAAGGACAGCGCCTGTTCGCCGGCGCCGCCATGCACGTCACCCAGCACGTTGACGGCGGACGCCATGGCGCTGTTGATGCCGACGCCGCAGGTGATGGCCATGCGGGCAATGGCGATCGACGGCGCCTGCGGCCCGTGGTCGACGGCCGCCCCCAGCGCAATGCCGAGCAGCGCCGCCTGCTCCTCGCTCGGCAATTCGCCGCGCAGCATCAGCCAGATCGTGGCCGGAAAGCTGACGCGGCCGATCAGCTCCTGGATTTCATAGCCGCGCAGCCGGATAATGCCGGGGCTCATCTCGATGATGCCGGTCTGCCACCATTCCTCGCCGCGTTCGCGGCCGGTTTTTCTCTCGCTCACGCGCTTCTCCTGGCGCGCGGCGGCAGGGTGGAAAAAACCTCGTCCATATGCTCGCCCAGCACAGGCGGCGGCAGGACCGGCAAGGGTGCCGCGCCATCGACCATGAAGCCGCCGCGCACCACGGTCAGCGGCTGCGCCATGCCGGGCAGACCCTGGAAACGCGTGGTCATGTCGCGCTCGACCACCTGGCGCTCGCCAAGCACTTGGGGGATCGTCAGCACCCGGCCCGCCGGCACGCCGGCGCGGTTGAATTTTTCCTCCCAGGCTGCGGCCGAGGCGCTCGCCAAGGCCGTCTCGATCAGCACCTTCAGCACAGCGCGGTTCTGCTTGCGCGTCTCGCGCTCGGCAAAGCGCGGATCGTCGGCCAGTTCCGGCTGGCCGATCAGCCGGCAAAGCGTGACGAACTGCTCCTGCTTGTTGGCGGCGATGTTGAGCAGGCCGTCGCCGGTGCGAAACGCGCCGGAGGGCGCAGCCGTCATGTTCTCATTGCCCATCGGCTGCGGCTCGACGCCGGCGGTCAGATAGTTGGACACCGGCCAGCCCAGCGCCGACAGCGTGCATTCGAGCATCGAGACATCGAGAAACGCGCCCTCGCCCGAGGTCTTCTGCTTGACCAGCGCCGCGGCGATGGCGAAGGCCCCGACCAGCCCGCCCAGCGTGTCGGCGACGGGATAGCCGACCCGCAAGGGTGCGGTCTCCGGCGTGCCGGTGATGCTCATGATGCCGGACAGCCCCTGGATGATCTGGTCGTAGGCCGGATTGTCGCGCATCGGCCCGGTCTGGCCGAACCCCGATATGGCGCAATAGACGAGACCGGGGCGGACCGCTTTCAGCACCTCATAGCCGAGACCCAGCCGCCCCATCACGCCCGGTCGAAAATTCTCGACCAGCGCATCGGCGGAGGCGACGAGATCGAGGAAGCGTTCGCGGTCGGCTTCGCTTTTGAGATCCAGCACCACCGATCGCTTGCCGGCATTCTGCGCCAGGAACGACGCGCCCATCCCCGCCTCGTTGAGCGCCGGCGAGGCGCCGAGCTGGCGCGCCAGATCGCCGCCTTGCGGCGTCTCGACCTTGATGACATCGGCGCCGAGCAGCGCCAGCTGGTAGGCACAATAAGGGCCCGCCAGCACATTGGTCAGGTCGAGAATGCGGATGCCGGCAAGCAGATCGGTCATGATGCTCCAGGTCGCTCAGGCATCGCCCGGCACATGCTCGGGTCCGCGCCGGCGCCGATGCTCGATGAAGGCCCAGATATGCGGACCGGCGAGCCCGATGAAGGCGAGGATCAGCAGCACCAGCGACAGCTTGTGTGTGTAGAACACCGACCAGTCGCCGTTCGAGATCGTCATCGCCCGGCGGAACTGCGTTTCGGCAAGCGGCCCCAGGATCATGCCGATGATGACCGGCGCGGTCGGGAAATCGAAGCGCCGCATCAGGAAGCCGGCGGCCCCCAGGAGATAGAGGATGACGAGGTCGATCGGCGATTGCGAGATGCCGTAGGTGCCGACGGTGGCGAACACCAGGATGCCAGCATAGAGCTGCGGCGCCGGGATTTTCAACAGCCGTACCCACAGCCCGATCAGCGGCAGGTTGAGAACGACCAGGATGACGTTGGCGATGAACAGGCTGGCGATCAGGCCCCAGACCAGATCGGCCTGCGTCGTCAACAGCAGCGGTCCCGGATTGATGCCGTAGCTCTGGAAGGCCGACAGCATGATTGCGGCGGTCGCCGAGGTCGGCAGGCCAAGGGTGAGCATCGGCACCAGCACGCCGGCGGCAGACGCATTGTTGGCGGCTTCCGGTCCGGCAACGCCCTCGATGGCGCCGACCGTGCCGAACTCCTCCTTGTGCTTCGACAGCTTCTTTTCGATGGCGTAGGACAGGAAGGTCGGGATCTCGGCGCCTCCGGCAGGCATGGCGCCGATCGGGAAGCCGATGAAAGCGCCGCGCAGCCATGGCTTCCACGAGCGCCCCCATTCGGCCGCGGTCATGTAGAGCGAGCCCTTGAGCGGCACGATCTCGTCCTTGCCGGCATAGCGGCGCGAGGCCATGTAGAGCGTCTCGCCGACGGCAAACAGGCCGACCGCGGCAATGATGACATCGACGCCATCGAGCAGTTCGTTCATGCCGAAGGTGAAGCGCGGCTGTCCCGTCTGCAGGTCGACGCCAATCATGCCGATGACGAAACCGATGAACAGGCTGGTGAGGCCGCGCACGGAGGACGAGCCGAGCACCGCCGACACCGTGATGAAGGCAAGCACCATCAGCGAGAAATATTCGGCCGGCCCGAAGGCCAGCGCGAACTTCACCACCACCGGGGCCAGGAAGGCGACGCCCATCGTGCCGATGGTGCCGGCGACGAAGGAGCCGATCGCCGAGGTCGCCAGTGCCGCGCCGCCGCGACCCGAGCGGGCCATCCTGTTGCCTTCCAGCGCGGTGACGATGGTGGCGCTTTCGCCCGGCGTGTTGAGCAGGATCGAGGTCGTCGAGCCGCCATACATGGCGCCGTAATAGATGCCAGCAAACAGGATGAAGGACGCCTCCGGCGCCACCTGGTAGGTGATCGGCAGCAGCAGCGCGATGGTCAGCGCCGGCCCGAGGCCGGGCAGCACGCCGATGGCCGTGCCGAGCGTGGTGCCGACCAGGCACCACAGCAGGTTCATCGGCGAGAAAGCGACGGAAAATCCGTGGGCGAGATGGCCGAGCGTCTCCATGGCGTCAGCCCCTCGCAGTGGCGATGATCGCGTCGATCACCGTGTTCAGCTGGTTTTCGATGAAGCCGGCGCCAATGTTGACGCCGAGCGCCCTGGCAAAGCCGAAATAGGCGGCAAGCGCCAGGATCAGGCCGGTCAGCGCATCGCGCAGCGTGTGCTTGCTGCCGAAGCCATAACAGACGAGCACGAACATGATGACCGAGGCGGCGGTGAAGCCGAGCGGCTGGATCAGCACCAGATTGGCGACCAGGCCGGCAACGACGATGCCCATGGCCTTCCAGTCGGTCGGCGTTTCCTTTTCCTCCTGCGGCTGCCAGCCGCCGCGCAGCGCGGCGACGATGAGCAGCAGCGAAAGCACGATCATGCCTGTCATGGTGATGTAGGGGAAGACGGTCGGCCCGACCTTGGAATAGAGCGGCGAAACCGGGATCGCCAGGGTCTGCCACGCCACGGCCGCGGCACAGGCGAGAAGCCCGATGCCGATCAACAATTCGGGCATGGCAAGGCGCGGGGGCGCCGGCTGCTGGTCGCTGGTGCTCATCGATGTCCTCCCGAGATGGCCGGCATCCTCCCGCCGGCCGCATCCGCAGTTTCACTCCCAGCGCATGATATGTCCATCTCGCAGGCTAATGTCGGAAGGGGCGGCCGTGGCCGCCCCTGAAGACATCAGGCGAGGCCGAGATCCTTGAGGATCGCGGTGATGCGGGCGGTGTCGTCGACGAGGAATTTCGCATAATCGTCGCCGGTCAGAAGGATGGGGGTCCAGTTGCGGTTCTTGCATTCGGCTGCCCAGGCATCGCTCTTGGCCATGGTCTCGATCATCGTGACCATCGCCGCCTTGTCGGCGTCGGAGACGCCTGGCGGTGCGAATACGCCGCGCCAGTTGAACAGTTCGACGTCAATGCCGGCTTCCTTCATCGTCGGTGCGTCGATGCCGTCCTGGCGCTTGTCGGCGGAGATCGCCAACAGCCGAAGCGCGCCCGCCTTGACCTGCTCGGAGAACTCGCCGAAGCCGGAAATGCCGGCCGCAACCTGGTTGCCGAGCAGCGCCGACAGCGCCTCGCCACCGCCGGCGAAAGGCACATAGGAGAGGTTGGTTGCCGGAACGCCGACCGTCTTGGCGATCAGCCCGAACAGGATGTGGTCGGAGCCGCCGGCCGAGCCGCCGGCCACCGGAACCTTGGTCGGATCCGCTTTGAGCGCCGCAACGAAATCGCCGGCCGTCTTGAACGGCGAATCCGCCGGCACCACCAGCGCCTCGAACTCGCCGGTGAGGCGAGCGATGGGCGTGACTTCGGAGAGGTTGTTGGCTGATTTGTTGGCGATGATGGCGCCGACCATGACCATGCCGGCCACCATCAGCGAATTGCCCTTGCCCTTCCATTGGCTGATGAACTGCGGCAGGCCGACCGTGCCGCCGGCGCCGCCGACATTGGTGATCTGCGAGCCGGAGATCAGTTTTTCACTGCGCAGCACCTGGTCGATGGTGCGCCCCGTCTGGTCCCAGCCACCGCCGGGCGCGGCCGGCACGAAGATCTGGATCTGCGGTGCATCCTGAGCGAGGGCGGGCGTCAAATGCGTTGCAACGAATCCGGCAGCGCCTGCGGCCGCGGTGCTCATCAAAAATCTGCGTCTGTTCAGCATGGGATTCCTCCAAATCACGACACCTCCTCCGGTGCCTGCCAGAAACGTAGCCTGAAAACAGACCCGCTCGGCAAAAATTCATGCCGATTTCGGTGCGTTCTGTCAACAGGAACGCTGTTCTACTAGACAGAACCATGGATGTGCGGCACAATCGCTTCGGCCGGCCTTTGTCCGAGCAGGTAAACTGGAATGAAACTGTTCGTGAGATGACCGAAGCGCGATCCCAGCCGTTGCCGGCCGATGGTGTTGCCGCGCTCGACCGCGCGATTGCCATTCTCGACGCGTTCGCGACCGCCGACCGCTCGCTCAGCCTGGCCGAGATCGCGGCGCGCACCGGGCTCTACAAAAGCACCATTTTGAGGCTGGCGAACTCATTGCTGCGCGGGCAGTTGCTGGAGCGGCTCGACGATGGCCGCTACCGCATCGGACCCGACACCTTTCGGCTTGGCGCGCTTTACCAGCGCTCGGTCGTGGCGGTCGACATCCTGCTGCCGATCATGCGTGATCTTGCCGAACGCAGTTGGGAAAGCGTGGCGTTCTATGTCCGCTCGGGCGACGCCCGCACCTGTCTCTACCGCGTCGAATCCAAGCATCCTATCCGCTACACCATCCGGGAAGGCGACCTGCTGCCGTTGCTCACCGGCTCGGGCGGCCGCGTGCTGGCAGCGTTTTCAGGCCAGCCGGGCGAACCATACGAGACCATCCGCAAGGCCTGCCACTATCTGTCGATCGGCGATCGCGACCCTGAGACGGCGGGCGTCTCGGTGCCGGTGTTCGGACCGGGCCGCGTTCTGCTCGGCGCCTTGACGCTGGCCGGCCCGTCGACACGCGTCGATACGGCGTTCCTGCGCCGCATGACACCGGACCTGCTGGAGGCCGCCGCTCGCGCCACCCGCGCCTTTGGCGAGGATGCCTCGATGCTGGAGCAGGCAGCGCGCCTAGCCGGCGCTGAAACCGTGATCGGCCTCAGTTCGCCTTGACCAGCACCACGCGGCGGTTCTTGGCGCGGCCGGCTTCGTCGTCATTGCTGGCGACGGGCGCCATCATGCCGGCGCCGGCGGCGGTCAGCCGGCCGCCATCGATGCCGTATTTCGAGACCAGCGCCGCCTTCACCGACTGCGCCCGCCGCGACGACAGATCGATATTGTAGTCGAACGCGCCCTGGTTGTCGGTATGACCGACGACGATCACCGCCATGCCGGGCTCGTTGGTCAGAAGCGTCGAGATCTCCTTCAGCGTCGGTTCCGATTCCGGCTTGATGTCGGCCTTGTCGGTGTCGAAGAAGATGCCGTAGAGCGAGATGGAGCCGGTGGCCGACAGCGAATCCGCCATCTTGGCCGCTTCGACCACCACCATCTTCTTGTCGCGCGCCTTGGGCTCCAGCACCTGAACGACGGCAATGGTGCCGCCGTTGAGTTCCTTGCAGTAGAGGTCGTCGATCAGCGAATAGGCCTGAACCGTGACATAGGCGTCGCCGCCGTCCTGCGGCAGCTTGGCGGCGAAGAAGCGCTGGTCGTTGATACCGGTGGTTACCGCACAGGCGCCATTGGAAAAGGCCGCGTCCTTGACGTCGCTTTCATGGAAGAAATACATCATCAGGCTCATGTCGCCGCCGCCACCGCTCGACGACCGGTCGGCGGCGCCGCCGCACTCTTCCTTCTTGCATTCGAACAGGACTTCGCCGCCGGCGGCCGCGATCACATCCTGGTAGTTGCGCAGCACTTCGAGCGGGGAGCGCTCGGCCGGCAGCACATAGGCGATGCGGGTCAGCGCGCCTTCGACCTCAGCCTTCTTGTCCGGCGCGAACACACGGTTGTTCATCGTGTCACGGGCATCCGGATCGGCGCTCGGCTTCAGCGGCGACAGCGGCACTGTAAAATCGGTATAGGCGAATTTTTCGTAGGAGACGATGAACGACCCCTCGTAGCGCTTGGCCAGATGATTGTCGGCACCGCCCTCGATGTCGGCGGTCGGTACCGTCGCATCGGCGCCCGCCAGTTGCACGGCCGCCAGGAGCAGCAGCCCCGCCCAGAAAAGCTTCAGAAATATCGCATTGATCGCACGCATGGTCGGCTCCCCCAAAGGGCAATTCCAGGAAAAGTGTGAGCGGTTTTCCCACAGGAATTGCGTAGCTAGATTAGAATAGCCAACCCTGGCAGAACGTGGAAATTGCGTCGATGAAGCGCCTCACACCCGCCGTTCGAGCAGGATCGTCAGCCCGTCGTGATAGGTCGTTTCCAGGACCTTGGTGTAGCCGCACTTTGCCGCAACGTTCAACGAGCCGGTGTTTTCCGGATCGATGATGCAGACGGTTCTCGCGCCGGCAAAGGTTTCGTCGCCCCAGGCCAGGGCCCTTCTGACGACTTCGCTGGCAAGACCCTTGCCATGTGCTTGGGGCGCCAGCGCCCAGCCGGCTTCCGGAATGCCCTCGAGCGACGGCTCGATGTCGCGCTTCAGATCGTGGAATCCGGCCTCGCCGATGAAGCGACCGCTGGCCTTGTCCTCGACCGCCCAGAAGCCGTAGCCGAGCAGCGACCACAGGCCGGCATGCCGCAGGAACCGCATCCAGCTTTCCTCCCGCGTCCGCGGCTTGCCGCCGATGAAACGGGTGGTGACGGGGTCGGCCCACATGACGGCATAGTCGTCGAAATCTTCGATCCGGTGCGCCCGCATGATGGTCCGTTCCGTTTCGAGAACCGGGACGCCGGCTGTTTTTGGACTGCCCATGAAACTCTGCCTCCGTTGACGGTCAGCGCTTAGCAAACCAGCGCGCCCGGACAAGGGCCAAGCCGGATCATCATTCAGCCAGGGAAGCTTCCGAACGGCCTGGCGCGACCAGGCGGTCGAAGCGAACAGCGTCGGCTTACTTTCAGCCGTGCCAGACCATCTTCATGTAGAGCCCACCGCGCCGCAATTCGTCCAGCATCTGGTCGAGCCGCTTCTGCCTGGTGTCGCTGCGTTTGGCGCGGGCGACCCAGCCGAGATAATCGTTCTTCTGGTAGTCCGGCCGCGCCTCGTAGGCCGCTGTCAGTCCTTTTTCGGTCAGGGCGATGCGGATGTCGTCCGGCATCGGGTTCAGGGCGCGCTTCAGTCCGGCCATTTCAGAAAACCCCAGCTGTCAGGATGGCGACGCCGATGGTCCAACCCAGGTCCGCCTCTGGGAATTCTGCCGAACGGTGCTACCTTTCGCAACCGGTCCGGCAAGGGCCGGTCTCGATACCGCCAATGGGAGGAGAACGCCATGGACACCACCGATCTCGTGCTTGCCATTTTCCATCATCTGCTGGTGTTCTCGCTGGCCGGCATCATTGGCGCCGAATTTGTCCTGATCCGCGGCGACCTCTCCGCCGCCACGCTGAAGCGGCTTGCCGGCATCGACCGCCACTACGGCATCCTCGCGATGTCGATCATCATCGTCGGCATCGGCCGCGTCGTCTACGGCCTGAAGGGCTGGGAGTTCTATGTCTACAACTGGGTGTTCTGGGCCAAGATGGCGGCGTTCGGCATCGTTGGCCTGCTGTCGATCATCCCGACCATCCGCTTCATCTCCTGGAACCGGCAAGCCAGCGCCAGTCCCGGCTTCCAGGTGCCGGCGGCGGAACTCGCCTCGGTGAAGACCTATGTGCGCGCCGAGGCCTTCATCTTCCTGCTGATCCCGGTCTTCGCGGCGGCGATGGCGCGCGGCTACGGTTATTGAAGCAACGCCAACACGAAACCCCATCTTCGCCGGGCATACTCCCCCTGATTGCCATGGTTGCGCACGACTGTATTTTGCAGTTTGCGTCAGGCGACAATCTGTTAGCTTGCCTTTGTTGCACCCTGCTGCCTGACCTGCACAGCGATCGGAGATTGATATCCTGGGAGGAGAATTACGATGAGGAAAATTGTAGCCGCCCTGGCCGCCGCCGCGGCCGTCACGCTTTATTCGTTCACCGCCAGCGCACAGACCTATCCCGAGCGCACCATCACCGTCGTCGTGCCGTTTGCGGCCGGCGGTCCGACCGACACGGTTACGCGGCTCGTCGCCGAAGCCATGTCGAAGGATCTCGGCCAGCAGATCATCGTCGAAAATGTCGGCGGCGCCGGCGGCACGCTGGGCGCCGGCCGCGTCGCCAACGCCGACCCGGATGGCTACACGCTGCTCCTCCATCACATCGGCATGGCGACCAGCGCGACCCTCTACAGAAAACTCGCCTACGACACGCTGAACGCCTTCGAGTATGTCGGCCTCGTCACCGAGGTGCCGATGGCCATCGTCGCCCGCAAGGACCTGGAGCCGGCCGACCTGAAAGGGCTGGTCGAATACGCCAAGACCAACAAGGACACCATCACCGTCGCCAATGCCGGCATCGGCGCTGCCTCGCATCTGTGCGGCATGCTGTTCATGAGCGCCATCGGCACGCCGCTGGTCACCGTGCCCTACAAGGGCACCGGTCCGGCCATGACCGACCTTCTCGGCGGCCAGGTCGACATTATGTGCGACCAGACCACCAACACCACCAAGCAGATCCAGGGCGGCACGATCAAGGCCTATGCCGTCACCACGCCGGAGCGCCTCGACGTGCTGAAGGACGTGCCGACGACCATCGAAGCCGGCCTGCCCGCGGTGCAGGTCGGCATCTGGCACGGCCTCTATGCGCCGAAGGGCACGCCGGCCGAGATCACCGGCCGACTGTCGAAATCGCTCCAGGTCGCGCTGAAGGACCCCAACGTCATCGCCCGCTTCGCCGAACTCGGCACCAAGCCGTCGTCCGAGGCCGACGCGACGCCGGCAGCGCTGAAGGCCAAGCTGGAAGGCGAGATCATGCGCTGGAAGCCGATCATCGAAGCCGCCGGCCAATACGCCGACTGAGGCTTGAACGGGGCGCTGCCGGCGCCCCGTTTTCGCTTCGACGTCCGTTTTCACATTTGCAACGGCAAGCCCGTTGCAAGGGTCAGGGGAGGACCGCCATGAAACCTTTCGCCATCGACAGGGCAAACGGCCTGTGCGCCGCGCTGTTCATCTTTTTCGGCGCCTTTTTCGCGATACAATCGCTCGGCCTCGAAATCGGCACCGCCTTCCGCATGGGACCGGGCTTTTTCCCGCTGGTGCTGGCGATCGTGCTGATCGTGCTCGGCGCCATCATCCTCGTCCAGGCGGTGCGCGTCGAGGGCGAGCCGATCGGCCCCATTGCGTGGCGCGGCATGCTGTTCATCCTGCCGGCGCCGATCTTTTTCGGCATGACCGTGCGCGGCCTCGGCTTCGTCCCGTCGATCTTCCTGACGGCGCTGATCGCCTCTTTTGCCAGCGCCCGCATGAAGCCGCTGACGGCACTTCTGCTGTCGGCCGGCCTGACGCTGTTTTCGGTGCTGGTCTTCAGCTACGCGCTCGGGCTGCCATTCCAGCGCTTCGGCCCCTGGTTGCCCCAATGGCTGGCATTGTGAGGCGCTGAGATGGACCTCCTCAGGAACCTCGAACTCGGCTTTTCGACGGCCACCACGCCGGCCAATCTGGGTTTTTGCCTCATCGGCGTTCTGCTCGGCACGCTGATCGGCGTCCTGCCCGGCATCGGCGCCACCGCAACCATCGCCATGCTGCTGCCGATCACCTTCCAGATCGGCGACCCGGTCTCGTCCCTCATCATGCTGGCCGGCATCTACTACGGCGCCCAGTATGGCGGTTCGACCACCGCCATTCTCATCAACATGCCCGGCGAATCCTCCTCGGCCGTGACCGCCATCGACGGCTACCAGATGGCCAGGAACGGTCGCGCCGGGGCGGCTCTGGCGATCGCCGCGATCGGCTCGTTCTTCGCCGGCACGGTGTCGACCTTCCTGGTCGCCGTCTTTGCCCCGCCGCTGACGGCAATAGCCCTGCAATTCGGCGCGGCCGAATATTTTTCGCTGATGATCGTCGGCCTCGTCTCCTCCATCGCTCTCGCCCATGGCTCGATCGTCAAGGCGCTGGCGATGGTCGTGCTCGGCCTGCTGCTCGGCATTGTCGGCACCGACATCTACACCGGCACGCCGCGCTTCACGCTCGGCATCCGCGAATATGCCGACGGGCTGAACTTCGTGGCGGTGGCGGTCGGCGTCTTCGGCGTCGCCGAGATCCTGCGCAATCTCGAAAACGAGCACGAGCGCTCGGTGATGATCAAAAAAGTCTCCGGCCTGATGCCGACCCGCGACGACTTCAAGGCGATGGCAGCACCCATCGTGCGCGGCACGATCATCGGTTCGGCGCTCGGCATCCTGCCCGGCGGCGGCGCGGTGCTTGCCGCCTTTGCCTCCTACACGGTCGAAAAGCGCGTGTCGAAACACCCGGAGGAGTTCGGCAAGGGCGCCATCGCCGGCGTCGCCGGACCGGAATCGGCCAACAATGCCGGCGCCCAGACCTCCTTCATTCCGATGCTGACGCTGGGCATTCCGGCCAATCCGGTCATGGCGCTGATGATCGGCGCCATGATAATCCAGGGCATCGTGCCCGGCCCCAATGTCGCGATCGAGCAGCCGGCGCTGTTCTGGGGCATCATCGCCTCGATGTGGATCGGCAATCTGATGCTGATCGTGCTGAACCTGCCGCTGATCGGGCTATGGGTGAAGCTGCTGACGATCCCCTATTATGTGCTCTTCCCGATCATCATGGCGTTCTGCTCGATCGGCGTTTACAGCGTCAACACCAACGCCTTCGATCTCTACGCGGTCGCATTCTTCGGCCTGCTCGGCTACATCCTGACCAAGCTGCGCTGCGAACCCGCACCCCTGCTGCTCGGCTTCGTGCTCGGCCCGCTGCTCGAGGAAAACCTGCGCCGCGCCATGATCCTGTCGCGCGGCGACCCCTCGACCTTCGTGACGCGGCCGATCAGCGCCGGCCTGCTGCTCGTCGCACTGGCCGTGCTCGTCGTCGTCTTCCTGCCGTCGGTCAAGAAGAAGCGCGAAGAGGTGTTCGTGGAGGAAAGCTAGTTGTCGGGACGCCGGGCGCCGCGATTTCCACGAGCGGCGCCGGCACGTCTGTCGTCTTCACCTCGGCCTTGCAGAGATCGGCGATGACGCAGGCCGGGCAATCGGGCTTGCGCGCCTTGCAGACATAGCGGCCATGCAGGATCAGCCAGTGATGCGCATGGCGCATATACTCGTCCGGGATGATCCGCAGCAGCCCTTGCTCGACCTGTTCGGGCGTCTTGCCTGGCGCCAGGCCGAGGCGGTTGCCGATGCGGAAAATATGGGTGTCGACCGCCATCGTGTGCTGGCCGAACGCCATGTTGAGCACGACATTGGCGGTCTTGCGCCCGACCCCCGGCAGCTTGACCAACTCATCGCGCTCGCTGGGCACCTCGCCGCCGTAATCGCGTATCAGCGCCTCCGAGAGCGCCACGACATTCTTGGCCTTGTTGCGCCAGAGTCCGATGGTGCGGATGTACTCGCCAACCCTGGCTCCGCCCAGCGCCAGCATCTTTTCAGGTGTGTCGGCGACCTTGAACAACGCCCGCGTCGCCTTGTTGACGCCGGCATCGGTCGCCTGCGCCGACAGCACCACGGCCACCAGCAGCGTGAAGGCGTTGACGTGCTCGAGCTCGCCCTTCGGCTCGGGCCGCTGCACCGAAAACCGCCGGAAGATCTCATGCACCTCGGCGGCGCTGTAGAGCGAACGGAGCCGCGCCGGCCGCGGTCGCGGCTTGGCATTCGAGCCGTCGCGCCGCCCGGGCGGCAGTTCACTTTTGGATAGGGAAAGATTTTTGGACTTGGGGCTGGCCATTTCCCTCCTATAATATCCTGGGATGAGCGACACAAACGCCTCGTTTCAGGCCGACGAGCCATTCTTCCAGGCGCTGCTGACACCGCACCGCTCGCTGGGCCGCACCGGCTTTGCCGTGCTGATGGGCGCGCTGCTGTTCGGCTGGGTGGTGACCGGGGCGTTTTTCCTGTCGCGCGGCGCCTGGCCGGTGTTCGGCTTCTTCGGCCTCGACGTCATCGCCGTCTACATCGCCTTCCGCGCCAACTATCGTGCCGCCCGTGCCCGCGAGGAAGTGTCGGTGTCGCGCACCAGCCTCGACATCCGCAAGACGGCGCCCTCGGGAAAGTCGGAAGCGCATCGCTTCAACCCGTTCTGGGCGCGCTTTTCCGTCGCTCGCCATGCCGAGATCGGCATCACCAGGATGACGGTGGAAGCACAAGGACAGAATGTGCCGATCGGGTCATTCCTGGACCCTGACTCCCGCGAGAGTTTTGCCACTGCATTTTCACGTGCTCTGACAAAAGCCAGGACGCGTTAGAGTCGGCGCGTCAGAACCGGTAGCGTAAAATCCTGCCGACCTTGCGCAATGCGGGAATGTGTCTCCAGAGCCCGATGAACAGTTTTGCGGACCAGCTCATATGCGCTGTGCGTTCCGCGCTGTAGGCCGAGATATCGTCGACAAAGCGCAGCTTCGGAACGGCACGCTCCAGTACCTGCGGGTCGTCGATCGCCCAGTGAACCTCGGCGCCCGTCGCCCTGATGGTCGGATTGAGGCGCAGCATCTTCAGGCCGAAGTGGCTGTAGGCGTCGAACATCAGCTCGCCGCCGGCAAGATGCGCGACAAGGCGTGACAGCAGCCGTGGCCCCTCCTCTACCGGGAGATAAGGCGTCAACCCCTCCATCACCACGACGGCCGGACGATTGCTCGGCACTTCTGCCAGCCAGTCCGGGTCGGTTACCGAAGAGCCGACGAGGTGGTAGTGGTCCCGGGACGGGTAAAGCTTGCGCCGGAGCGCGATGACATCCGGAAAATCGACATCGAACCACTCCACGCCTTCGGGTGGATCGACACGGAAAATGCGCGTATCGAGCCCGCAGCCGAGATGCAGCACGATGGCGCCGGGATTTCTGGCGATGAAGTCCTGAACGCGGACATCATACGTCTTGGCCCGGATCGCCAGGCCGATGCCGAGATTGGTGTCGACCTTGAGGCGCGAGAAATCATAGTCGATCTTGCGCACGGCCTCGTCGGCGAAGCGATCCCCGAGCAGCGAATGCGGCAGCCGGCTTTCCAGTGCCTTGCCATAAAGCGTCATCAGCAAGGTCTCCCTTGCTCCGCTCAGATTCACCCTTTCGCCGGCCATTGGCATCTCCCGGGGCGCAATCCAGTATTTATCTGGGAACAGGCGGCACAAGGCAAGTTTCGGGTGGTTGCAAGGGGCGGAAAGACCGATATTCGCGGTCAAGGAGATATTGCCATGAACGCCCAGATGACCACGAATACGCAGATGAAACCGACAGCGATCCTGCAGCACGACATCACCCCCGAGGGCAGCGACTACGAGGTCGTGCGCCGCGCCATCGAGAAGATCAGCCTCGACTATCGCGACCAGCCCTCGCTGGAAGCCCTGGCAGCCGATGTCGGCGAGACACCCACGGGCCTGCAAAAGCTGTTCACCCGCTGGGCCGGCCTGTCGCCAAAAGCCTTCCTGCAGGCGGTCACCCTCGACCATGCCCGCAAACTGCTCGATTCCGGCATGCCGCTCCTCGAAACATCGTTCGAACTCGGCATGTCCGGCCCCGGCCGGCTGCACGATTTGTTCGTCACCCACGAGGCGATGTCGCCGGGCGACTACAAGACGCGCGGCGCGGGCCTGACCATCCGCTACGGCTACCACATCTCGCCCTTCGGCATCGCCCTGATCATGGTCACCGACCGTGGCCTTGCGGGGCTCGCCTTCAACGATCCGGGCGGCGAGCGGGCGGCTTTCGCCGACATGTCGGGCCGCTGGCCGAACGCCACCTATGTCGAGGACATGAGCGCCACCCAGCCCTATGCGGCGCGCATCTTCGATCCGACATTGTGGCGCGCCGACCAGCCGCTGCGCGTGGTGATGATCGGCTCCGACTTCCAGCTGCGCGTCTGGGACGCGCTGCTCAGGATCCCGATGGGCAAGGCCTGCACTTATTCTTCGATCGCCTCCAGGATCGGCGCGCCAAACGCCAGCCGGGCGGTGGGGGCGGCGGTCGGCGCCAACCCATTGTCCTTCGTCGTCCCTTGCCATCGGGCGCTGGGCAAGTCCGGCGCACTCACCGGCTACCACTGGGGCCTGACCCGCAAACGCGCCATCCTCGGTTGGGAAGCGGGCCAGACCGCGTCCTGAAGCTGCCCGCATCAAACAACACCGGCGAAATCCCTTCGCCGGTGTTTTTCTTTTTGCGAGCTCCCGGCGCAAAACATCCGCACGCTCTGGCAAGCCGCCGGCTTACAGGTTAGCTTCCCGCGCATTCCGCAGGAGGCTTTCTTGATCATCGTTGTCGGCTCGATCAACCTCGACCTTATCGCCAATGTCGACCGCCTGCCTTCGCCGGGCGAGACGGTCCGCGGCTCCGGCTTCACCACCGCGCCCGGCGGCAAGGGCGCCAACCAGGCGCTGGCTGCGGCGCGCGCCGGCGCCAAGGTGCGCATGGTCGGCGCCGTCGGCAAGGACAATTTCGCAACCGAAGCCCTCGCTTTGCTCGTGGCCGGCAAGGTCGATCTCTCCGGCGTCGGCCAGAGCTTCGCCTCCACCGGCACGGCGCTGATCCTCGTCGGCGCCGATGGCGAGAATGTCATCGCCGTCGTGCCGGGCGCCAATGATTCGGTGCTGCCCGGCGATCTCGCCAAGGCTTTCCTTGCGAAGGGCGACGTCGTCCTGCTGCAGCACGAGATCCCGTTGCAGACTGTCGGTGCAGCGCTTGACGCCGCACGCGCCGCCGCCGCGGTCACCGTGCTCAACACCGCGCCGTTCCGTAGCGAGGCGGCAGCGTTGCTCGGCAAGGCCGACTACGCCGTCGCCAACGAAACCGAATTCGACCTTTACGGCGAGGCGCTGTCGCTGAAAGGCCGAGACCGCCCGGCGCGCATGCGCGACTTCGCCGGCAAAACCGGCCGCACCATCGTCGTCACGCTCGGCGGCGACGGCGTGCTGGCGGCGACCCCGGAGGATTTCCTGACCGTGCCGGCGCTGAAAATCACGCCGGTCGACACGGTCGGGGCCGGCGATACTTTTTGCGGTTATCTCGCTGCCGGGCTGGCGTCCAACCTGCCGCTGGAGCAGGCTCTCACCCGCGCCGCAGCCGCCGGCTCGCTCGCCTGCCTGAAGCCCGGCGCCCAGCCGGCCATCCCGCTGGCGGCGGATGTCGACACCGCCCTGCGCAACAACGCCGGATGACAGCCCTGCGCCCCGCAACGAAGCACGCCGTGCCCCCCGCCGGCGACATCTGCCAGATGTCCGCTGTCGACCTGGCCGAGGCGATCCGGCTGCGCCGCCTGTCCGTGCGCGAGTTGGTCGCCGCATTCCTCGACCGCATCGACGCGGTAAACCCGCTGGTCAACGCCATCGTCTCGTTGCGCGAGCGCTCCGACATCCTGCGCGAGGCCGACGCGGCGGACGCGCATCTAGCGCAAGGCGGGCCGGCCGGCTCGCTGTTCGGCCTGCCGATGGCGATAAAAGACCTCGCCATGACGAGCGGCTTGAGGACCAGTTTCGGCTCGCCGATCTTCGCCGATTTCGTGCCGCAGGAGGATGAATTCTTCGTCGAGCGCATCCGCAAGGCCGGCGCCATCATCATCGGCAAGACCAATGTTCCCGAATTCGGGCTGGGATCCAACACCTACAACAACGTGTTCGGCCCGACGCTGAACGCCTTCGATCCGGCGCTCACCGCAGGCGGGTCGAGCGGCGGCGCTGCGGTCGCCCTTGCACTCGACATGGTTCCGGTCGCCGACGGCAGCGATTTCGGCGGCTCGCTGCGCAATCCGGCGGCGTGGAACAATGTCTATGGCTTCCGCCCGTCGCAGGGCCTTGTCCCCGGAGGGCCGGACCTGGAAGTCTTTCATGCTCAGATGGGCATAGACGGGCCGATGGGCCGCAGCATCAGCGACATGGCGCTGCTGCTCGACGTGCAGGCGGGCTACCATCCGCATGCGCCCTTGTCCTGGGAAAAGCCTGGTTCATTCCTCGAAGGGCTGGCAACGCCGGCAAGCGGCGGCCGCGTCGGCTGGCTCGGTGATCTAGGCGGTCACCTGCCGGTGGAGCCTGGCATCCTCGATCTGTGCGAGGCCGCACTCGGCCGCTTCGCGGAGGCATCCTTCCTGACCGAGCCCTTGCTGCCGGATTTCGATTTCGAGGCACTGTGGCAAGCCTTCGTGACGCTGCGGCAGGCGAGCAGCGGCTCGGCGCTGAAAGTCCATTATGACGACCCGCACAAGCGCGCCCTGCTGAAGCCGGAAGCCGTCTGGGAGGTGGAGAACGCCATGCGGCTGACGGCGCCGCAGATCCGCGCGGCCTCGGTCATCCGCACCTCCTGGCACCGGACGCTGCTGTCGCTGTTCGAGCACTTCGATCTCATCGCGCTGCCGACGGCGCAGGTCTTTCCTTTCGAAGTCGGCACGCATTGGCCAAGTGAGGTCGCCGGACGGACGATGGACAGCTACCATCGCTGGATGCAGGTTTCGGCCTTCGCCACGCTCGGCGGCTGTCCGGCCCTCAACGTGCCCGTCGGCTTCGACGACAAAGGCCGCCCCTTGGGCATGCAGCTGATCGGCCGGCCGCGCGGCGACCTCGCCGTGCTCAGGGCCGGAGCGGCCTATGAGGCGACCTTGCCTTGGCAGGCTGGGGCGTCCTGACGCGAGGGGCGGCCGGTCTGCGACCGGCTTGCACCAGCCCCGCCGCCATGCATTGATTGCAGCCAGCCGCCTAAGCGCATCCTCGAGGAAGTCCCCATGTCGCTGGAACTCTACGCCGCCTATGTCCTTGCCTGCATCGTCATCATCCTGGTGCCCGGTCCGACTGTGACGCTGATCATCGCCAACAGCATCCGCCATGGCTACCGCGCCGGGCTTGCCAATGTCGCCGGCACGCAGGCCGGGCTTGCCATCATGATCGCCATCGTCGGCATCGGCCTCAACACGCTGATCGCGGGCATGGGCCACTGGTTCGAATGGGTGCGTCTGATCGGCGCCGCCTATCTGATCTGGATGGGCGTGCAGATGTTCCGCGCCAAGGGCACGCTGAACGGCGACGGCACGGCGAGAAAGCCGCGTGGCGGCTTCTTCCTGCAGGGTCTGCTGGTGGCGCTCAGCAACCCCAAGACCCTGGTGTTCTTCGGCGCCTTCTTCCCGCAATTTATCGCCCCGCAGGGCAATTACACGCTACAGATCGTCGTCATGGGCCTCACCGCGATGATCTTTGCCGCCGTCTCGGATTCCACCCATGCGCTCGCCGCCAGCCGCGCCGGACGCCTGCTCTCGGCCAGCCGCATCAAGCTGATGTCCAGGATCAGCGGCAGCTTTCTGGTCGGCGGCGGCCTGTGGCTGGCGTTTTCCAAGGCGAAGTGACGACCGCCAACGGTCGTTCCCAACGGAGCCGGTACGTGAAGCCTGATTGAAAGTCAGCTTTCGCGCCACCACATGAATCCGCGTTAGGGGATTCACGTCGATGTCATGGACTTACGCTGGCATAAAAAGGAACGCGCCCGGCGTGATTCTGACCGCCGCCCTGTTCGCGGTGATGGTTCCTTCGGCTCTCTACAAATGGACGAATGATGCGAGCGCTATCCGGTCAGTCGAGCCAATCGACGCAACAGTCAAAAGCGCCCATTCGGACCACGACCGCACCCTTTATCTGGTTGCTCTCGAAACCGGTTCGTCCATTCTTGTCGATGACGATCGTCCGCATCTGATCGGTGCGCCGGCAAAGTTGGAGCGCGTCACGCGTGATAATGGCTTCGTCTTCTACCGGTTTCCAGAATGACCCGCCTTGCACAAGCACGCTTGGCTCTCGCCTTGCCAATTCTGCGAGAAAACGTCTGGGGCATCGCTTTTGCTGCCGTGCTGCTTGGCGCGTGCATTTTTGCAATCATGAGGCCTGCCGCCGGACACAGCAGCCCGATCATCAGCCTGGGACGGGCGACAGGCACGGTTGTCAGTGTTCTCGATGCCTCGCCGAACCCAAAGGGCTGGATCAACGGTGGGTTTCGTTACCTGTATGGTATCCGTCTCAGCGAAAACGACCTGATTTTCGTATACGGCCATGCGGAAACACCACGAGCCATGGGTTCGCAAGTTCCGGTCGAGCAACAGCATAGGCAGGATGGCAGCGAAACCTATCGGCTGCTCGACGAGTAAGCAGCCGATATCGCCCAGAGGCGCTAGGCCCTGGGCGAACGATCTGCGTCAAGGCAGGCTTAAAGCCGCCCCAGCCTCTCCACCAGCAGCGCAAAAAAGGCGTCATGGTCGATGTCGCGCATCACCATGGCGTTCTTCGGCCGCTTGGTCACGCCCCACCAGTCGATGACGGTCATGCCCATGGTGAGCTCGGAGGTGGTTTCCACGGTGACGTTGCAGTTGCGGCCCTTGAACAGCTCCGGCTTCAACAGATAGGCGATGACGCACGGGTCGTGCAGCGGGCCGCCATCGGTGCCGTATTTCTCCTCGTCGAAGCGCTCGAAGAACTCCAGCATCTCGGCCGTCGCGGTGCCGACCCGGGTGCCGAGCTGGCGGATGGCCTGCGTGCGCTTGGCCGTGGTCAGCGCCTTGTGGGTGACGTCGAGCGGCATCATGACGATCGGAATGCCGGATTTGAACACCAGGTCGGCGGCCTGCGGATCGACATAGATGTTGAATTCTGCGGTCGGCGTGACATTGCCGCCTTCGAAGAAACCGCCGCCCATCAGTACGATTTCCTTGATGCGCGGCGCGATCTTCGGCTCACGGATCAGCGCCAGCGCGACATTGGTGAGCGGGCCGAGCGCGCACAGCGTGATCGTGCCGGCCTCTTCCTTCATCAGCGTCTCGACGATGAAGTCGACCGCATACTGGCCCTGCAGCTTCATCTTCGGATCGGGCAGTTGCGGGCCGTTGAGGCCGGTCTTGCCATGCACTTCCTCGGCGGTGACCAGCTCGCGCGCCAACGGGCGGATGGCGCCTGCATAGACCTTGATGTCGGGCCGGCCGGCCAGTTCGCAGATTTTCCTGGCGTTCTTTTCGGTCAATTTCAGCGGCACGTTGCCGGCAACAGCAGAGATGCCGACGATCTCCAGCTCGGCGCTGCCGAGCGCCAGCAATATGGCGACGGCATCGTCCTGGCCGGGATCCGTGTCGATGATGATCTTGCGGGTCTGGGGCATTTCATTTCCTTATGCGGGGGAGTCTTTTTGGCGGGGGTGTTCGGCGGCTTGAACTTGGCCGCGGCGCGGACCATATCAAGACCATCGGGAAAAATGCCATCCGGGTTTTTCCAGTTTATGTCGCTCCAAAGAGGACAGTGTAACATGAGCCGAATGACGCCCTTCTCCAGCCCGCTTCTCCTTGGTTTCGATGCCATGGAAAAGACCCTGGAACGACTGGCGAAATCCGGTGACAGTTATCCTCCCTACAACATCGAGCGCCTCAGCGGTGCTGACGGCAAGGCCGAAAGGCTGCGCATTACGCTGGCTGTCGCGGGTTTCGCCGAAAGCGATCTCGATGTCACCACGGAGGAAAACCAGTTGGTCGTGCGCGGCCGTCAAACCGACGACACCGAGCGCGAATTCCTCCACCGCGGCATCGCCGCGCGCCAGTTCCAGCGCTGTTTCGTGCTGGCCGACGGCATGCGGGTGATTGCAGCGGAACTGAAGAACGGCCTTTTGTCGATCGATCTCGATCGGCCGGATACCGAACGGCTGGTACGGAAAATAAATATATCGGTGAAAGACTGATCTTTACCGATGGCTCTCATGCGGGATGGCCTTGAGCGGCGTCCTCGCGCCAAGGAGGCTTGAAATGACCAGAACTGACGAAACCATCACCATGACCAGCGGCGAATTCGCCCATCTCGGCGAAGGCTCGGTCGCTTATCTCCGCAAGGTCTCGAGCGACGAGCTGCTCGGGCGCTTCCCCAACCTCGGCGAAATAGCGCCTGGTATGGTCCTGTGGGCCCTGTTTGCCGCCAACGGCCAGCCGATCCTGCTTTCGGATGCGAAAGACCGGGCTTTGGCCGGCGCCATGGAAAACGACCTGACCACTGTCGCCATTCACTAAGGCGACTGCTGGCGGTTGAAATGGAGAGGGCCGCCTTCGGCGGCCCCTGGAAGACTTAAATCCGAAGAACTTCAGGCGGCGTGCGAGGCCTGCGTGTCCGAAAGCAGCGCGTGGATGGCGACCGCGTCGCGCGTACCCCTGATCTTGGCCACCGTGTCGGCGTCGCGCAAAACCCTGGCGATGCGCGACAGTGCCTTGAGGTGATCGGCGCCGGCGCCTTCCGGGGCCAGCAGCAAAAACACCAGATCGACCGGCTGGTCATCCAGGGCCTCGAAATCGACCGGCGTCTCCAGCCGGGCAAAGACGCCGGCGATGCGCTTCACCCCGGCGAGCTTGCCGTGCGGAATGGCGATGCCGTTGCCGACGCCGGTGGAGCCCAGCCGTTCGCGCTGCAGGATAGTGTCGAACACTTCGCGCTCCGGAATGCCGGAAATCGCCGCCGCTCTCTCGGACAGCAACTGCAGAAGCTGCTTTTTGGAGTTCGCCTTCAACGCCGGCAAGATCGCCGGAACGTTGAGAAGATCGCTCAGATCCATATTTGAAATCCCTTATTCGCCTGCCGTCACCAGTCCTCGCCCCTCGCGCGGCTGGCTATCATCTCTGTGCGACCATTGTCGTCACCTGTGCGACCATTGTCGTTGTCGTCACGCCTGTGCGACTTTGGTCGTCGACGGGTCGATCCAGCCGATATTTCCGTCCGGCCGCCGATAGACGATGTTGAGGTGGTCGTTTCCGGCGTTGCGGAAGACGAAAACCGGGCTGTCCTTGGTGTCGAGTTCGATGACCGCCGACGCGACCGACATGGTCTGCAGCGTCATGGTTGATTCGGCGACGATGGCCGGGGCGTAGTCCTCCGGAATGTCCTCATCGTCATCAGTCAGCGGCGCCATTACCGTATAGGCGATGTCGGTGATTTCGCCATTTCCATTGCCTGAATTGTGCGATTTCAGACGGCGTTTGTAGCGCCGCAGCCTGGTTTCGAGGCGGTCCGCGGCCGCCTCGAAGGCAAGTGTCGGATCCTGGGAATCGCCGGTTGCCTGCAGCGAAGCGCCGGAATCCAGCCTGATCATGCAATCGGCCGAGTAACGCGACCCCGATTTGATGACCGTGACGTGCCCTGAAAAACCGCGATCGAAATATTTTCCAATCGCCTCGCCGACACGATCGGTAATGCGCGTACGCAACGCATCGCCGATATCCATGTGTTTACCCGATATGCGCAATTTCATCTGAAAACTGACCTTCCTTGCTCAGGCTTCAAACTGGCCAGAGTTTATACTCGTGATCCGTGCGCACAAGCTTTGCGGCGTCAACTCGCGCCGATTTTAGATCCGAACTTTCCGGTTGATCACAATCCGCCTTCTTGGCCGTCCCGTGGCCTTCATCGTGACGGACCATCCGCATGCGGGCCGCGAGCCCGTCTCATGCGGGCGGGCTTCTAGACACTTCATTGCAGCTTGTCAATTAATGCATGTCGCCCAGAAGTGCGCTGCGGTTCTGGGACAACGACATGCATCAAAACAAAGACTTAAAGCGCGTCGTATGAATCCGTTTCAGCGCGATGCGCTTTAAGGTCGGAAAGTTGTGGAATCCAGCCATAGCAAAAGCCTTGCCGGGCAAGCAGCCTAGCGCCCCGCGCTCGCCAGAGCGCGCTTTTCACGCCGCCGCTGCACCGACGAGGGAATATTCATACCCTCCCGGTACTTGGCCACCGTGCGCCGGGCAATATCGACGCCGCTTTCCTTCAACATATCGACGATTGCGTCATCGGACAGCACATCGGCGGGCTTTTCCTCGTCGATCAGCTGCTTGATGCGGTCGCGCACCGCTTCCGAGGAATGCGCATCACCGCCGCCCGACGCCGCGATCGAAGCCGTGAAGAAATAACGCAGCTCGAACACGCCACGCGGCGTCAGCATGTATTTGTTGGCCGTCACCCGGCTGACGGTCGATTCATGCATGCCGATGGCATCGGCCACCGTGCGCAGGTTGAGCGGCCTGAGCTGACGCACGCCATGGACGAGAAAAGCGTCCTGCTGGCGCACGATTTCCGACGCCACTTTCAGGATCGTCTTTGCCCGCTGGTCGAGACTGCGCGTCAGCCAGTTGGCATTCTGCAGGCATTCGGCCAGGAAATCCTTCTCCGCCTGATTCTTCGCATGCGGCGAGACCTGGGCGAAATAGATGTGATCGACAAGCACGCGCGGCAGCGTCTCGGCATTGAGCTCGACCGTCCAGCTGCCGTCATTGGCGGCGCGGACTTCGACATCGGCGACGATGGCGTCGCTGGCGCCGCCCGAAAACGCCATGCCCGGGCGCGGGTCGAGCGCGCGGATTTCGGCCAGCATGTCGAGGAGATCCTCCTCGTCGACCCCGCAAAGCCGCTTCAGCGTCTGGAAATCGCGCCGCGCCAGGAGTTCTAGGTTGCCGATCAGCGTCTTCATCGCCGGATCGAGACGATCGCGCATGGCAAGCTGCAGCGACAGGCATTCGGCAAGGTCGCGCGCAAACAGGCCGACCGGCTCGAATGTGTGGCAGGCTGCCAGCACATTGGCCACCATCGCCTGATCGGCGCCGAGCCGTTTGGCGATCTCGGCGGGATCGGCGCGCAGATAGCCGGCCTCGTCCAGGCCGTCGGCCAGTTCGGCTGCGATCAGCCTTGCGGCCGGATCGGCAAAGGCAAGCGCGATCTGCTCGCCAACATGCTGGCGCAGCGTGATCGCTGCGGCTGCCATGTCGCCGACGTCGAAGCCTTCGGAAGAACCGGACGAACTATTGCCGGTGGCCGACTTCCACTGCGCCGTCAGGTCCGGGCCGAGCCGCTCGCTGGTGCCGGGATCGTCGGGGAACAGATTTTCCAGCGAGCTGTCGAGCTTGTCGGAGATCGCTTCGGCGCTCCACGCCGTCTCGTTTTCGAACCAGTCGCCATCGGCGGCAGGCTCAGGAGCGGCATCGCCCTTCTGCACCTGGTCGCTTGCGGCGTCATCCTGGGGCTCGGCGCGCTCCAGCAGCGGATTGCGCTCGATCTCGTCGTCGATGAAGTGGTCGAGCTCGACATGGGTGAGCTGCAACAGCCTGATCGACTGCATCAGCTGCGGCGTCATCACCAGCGACTGGGATTGTCGTAGCTGTAGTTTCGCCGCCAACGCCATGGTTCGGTTTCAAACGCCCTTCTGCACCCGGAAGCCTACACATCAGAAGCTGCCGGAAAATGAATTTTTCCGACCTTCCATAGAAACTGGCCCGGCTTTTGCTTGTCAAGGCGAACGATGGCAAAAGGCCCCTACCGAAGCATTATCTCACGCAAAATCGGAGAAAAAAGCCCGGCGGGGCGGCAAAAATCACGTCAGGAAACAAATTTCACGCTCAGAGCGTGAAACCTTCCCCGAGGTAGAGCCGGCGCACATCGGGGTTCGCCACCACCTCGTCGGCACGGCCATGAGTCAGCACCTGGCCGGCATGGATGATGTAGGCGCGGTCGATGAGGCCGAGCGTTTCGCGCACATTGTGGTCGGTAATCAGCACGCCGATGCCGCGCGCCGTTAGATGACGAACCAGCTGCTGGATGTCGGCGACGGCAATCGGGTCGATGCCGGCGAACGGCTCGTCGAGCAGCATGTAGGCCGGGCGCGTCGCCAAAGCTCGGGCGATCTCAAGACGCCGCCGCTCGCCACCCGACAGCGACATGGACGGCGACTTCCGCAGATGGCTGATGTGAAATTCCTCGAGCAGTTCGTCGAGATTGCGCTCGCGCACCTTGCGGTCCTTCTCAACCACTTCGAGCACGGCGCGGATGTTCTGCTCGACATTCAGGCCGCGGAAGATCGAGGCTTCCTGCGGCAAATAGCCGATGCCGAGGCGGGCGCGGCGGTACATCGGCATCGAGGTGACGTCGAAACCGTCGATCTCGATCGTGCCCTCATCGACCGGCACCAAGCCGGTGACCATGTAGAAACAGGTGGTCTTGCCGGCTCCGTTCGGCCCGAGCAGCCCGACAGCCTCGCCGGCGCGCACGCCGATGGTGACACCGCTGACCACCTTGCGGCCCTTGTAGCTCTTGGTCAGACCCTTGGCGATCAGGGTGCCCTTGAACTTCGAGGAATCAACGGTGACTGTGGCCGGTGCTGCAAGTTTACTGGCCGCCCGTCCCGGAAGGCGGGTCAGCAGCGAAGACACGCCAGTCATTCGGGCTTCGGGGCCTCGGATTTCGGTGGCGGCGTCATCGACATGATGACGCGCCCGCCGCAGCCATCGACCTGAGCAAGGCCGCTTTTCATCTGCACGGTGAGCTTGCAGCCCTTGAGGACGTTGGGTCCTTGGGACAAGACGACCTCCTTGCCCGACAGAACTAGCACCTGCGTCTTCATGTCGAACGTGGCGTTGTCGCCGGTGGCGATCTGGTCATTCGACTTGATGTAGACTTTGTTCTTGACCACCAGATGGTCGATATTGGCCGAACCGGTCATCGCCGAAGCGCCGGCGGCAGCACCTTTGGCGGCGTTGGGGTCCTTGACGTAGTAGACCTCCATGCTGCCGGCCTTGAGCAGCGTTGGCCCTTGCGTGACGGTGACGTTGCCGCTGAACAGCGCCATGCTGTCGGCCTGGCGGACCTCAAGTTTGTCGCTCTCGATCTGGATCGGCTGGTCGCCCGACAGTTTGAGCCCGGACTGGCTGCTGGCGCTGGACTGAGCCCAGGACGGCGCCATACCCAGCAACAGCAAGGCCGAAGCTGCGGCGACAAGCCGTGCCGAATTACTGGGACGCATTCGTTTCTCCGCTCTTTGCCTCTGCCGCCTTCATAGTGGCCGGATCGATGTGAACGCTTACCTTGTTCTCGAAAACGATGACCTTGCCATTGTCTTCGACCGACATTGAACCCGCGGTGATCCGCGAGCCGTTACGGCTGACATCGACCGCATCACCTGTCTTCATAGAGCCTTTGCCCATATCGAGGAAGACCGATTTGAAGATGGCAGCGACGCCGTCGGTGGTGGTGACGGTAACGTCGCTGGTCATGTCCATCGTGTTGGCGTTTCTGTTGTAGATCCCGCGCTTGGCGTCGACGGTCGCCACATTGTCGGCCGTCAGCGGCAATTTGGCATGGATGCCTTCGAGTTCGATGATGTCCTGCTTGCCGACATCCTGGATGGCGCGCAAGGCCGTCAGCGAATAGGGCAGCTTGTCCTTGGTGAAGCCGTTGAGCTTCGGATTGGCCATCACCAGCTTGCCATCCGCGAAAGCGGTGCCGTCTGCCTGTATCGAAATATTGATCGGCGCCGCCAGATAGGAATAGACCGGAAACGCAACCGCGATCCCGGCGGCAAGCACCGGCACGGCAAACTTAAGCACGCGCACGCGGCGCGAGTGGCGCTGGGCGCGGTCGAAGGCGTCGCCGCGCGTGCCCGCTGGCGCCGTGGGCGCCAAGGCCGCATCGGCATTGGTCGGTTCGTTCGATCGCGCAAGCATGACTGACTTCTAATAAACCCTTGTCCGCCAAAACACCTGCTATAGGTGGGTTGCCGGCCCCCGCAAGCAAGCACAAGCGGAGGAAAACCGCAAAAATGTGACGGCCGCTGTTTTACAAACGGAAATCAGGCGACACAATTTCGTCACTTCATAGCAGAAACGAACGCGCCGCGTCATTTTTTCCTGAAATGCCTCCGTCGTGAAGGTCGCTTCGTCGCAGGCTCTTGAGGAAGAGGTAGCCGGGCGCGGACGCTTGCTTTAAAAGCATCGCTTCCCACCGACTGTGAGGCAGACCATGGCACTGAGAGCCGACGACCTGATCGACCGCCGCCGCTTGCGGCGCAAGCTGACCTTCTGGCGCGGCGCCGCCATTGCCATCGTGGCCCTTGGGGTGATTGCGCTTGCAAGCTGGTTCTATGGGGGCGACCTCGGCGGTTCTTCCGTCGACCACATCGCCAAGGTCAGGATCGAAGGCACCATCACCGAGGACGAGGAACTGATCAAGCGGCTGGAAACCATCCGCACGTCCTCGCAGGTCAAGGGCGTCATCCTGGCGATCGATTCGCCTGGCGGCACAACGGTCGGCGGCGAATCGATCTACGAGGAGGTGCGCAAGCTTGCCGCCGACAAGCCGGTGGTGGCCGAGGTCGGCACGCTGGCCGCATCGGCCGGCTACATGATCGCCAGTGCCAGCGACCATATCGTTGCCCGCAAGACGTCGATCGTCGGCTCGATCGGTGTGCTCATCCAGTATCCCGATGTCAGCGGTCTGATGGACAAGGTCGGCATCAAGCTCGAGGAAGTGAAATCCTCGCCGCTGAAGGCATCGCCCTCGCCCTTCAAGCCGACCAATGAAGACGAGCGAGCCATGGTCCGCAAGCTCATCCTCGACAGCTATGACTGGTTCGTCGGCATCGTCGCCGAGCGCCGCAAAATGACCCGCGATCAGGCACTGGCCCTTGCCGACGGCTCGATCTTCACCGGCCGCCAGGGCCTTGCCAACGGTCTGATCGACGCTGTCGGCGGCGAGAGCGTGGCGATCGACTGGCTGGCGACCAAGGGTGTCGACGCCAAGCTCAATGTGGTGGAATGGAAGGACACCGAGCGGCGTGGCGGCTTCCTGTTCTCGAAAGCAATAGCGCGCAGCGTCGGCAGCGCGCTCGGCCTGTCGGAGGCCGGCAGCGACGTGCTTCACGAAATTGGCGCGGATCGCTTGTTTCTTGACGGTCTCGTTTCCGTCTGGCACCCTTGATCTGCCGGTTGGGGCGAGTAAAAAAGCAAATAAAATCATCCTGATAATTTGACCGCAGCGCTTTCACGGGGACCTTTCTGATGATCAAATCCGAGCTTGTGCAGATCATTGCCACGCGCAACCCGCATCTTTTCCTGCGCGACGTCGAAAACATCGTGGGAGCGATCTTCGACGAGATCACCGATGCCCTGGCGGAAGGCAACCGGGTCGAATTGCGCGGCTTCGGCGCTTTTTCGGTGAAAAATCGCCCTGCCCGCACCGGCCGCAACCCGCGCACCGGCGAATCCGTCGAGGTCGAGGAGAAGTGGGTGCCGTTCTTCAAGACCGGCAAGGAATTGCGTGAAAGGCTGAATGGCGGCAAGTAGGCGCGGACCACGCGCCGACCTTATCAAGGCCTGCCTTCTCCAGGGAATCTCTATGTTGAACCGCTTCATACTTATCGTGGTCTTCGTGCCGCTCGCCGTCATCCTGATTGCGCTGGCCGTCGCCAACCGCGAGCTGGTCGCCTTCACGCTCGACCCGTTCAACCCCGGCAATCCGAAACTGACGCTGACCTTGCCGCTGTTCATCTTCCTGTTCGTGGCGCTCGCCATCGGCATGGTCGTCGGCAGCCTGGCGACCTGGGTCAAGCAGGGCCGCTACCGCAAGCTGGCGCGCCAGCGCGGGGTCGAGGCCGAGAATTTGCGCCAGGCGGTCAGCCGTATACCCGCCGTGCAGCAGGGCGCGGCCACCGGGCCGGCGCTGCCGAAGCCAACGGCCTGAAGCCGGCGCTTTTATCTTCGCGGAGTTTTGCATGCTGACCATTTCGGCCGACGCTGTCGACCAGGCGCTGACCTTTCCCGGGCTGGTCGAGACATTGCGCGCGGCCTTCCGCGAGGGTGCTGTGCAACCCGTCCGCCATCATCACGGGGTCGAGCGGCCCGACGGTGCCACATCCACGCTGCTTTTGATGCCGGCGTGGACCGACTTCCATGCGGCCGGCACGTCGGTCGGGGGTCATATCGGCGTCAAGATCGTCACCGTATCGCCCGACAACAACGCCATCGGCAAACCGGCGGTGATGGGGCTCTACCTCCTGCTCAACGGCAACACCGGCGAGCCCGAAGCGCTGATCGACGGCCAACGGCTGACACAGTGGCGCACCGCTTGCGCCTCGGCGGTGGCGGCCTCCTATCTCGCCTGCGAGGACGCATCGCGGCTTCTGGTGGTCGGCGCCGGCGCGCTCTCGCCGTTCCTCGCCAAGGCGCACTCCGCGGTGCGGCCGATCAAGACCATCCGCATCTGGAACCGCACGCCCGCCAATGCCGAAAAGGTCGCGGCTGATTTGCGCGCGGACGGTTTCAACGCCGAGGCCGCAAGCGATCTCGACGCCGAACTCGCCGAGGCCGACATCGTCTCATCGGCGACGATCACGACGACGCCACTGGTCAAGGGTGCGCTGCTCAAGTCGGGCGCGCATGTCGATCTGGTCGGCGGCTTCACGCCGACCATGCGCGAGAGCGACGACGACGCGATCGCGCGCGCCCGCGTCTATGTCGACACCCGCGCCGGCGCCACCAAGGAAGCCGGCGACATCGTCCAGCCGCTCGCCTCCGGCGTGCTGAAGCCGGAAGCCATCGTCGCCGATCTGCATGAGCTGGCGCGCGGGGAAAAACAGGGCCGGCAGAGCCCCACTGAGGTCACGCTGTTCAAGTCGGTCGGCGCCGCGCTTGAGGACCTTGCCGCCGGCATTGCCGTCTACAACGCGCTCAAGCAGTAGCGTCTGCCTGCACCGGCGCCGGCGCCGTTCCTGAGACCAAACTTCCTGACCGCTTCCGCGCTGCCCGCGCCTTGGTCCCATCCAAACATTAGGCGTAGGAGACCAAGCGACTGAGAAGCGTGGGGAAGCGGAACGGCGGCTTTCGGGCCAAATCGCCGCTTCGCGTACGTCAGTGGTGACCGACAAATCTACGGGCGTTTGAAAGAAACTAGAATTGTGAAAGCGAGGAGACCCAACCCAACGCTTATTGGTACGGCTCTTGGCGAAATCCAGTCCATGAGTGACCCGGTTCCAGTCGATCCCATAACGCTGCCTATGGAGTAGGCCAAAGAAAAGCTGGCAGTTCCGGCTACTAGCATCCCGCCCTCGAAGCGCTCGCCCAAGATTGTGAGGGCACAAGTGCTCAAGGCGAATGTTGCAACGCCGATTATAGCGAACACCACCAGGATAGCGGCCTCGGATTGCAAAAACGGGATTGCCAGGAACGCGACCGCTCCTAAAAGGCCGCAGCAGATCGTCACACCGGCACGCGATGTCTTGTCCAGCAACCATCCGACCAGAGGCTGGGCAAACGCGGTGGGAAGTGACAGCACGGTAATGGCATATGCTGCGAAAGCTTCGGAGTGGCCGACGCGAACGAAGTAGACCGCCATGCCTGAAATCGCAGCAATATCGGCAAAGCCGAAGGCCAATTCTATCAGAACCAGAATGGGTGCGGCGCTGATAAATCGGAGCAGCGCGCCTGCCGGCGCGCGTTCAGGCGATGTGCGGGTACTGCCGGTAAAGGCTGCGCAAGCAAAGCCAATCAATGCAATGTAACCGGCCACCAAGGCAAAAGCAGAACCGTTAGACGTGCCGACAAGCGGAATGGCCAATGGTCCGATGGCAAAGCCAGCGCACATGCCCGCTCCGTAGAATCCGGAGATACGCCCACGTATCCGGTCGGGACTCGCAGTATTTAGCCACGCTCCGCTTAGAATCGAGATCAAGCTCGCGCAGAAGCCGATCAAGAAGCGCGCTATGAACCAGATAGGCAAATAGTCAATTGTCGCGAATGTCGCCAAGCTGATCGAGCAGATAAACAGGGCCGCTACGATCAGCCTGTTTCCGCGAAACCGAGCTGTGAGCTGATCAATCCACAGGACGGCGACGATAGCTCCGGTCGCGTAGGCAGCGGCATTTAGCCCTATCAGGCTTCCGGCCACGCCCCTTCTTTCCAGCACAAGAGAGATGAGCGGAAACGTCAGGCCTTGGGCAACCGCAAAAGCCGTAACGCTCAATATGACTATCACGATAGCAGCCCAATCCGGGGCATCGACTTCATGCGTTCTCGTGGCGACCATGGCTGCTGCTCTCCGTACATTTTATCAGCGCGGTCGGCCAGCTTAGGAGATATTGTTGTGTCTTAATGTCGATGATACGTTTATGAATATCTAGGATTCGTCACACCGCTGGTTGTTTACAAGATGATGCATCCAGGAGCGCATCCTCGATATATCCGCGAAATCGAAAGCCAAGAGATTGGTCAGGATCTCGGCTGGCACACTCATGATTTCGGGCAGTTCTTTTCCGCCATTCGCGGATCGATATACGTTGGCACGCGCAACCGCGTTCTCTTGCTAAGCCCAGCCATGGCTGTGTGGATACCGCCAGATGTGGAACACTGGCTGCGATATGTTACGGGCAACGAAGTTCTTTATGTCGACGTCAACCGCGCGGAGTCAGGTAAGTTGGGCGCAGCGCCCCGTATCGTGCAGATGACGCCGCTTCTTCATGCTCTGATGCACGCCATTCCAGACAACAACGCCTCAAGTCTCCCAAAACCGCATGAGGCAGCTCTACACGAACTGCTTTTTCACGAAATTCTGGCGGCAAGGGATGTGCCGCTTTCAATCGCGATGCCCAAAGACAAGCGGATTTCCGATCTAGCGCATTCCGCCATGGACGATCCGGGTTCGATTGTCTCTGTTGATGAATGGCTCACCGGCGCTTCGGCCAGCCGAAAGACCATCGAACGCCTGTTCATAGCCGAAACCGGAATGCCGCCTTCGCGGTGGCTAAGACACGCCCGCATTCTCCAGGCCATCTCACAGCTCTCTGCTGGCAAGAAAATCAGCTCTGTTGCATTCGATCTCGGGTACGAATCCCCAAGCGCGTTTACCTACATGTTTCGTAGCGCTATCGGCTTGAGTCCACGCCGCTTCGTGCGGTCAGGAAACAACGTCGGCTAAAGTTCCCGGCGATCCGCCGCTTTGGGTCAACGGCAGAGCATCTCGAATGTCTCGGAAGCTGCCGCTACCTCTCATGGTAGGAATGGCCGGTCAGTCGGCCTTCATGGCAGCGCCCATCGCCTCGGCGATCAGCGCGAAATCATGCGCCGTAATTTCGAACAGCCCAAAGCGCAGTTGATAACCCCAGTTCGATTTGCCCGCGGTGAAGTCGAGCTGCTCGAGCAGCGGCTTGATCGGCGCTTCCTCGGCCTTTGCCCATTCGACATCCCTGCGGAACGGCGTGAAGCCACCGCCCATGTCGCCCTGGTAAGGCTCGCCTTCGCGCACCGTGCCGATTGCCGTGAAAGCCTGCAGGCCGTCCTTCTCGCGCAGAATTGTGGTCGGCGAATAGTAGATAATGCCGTCGCCGGGCTTGATGCGGCGCAAAGGTGCCGCCTTGCCGTGGTTGACCTGCATGAAGCCGGCCTCGCGGCCGCGCCGGACATGTTCGGCGGAAGCGACCGCGATCCAGTGCGCACTCATTTCTGTTCTCCATTGGCCTGTTCCCCATTGGCCTGTTCTCCGTCGTTCAGCCAGTAGACGCGCAGCCGGTGCTTGTCGGGATCGAGCGCAACGAAGGTGCGGCCGAAGTCCATGTCGGTCGGCGTCTGCAGGATGGTCAAGCCGCGTCCTGCCCAGTCCGTGTGGGCGGCGTCCACCGCGTCAGGCCGGTCCAACGCGAAGACGAGCTCCGCACCGCCGCCCGCGGCCGCGGCCGACGGCTCCACCGTGTGGCGCGACCACAGGCCGAGCTTGAAGCCATTGTCGAGCACGAACAGCACGAAGGTCGGCGACGTCTCCATCGGCTGGCGTCCCAGCAGCGCACCGTAGAAGGCGCCGCTCCGCTCCGGGCTGTCGACATAAAGGATGACGAAATTGGGGGTGTTCATGTCTGCTCTCCAGGGTTTCGATTGGAGGAGCATAGGTGACCCCACTGTCAGATTCTGGCAGCAGCGTCTTGTGAGCGCGTGGAAAGGAGCATTAAGCGCCAGGCTGGCGCTTCGGTGCGTCCAGCGTCGCGCGCCATTCCTTCAGCAGCGCCTGCCGACGACGCGGATAGCGGATATCCGTGGTGTTGAGCCCCGACATCCGGTCGGCGCGAAAATGTCTGAAATCCTGCCGCATCTCGCACCAGGCCACCACCACCCGCAGCTTGTCGAAAAAGCCGAGCGCGAATGGCCAGATCAAGCGCTCGGAGGCGGCGCCGCCGGCGTCGCGGTAAAGAAAGCCGAGTTTTCTCTCGTTGCGGATCGCCTGGCGCACCAGGCCAAGGTCGATGCTTTCGACAGCATCGCCGTGCGGCCCGACCAAAAGCGCGGTCGCATCGAGATCCTCGCGCAGATCATCCGGCAGCACAGCGGCGATCTTGGCCAGCGCGTCGGTGGCGGCGGCCGACAGCCGCTTGTCCGGTTGTCTGGCAACCCAACGCGATCCCAGAACGATGGCCTCGATCTCCTCGTCGGTGAACATCAGTGGCGGCAGCATGAAGCCGGGTTTCAGCACATAGCCCAGCCCAGCCTCGCCCTCGATCGGCGCGCCTTGCCCCTGCAGCGTGGCAATGTCGCGGTAGAGCGTTCGGATCGAAACGTCCATCTCGCCGGCAAGCGTGCGACCGCTCACCGGCCGGCGATGCCGGCGCAGGATCTGGATCAAGTCGAGCAGGCGTTCGGAACGGGACATGATTCGAGATTTGCCTGTTTCCTCAGCGAGGTCCACCACCTCAGACATTCGCACGCTGGACCATTTTGTTTGCGCAGCCGGTGACCCTATGTCAAAAGCGGCCTGCCGCCTCCGGAGACGCTCCTGCTTGAAGTCCTTTCGCGACAAACGCCGCGACAACCGTCCGCCCGCAAAGGGCAGGACCGAACAGGCGCGGCCGCAGCCGGGCACCGTACCAGTCCGACCCGAAGCCAGACAACAACGCCACGAAACAAAACCGGACGACCGGTCTGATCCGAAGCCCGCCCCCCGTATCCTGGCGCGTCGCGAAGGCGTCCTGCCCACTGAGCGCCTGCCGGTGATCCTCGAAGTGGCGCCCAATCAGGATTATGCACTGCTCGACTGCGGTGCCGGCGAGAAGCTCGAACAATACGGCCCCTACCGCATCGTGCGGCCCGAGGGACAGGCGATCTGGCAAAAGGCCTTGCCCGCCAGGGACTGGGACCGAGCCGACGCCATCTTCACCGGCGACACCGACGAGGAAGGCATCGGCCGCTGGCGGTTCCCGAAGGTACCGCTGGGCGAGACCTGGCCGATGAAGCATGACGGCATCGACTATCTCGGCCGCTTCACCTCGTTTCGCCATGTCGGCGTCTTCCCCGAGCAGGCTTCGCACTGGGACCATATGGCCAGCCTGATCGCGGCGGCCAACCGCCCGGTCAAGGTGCTGAACCTGTTCGGCTATACCGGGCTCGCGTCTCTCGTAGCCGCCCGCGCCGGCGCCGAGGTCACCCATGTCGATGCCTCCAAGAAGGCGGTCGGCTGGGCGCGCGAAAACCAGGAAATGGCTGGTCTCGGCAGCAAGCCGATCCGCTGGATCGTCGACGATGCTGTGAAATTCGCCGAGCGCGAAGAGCGCCGCGGCAGCCGCTACGACATCATCCTGTTCGACCCGCCCGCCTATGGCCGCGGCCCCAAGGGCGAGGTCTGGCAATTGTTCGAGGACCTGCCCGGCCTGACCGATCTTTGCCGCGCGATCCTGACGCCGAAACCGCTCACCGTGGTGCTGACCGCCTATTCCATCCGCGCCTCCTTCTTCGCCATCCATGCCTTGATGCGCGACACCTTTGCCGGCATGGGCGGCACGGTTGAATCAGGCGAACTGATCATCCGCGAGCAGTCCGCCGGGCGGGCGCTGTCGACATCGCTGTTTTCGCGCTGGGTGGCCTGAATGCCCCGGAGACCTGAATGCCCGGGAGTCCCGAATGAATGAGCGGCACATCGGCGCGCCCGGGCAGGTCAAGGAAGTCACCAGCCTTGCCAATCCGCTGATCAAGGACATCAAGGCGCTCGCCCAGAAGAAATTCCGCGACCAGCAGAACGCCTTCATGGCCGAAGGGCTGAAGCTGGTCATCGACGCCCTCGACCTCGGCTGGTCGATCAGGACGCTGGTTTTCGCCAAGGCCGGACGCGGCAATGCGGCGGTCGAAAAGGTGGCGGCGCGCACGGTTGCCGCCGGCGGCACCGTGCTCGAAGTGTCCGAAAAAGTGCTGGTCGCCATCACCCGCCGTGACAATCCGCAAATGGTGGTCGGCGTCTTCCGGCAAAAACTGCTGCCGCTAAGAGACATCCGCGCTCACGACGGCGACGTCTGGGTGGCGCTCGACCGGGTGCGCGATCCCGGCAATCTCGGCACCGTCATCCGCACCGTCGATGCCGTCGGCGCCAAGGGCGTCATCCTGGTCGGCGAGACTACCGATCCTTTTTCTGTCGAGACCGTGCGCGCCACCATGGGCTCGATCTTCGCCGTGCCGGTGACCAAGGCGACGCCGGAAGCATTTCTGGCTTGGCGAAACAGCTTCTCGGGCCTGGTGGTCGGCACCCATCTGAAGGGTGCGGTCGACTACCGCTCGGTCGATTTCTCCCGAGGACCGGTGCTCTTGATGATGGGCAATGAGCAGCAGGGCCTGCCCGACAATCTGGCGGAAAGCTGCGACCGGCTGCTGCGGATTCCGCAGGCCGGCCGCGCCGATTCACTCAATTTGGCGGTCGCCACCGGAATCATGCTGTTCGAGATCCGGCGCGGCGCGCTGAAACTTGCCCCCGAGGACGCCACATCGTGAAATCATGGTCTCCCTATGCGCTGCTGGTGGTGGTGGCAATCGCGCTCGACCAGTGGATAAAGCATCTGATCGAGACCGGCCTCGGCTTCCAGGAAAAGCTCGACATGGTGCCATTCCTGGCGCTGTTTCGCACCTACAATACCGGCATCGCCTTCTCGATGTTCTCGTCCTTCGGCGACACCGGCCTGGTCGTCATCGCGGTCGTGGTCGTTGCCTTTGTGCTTTACCTCGCAACGCGCACCCCCGCCGGCCATGTGCTGGCCCGCATCGGCTTTGCATTGATCATCGGCGGTGCGATCGGCAATCTGATCGACCGCGCCGTCTACGGCCACGTCATCGACTATATATTGTTCCACACGCCGGTATGGTCCTTCGCCGTCTTCAACCTCGCCGATGCCTTCATTTCGGTCGGCGCGGCGCTGGTCGTCTTCGACGAGTTCATAGGCTGGCGGCGCGAGGCCAAGCCGCAAGGCCCAGAAGCCTGACGGCCCGACTCTTTTGACCAATTGACCTCGCCGGACGGTCGCCGCACAGTTCGGCCAGAGCCAGCCAATGCCGACCGCCAGCCTTTGCGAAGCCGAGGAGAAGAGATGCCTGAAACCTTCAAAGCCATCCTCGTTTCGCGCGACGCCGAAAAGAAACAGTCGGTGGAGGTCGTCGATTTCGGCGAAGCCGATCTGATGGAAGGCGACGTAACCGTCGCCGTCGAGGCGACGACGGTCAACTACAAGGACGGGCTGGCCATCACTGGGAAAGCGCCAGTGATCCGCCGCTGGCCGCTGGTGCCGGGCATCGATTTCGCCGGAACCGTCCTCTCCTCATCGCATGCCGACTGGCGCAAGGGCGACAAGGTCATCCTCAATGGCTGGGGCGTCGGCGAGACGCATTTCGGCGCCTATGCCGGGCGCGCCCGCGTCAACGGCGACTGGCTGGTGCCGTTGCCCGACGGCATCAGCGCCCACGATGCGATGGCGGTCGGCACCGCCGGCTATACGGCCATGCTCAGCGTCATGGCGCTGGAGCGGCACGGCATCCTGCCGGATCGCGGCCCGGTGGTGGTGACGGGTGCAGCCGGCGGCGTTGGGTCGGTCGCGGTCTCGATCCTGTCCAGCCTTGGCTATCACGTCATCGCCTCGACCGGCCGCAACGCCGAAAGCTCCTATCTGATCGACCTCGGTGCCGCCGAAGTGATTTCGCGCGAGGAACTCTCCCAACCGGCCAAGCCGCTGGCCAAGGAGCGCTGGGCCGGCGGCATCGATGCCGTCGGCAGCCACACGCTGGCCAATGTGCTGTCGATGACCGCCTATGGCGGCGCGGTCGCCGCCTGCGGCCTGGCGGGTGGCATGGATCTGCCGTCGAGCGTCGCCCCGTTCATCCTGCGCGGCGTCTCGCTGCTCGGCATCGATTCGGTGATGGCGCCCAAGGCCGTGCGCCTCGAAGCCTGGCGCCGCATCGGCAGCGATCTCGATCCGCAAAAGCTCGCCGGCCTGTCGACGACCATCGGCTTCGACGGCATCATCACCGCCGCCCATGACATCGTCGAGGGCAAGATCAGGGGCCGCGTGGTTGTCGATATGTGAGGCTCCCGAAGCATGATCCGAAAAGTGGAATCCGGTTTTCGGAAAAGATCATGCGATGCGGAAAACCGCCAAAAATGCATGACCGCTAAAATTCGAACGATCCGCCGCGCTTTTCCATAATCTCTATCTGGCAAGGAGTTCCGCATGATCGCGGAGTCCGCCAGGAAAGAGAAGAGCCGTGCCGAAAGCGTCGACGGGCCGAGTCCGGCGACGGCGAAGCGGCAGCGTGTTGCGCCGCCGCCTCTGGCGCCGGATTTGCCGCGCGCCACGTCCGAGGGCCTGCCGTTCCTGACGGTGGTCGCCAGTGTCGTGCTGGCGGGCCTCTCCCACCTCACCGGTGCGCCGATCTTCATCACCCTCGGCCTGCTGGCGACAGGCCTTACCGGCGTCGCCATGCACCTGCGCAGCCGGCGCACCGTCCGCCGCGCGGCGGCCTTGCTCGACGAAACCGCGGCCCGTAGCCGCGCCGAAATCGAGACGCTGGCCGACCGCATGTGGGAGATGCAGGAGAGCGAGGAGCGTTTTCGCGGGCTGATCGATGCGCTCGGCGATCTCGTCGTCCACCGCGACCGCGACGGCCACATCGTCTATGCCAACATGGTTTTCGCCGGCCTCGTCGGAACCGATCAGCGCGACCTTGCCGGCAGGACTCTGGCCGACCTCGGCATCGATGTCGGTATCGTTCCCGACGCCGCCTTTTCGGATCACGAATGCCTGAGTTCCACCGACGTCTCCATCCGCACGCCGAACGGTCCGCGCTGGTTTTCGTGGATCGAACTGTCGGTGCGCGACAAGGATAGCGGCGCCGTCTCGCACCGGGCGATTGCCCGTGACATCACCGCCCGCAAGCGCGCCGAATCCTCGTTGATCACCGCGCGCGAGCGCGCCGAATATGCCAGCCAGGCCAAGTCGCGCTTCCTCGCCACCGTCAGCCATGAGATCCGCACGCCGATGAACGGCATCATGGGCATGGCCAAGCTACTGGCCGACACCAATCTGTCGCCCGAGCAGCGCACCTATGTCGGCGCCGTCTCGACCTCGGCCAGCGCCCTTTTGGCGCTCATCGAGGATTTGCTCGACTATTCCAAGATAGAGGCCGGCCGTTTCGACCCGGAGCCGCAGCCGACATCGCTGCGCGAAATCGCCGACAACATCGTCGAACTGATGGCAGCGAAAGCCTTCGCCAAGAACATCGGCCTCGGCTGTCATGTCGAGCCCGACGTGCCGCAGATGATCATGGCCGATCCCGGCAGGGTCAGGCAGGTGCTGCTCAACCTGATCGGCAATGCGATCAAGTTCACCGACACCGGCGGCGTGCTGGTCTCGATTGCGCGCGCCCGCACCGATACCAGCGACCGCATCTGCTTCACCGTTACCGACACCGGCCCCGGCCTGCACGAAGACGACATGGAGCGCATCTTCGAGGAATTCGAACAGTCCGACGGCACCTCGACCCGCACCCATGGCGGCGCCGGCCTCGGTCTTGCTATCTCAAGGCGGCTGGTGACCGCCATGGGCGGTGCCATTTCGGTGTCGAGCCGGCTTGGCGAGGGATCGGAATTCGTCTTCGAGATCCCGGCCGCAGGAGCAACCGAAGCACCGCAGAACCGGCAGAACATCCTGGCCGGCCGGCGCGCCGTGATCGTGTCGAAGAACGCCGTCGAGGCGGACGCCATCGCCCGCACCATCCGCGCCCATGGCGGCGCCGTCGACGTCGCCGCAACCGCTTCCCAGGCGACGCCCTTCGCCGAACATTGCGATGTGCTGTTGATCGACGCGGCCCTGGAGGACGGCGACGGCAGACTGCTCAAGCGCCTGCGCCAGAGTGGCTTTGCCGATTGCGAGGCGATCACGCTGATCGCGCCGACCGACCGCGGCATGCTTGGCGAATTCCGCACCAGCGGCTACGCCACCTTCTTGGCGAGGCCGGTGCGCGGCGAAACCCTGCTGCGCGTGCTGCTGACCAGTCATGCCCCTGCCCTGCCGCCGCCCAAGCCGGAAAAGACCGGCGCGTCCTCGCTTCGTGCCCATGGCGGGCGCCAGCAAGGTTTGTCGGTGCTGATCGCCGAAGACAACGACATCAACGCCATGCTTGCCCGCGCCATGCTTTTGAAGGCGGGACATCGCGTGAAAGTGGTCGGCAATGGCAAGGCCGCGGTCGAGGCGGTGACCGAAGCCGGGCTGAAAAATCGCTTCGATGTGGTGCTGATGGATTTGCACATGCCGGTCATGGACGGGCTGGACGCGATCGCCGCCATCCGCCGCCACGAGGAGGAAATGGCTGTGCCGCCGGTTCCGATCATGGTGCTTTCGGCCGACAGCCAGGAAAAGACCCGCCACACCGTGCTCGCCCATGGCGCCAGCGGCTTTGTCACCAAGCCGCTCGATCCCGACGCGCTGGTCCATGCCGTCGAGGGCCAGGTGGCCGCCTGAATTCATGTCGCTCAAAAGTGGCCCGGGTTTTGAGAAGACGACATGCACAAAACAAAGACTTGAAGCGCGTCGCGTGAATCGTCCCAGCGCGACGCGCTTCAAGGCGACGCTGGCGCAATCCTCGCGTCACGTAGGTAGCCGAATGAGGGTTTTCGCCAGCCGACGAAGTATTGCCCGTCGCGCCGTATCACGGTACTGTCACAATCCTGTTGCACCTACACCGTATCCCCGTGCCAAGAGGGATGGCTCGAAGGAGAATCACTCGTGCATACAGTTATGCCGGAATGTGACACTCGGCCCAGCGCAGGCGGCGCTTTGCTCGCCGCGCGGAACGCCGATGCCGTCGCAACAGGCGCACCGCTGGGCCGTATCGGCAATCTCGAAGTGCGGCTTGCCCGCAATGAGGCCGAAATCGCCGCCGCCCAGGAAGTGCGCTACCGGGTGTTTTATGACGAGCTTGGCGCCAGGAAGGACCTGTTCCAGGCGCAGGACCGCCGCGACGCCGACCGCTTCGACCCGCTGTGCGACCATCTCCTCGTGCTGGACACTTCGATCTCCGGCCCCGAGCATCGCCGCATCGTCGGCACTTACCGCCTGCTGCGGCAAGAGATTGCCGCGACCGCCGGCGGCTTCTATTCCGAAGGCGAGTTCGAACTGACCAAGCTGATCGCCCGCCATCCTGGCCAGCGCTTCCTTGAGCTCGGCCGCTCCTGCGTGCTGCCGGAATACCGCTCGAAGCGCACCATCGAGGCGCTGTGGCAAGGCATCTGGGCCTACATCAACCACTATGAGATCGGCGTGATGACCGGTTGTGCCTCGTTCCCTGGCACGGTGCCGGCTGCGCATGCCGAGGCGCTCACCTACCTTGCCCATCACTGCCGGACCAACTCCGCCTGGGATGTGCGGGCGGTCTCCGGGCGCTATTGCTCGATGGACCTGATGCCGATCGAGGCGGTCAACGCCAAGGCGGCGATTGCGGCCATGCCGCCGTTGGTCAAGGGCTATCTGCGCGTCGGCGCCCGCATCGGCGACGGCTGCGTCATCGACCGTGAGTTCTCCACCGTCGATGTGTTCGTGGTGATGCCGGTCAAGGAAATCGGCGCCCGCTACGTCAACTATTATGGCGGGGAAGCGCAGCGCTTTGCGGCGTGAGGCAGTAGGCAGTAGGCAGTAGGCAGTAGGCAGTAGTGAAGGCTGCCGCGAATTGCTGACTATTCCCTATTCCCTATTCCCTATTCCCTATTCCCTATTCCCTCTCCCTACGGAATATCCTCCGGTCGCCGTCCCGGGCGGCTCTTGTAGGACGGAAAGGTCCAGCCGAATTTCAGCGCGCCGCCGCGCACCAGGAAAGCCGCGACGAAGCCGGCAATATCCGAGGCGAGCGGCGGCAGGCCGGCAAGATCGCCAAGTGTGTAGAGGCCGGCGCCCGCGAGTGCGGCGGTGACGTAGATTTCGGGCCTGAGCAGCACCGATGGCTCGCCGGCCAGCAGATCGCGCAGGATGCCGCCAAATGTGGCGGTCAACACGCCCATAACAACGGAGACGACCGGCGAGCCGGTGATGGCCAGCCCCTTGGCCGCGCCCATTACGGAAAAGGCCGCCAATCCGATGGCGTCGAGCCAGAGCAGCCATTTCCAGCGGGATTCGACGCGGTGGGCGATGAAGAAGACCAGCACCGCAACCGCCGCGCAAACCAGCACATAGCCGGAGTTGGCGACCCAAAAGACGGGCAGGTTGAGGATGACGTCGCGAAGCGTGCCGCCGCCAATGCCGGTGACGCTGGCCAGAAACAGGAAGCCGATAATGTCGAGCTGCTTGCGCGAAGCCGCCAACGCCCCGGTCGCGGCAAAGACGGCGACGCCGGCATAGTCGAGGAGGTCGATGGGTGTCAGGGACATGAGGTAGTAGGGATTGGGAATTAGGGAAAGTATGAATAACACGAAGCCGCGCGATTGATACGCCTGCCTATTCCCTATTCCCTATTCCCTATTCCCTATTCCCTATTCCCTATTCCCTACTGCCTACCCTACTCACGCATCCTTCTCGGCCTGCTCGTTCACCGGCCCCGGCTCGACCGGCGCTTCGGTGGCCGCGATCTTGGGGCCGCCCTTGGCGACCCCGACCATGGCCGGCCGCAGCACGCGCTCGCCGATCGAATAGCCCGGCTGCACGACCTGGACGACGGTGTTGGCCGGCACATCGGGATTGGGCACTTCGAACATCGCCTGGTGGAAATTCGGGTCGAACTTCTCACCTTCCGGTTCGAGCTTCTTCACCCCATGCCGTTCCAGCGTCGACAGCATGGCGCGCTCGGTGATCTCGACGCCGTCGATCAGCGCCTTGAAGCCGGCATCTCCGGCCGCTTTCGCCTCGGCGGGGATAGCATCGAGCGCGCGGCGCAGATTGTCCGACACCGACAGCATGTCGCGGGCGAAATTGGCCACCGCATAGGCGCGCGCATCATGCACGTCGCGGGCGGTGCGGCGGCGCAGATTCTCCATCTCGGCTGCGACGCGCAGCGCGCGGTCCTTCAGCTCCTCGTTTTCCTTCAGCAACCGCACCAGCGCTTCATAGTCGCCGTCGATGCCGCCTTGCGTGCGCTCGGCCTCGGCCGTTTCGATATCCTCGGGCGCGCGTTCGTCTTTTGTCTGGTCGCTCATCGCCATTTCCCGTCATTCGAATGGTTTGGATTTGCGCCCGATATCGAGGTTTGGCGGCCAAAAATCAAGGGGCAAGCCCAGGAGGACGCCCCAGCAGGCAATGTTGCGGGCAGCCCGTCGGACTTGGTGCGGGGCGCAAGGACGTTCAAAATTAATTCAAACTTTACCGTAACGGCAGCCTTTGCTTGCCAATACCCCGCTATGGGGAACCATTCAAAGCTTGGAGGAGTTTTGAAACCGACACAGGATTTGAGACAATGGACCGCAATACTGGCAACAGAAGCGAAGAGCTCGCCGCCGACATCAGGCGCCAGTTCGGCACCGAGGCGACGACGCGCTTCTTGCGCACCTTGCCGGCCTTCCGCACCGAGGCCGACATTCCCGCCCGTTTCCGGGATCTGCTCGACCGGCTGGACGGCATAGAAGCCAGCATGGCCGGCGGCCAACGCCGTCAATAGCGATGCTATCGCGCGACAATTACGCGCAGTAATTTTGCGTGAGCTTTTCCTTGCGGCAGCGGGACGCCCCGCCTATGCTTCCTGATGAACATGATTTCCCCCGAGACGGCCGCCAACAGCAAGCGCGCCTGGTTGAAGATCCTGGCGCGCTACAAGAAGCCCGACCGGCGACGCAGCACTCTTGAACTCGCCATCACCCTTATTCCTTTCGTTACGCTGTGGGCGCTGTCTTCGGCAGCCTATTCCTATGGCCACTGGTGGGGCTTGATCCTGATCCTTCCCGCCGCCGGTTTTCTGGTGCGGATCTTCATGATCCAGCACGATTGCGGCCACGGCTCCTTCTTCGCCAACCGCACTGCCGACGACTGGATCGGCCGCGCGCTCGGCGTGCTGACGCTGACCCCTTACGATTGCTGGCGGCGCGCGCACGCCACCCATCACGCCAGCGCCGGCAATCTTGACGAGCGCGGCATGGGCGATATCAGGACGTTGACGGTTGCTGAATACCGGCAGCTGTCTTGGCGGGGACGCCTTGCCTATCGTCTCTACCGCCATCCCCTGGTGATGTTCGGCCTTGGGCCGATCTGGCTGTTCATCTTCGAGCAGAGGCTGCCCGTCGGCATGATGCGCGGCGGCCTGACGCCCTGGGTGTCGTCGATGACCACCAATCTCGGCATCGCGGTCGCGGCAGCGCTGCTTATCTGGCTGGTCGGCCCCGGCGCTTTCCTGATCGTCCATTTGCCGATCGTGATCCTGGCCGGATCGGCCGGAATCTGGCTGTTCTACGTCCAGCACCAGTTCGAGGAGACGGAATGGGCGAAGGACGAAGAGTGGGAATTCCAGCGTGCCGCCCTGCACGGCTCGTCCTATTATGATTTGCCGCCGGTGCTGAACTGGTTCACCGGCAATATCGGCGTCCATCACGTGCACCATCTCTCGGCCAAGGTGCCGGGCTACCGGCTGCAGGAAGTGCTGCGCGACTATCCCGAACTGCGCGGCATCGGCCGCGTCACGCTCCTCGACAGCCTGCGCTGCGTCAAGCTGGCGTTGTGGGACGAGAACCGCCGCAAGCTGATCTCGTTTCGCGAAGCGCGGGCCTTGGCCTAAAAGCAATTCCAGCAAAGTGTGAGGCGGTTTTCCGGGCTTTCGCTTGGGAATTCCGTAAGACAAAGAAAAAAACCGCCGCACCGAAGGCGCGGCGGCATCTCCCAAAAACCGGCTCAGGCAGCCTTGCGCTCCTCGCGCATCCAGACCTTGCAGCCCTGATCATGTCAGGCGCCTTTTCGGCGATCATGATGGACGGTGCATTGGTGTTGCCGCCGATGAGCGCCGATTCCTCCCTCGCGCCCCGCGGATATTTCCGTCCGGACAGCCAGGAGAAGGCCCGATCACAGTCTTTGTAAAGACAGGCGGAATTACCGTCGCGTCAGCTGTTGCGAACGCGCCGCCAGGAGTATTTCGGCCCCTTCGGCTCCGACGCTTCGGTCGGCTGATAGTAAAGGCCCAGCCCGCCTGTGCGGCCTTCTTCGAGGCGCTTCAGCAGAACCGGGTTGGAGATCTCGAACTCGTCGAAGCCGAGGCGCAGCATATGCGGCAGCTGGTCGACGAGCACCTGGCCCGTGGCGCGGACCGCGCCCTCGAAATCGTAGCGGCTGCGCAGCAATTCGCCCTTGGAAAACGAGCGGCCGTCGCTGAAGGCCGGAAAGGCCAGCGCCACCAGCGACAGCTGGTCGAGCAGATCCACGATCTTTTCCAGCTGGTCGCCCGGCAGCAATGCGACGCCCAGCCGCTCCTTGGCCGAGCGCCGCACCTCGGCATCGAGGCCGAGAAATGCCTGCAACGGCAGGATGAAGCGGCCATTGCCCGCCAGTGCATCCGCACTTTCGGCATGTGTCCACTCGTCTTCGCGAAAACCCGTCCGGGTCCAGAGGCGGGTCTCCGCTGTGGTCTGTTCAGTCATAGAAAATTCCTAAAGCCCTAAAAATCGAAAGTCCGCGAAAGCCGGTCCACACGAAACCGGCGGCCTCCGAGCGGAAGCCGCCGTTGCAGGCCAGCCTCACCTGAATATCACCATAGCTTAAAGGGATGCGTCGGTCAGCGACACTTCCAGTCCCGACAGATGGATGCCGCACTCGGTCTTGGCATGACCGGCCCAGCGTCCGCTTCGCGCATCCTCGCCCGGCTGCACCGGCTGCGTGCATGGGAAGCAGCCGATCGACAGATAGCCGTACGCAACCAGCGGATTTTCGCGCAGCGCATGCGCGCGCATGTAGTCAGCCTGGTCGGATGTCGTCCAGTGCGCCAGCGGATTGACGCGTACGCGCGGGCCGACCGCCTCGAACACCGGCAGCGCGGCTCGCGTCGCCGCCTGGAAGCGCTTCCGGCCGGTCAGCCAGGCGCGGAAGGGGGCGACGCCGCGCGCCAGCGGCTCGACCTTGCGCACGTCGCAGCAGGCATCGGTATTGCTCTGGTGCAGATTGCCGGTCGGATCGACCCGCTCGAGCGCCGCGTCTTCGGGCTTGATCACCCTGATGTTGGTCAGCCCGAAATCGGCGACCAGCGCATCGCGATAGCCCAGCGTCTCTTCGAAATGCTTGCCGGTGTCCAGGAAGATGACCGGCAGCGTGCGGTCGACCTTGGCGATCATATGCAGCAGGACGGCGGAATCCGCGCCGAAGGACGACACGGCGGCGATCTCGTCATGAAACAATTCGCTCGCCGCGCGTTCGATGATGTCGAGCGGGCTCAGATGTCCATACAGCGCGTCGAAGCCCGCCGCTTTGGCGGCGATGCTGTCGTCGACGTCGACGATGCGGTCAAGCGGCCTTGGTTTCGCCAGCATAGAGCGCCTCCTTGAACGGCGCGGGACCGACACGGCGGTAGGCGTCGATAAAACGTTCACTGGGACCGAGCCGAAGGCCGAGATAGGTGTCGACGATCTGCTCGATGGCGTCCGTGATCTCTTCCGAAGAGAAGCCGCGGCCGATGATTTCGCCAACCGAGGTGTTCTCGTCGGCCGATCCGCCAAGCGTCACCTGGTAGAGTTCGGAGCCTTTCTTCTCGACGCCGAGGATACCGATATGGCCGACATGGTGATGTCCGCAGGCATTGATGCAGCCGGAAATCTTCAGCTTCAATTCGCCGATCTCGCGCTGCCGCTCCAGCGAGGCGAAGCGAAGCGAAATCTCCTGCGCGATCGGGATCGAGCGCGCTGTCGCCAGCGCGCAATAATCGAGGCCAGGGCACGCGATGATGTCGCTGATCAGGTTGGAATTGGCCGTCGCGAGGCCAATGTCGACCAAAGCGTCGTAGACCGCTTTCAAATCGGCGCGCGCCACATGCGGCAGGATCAGGTTCTGCTCATGGCTGACGCGCAGTTCGTCGAACGCGTATTTCTCGGCGATGTCGGCGACCGCTTCCATCTGGCTGTCGGTGGCATCGCCCGGCACCTCGCCGATACCTTTCAGCGAAATCGTCACCGCGGCATAGTCGGGATGGCGATGGGTCACGACATTCTGGTCGAGCCAATCCGAGAAGCTTTTGGAATCGAGCCGCGCCAGCTTGATCGCCGCGTCGCCTTCCGGCCGGGCGGTCAGTGCCGGCGGCGCGAAATAGGCGTCGATGGCACGGATGTCGGCTTCCGGCAGCTTCAGCTCGGCGTCCTTCAGCTCCTGCCATTCGGCCTCGACCTGGCGGGTGATTTCCTCGACGCCGGTCTCGTGGACGAGGATCTTGATGCGCGCCTTGTACTTGTTGTCGCGGCGGCCATAGAGGTTGTACACGCGCAGGATCGCGGTGCAGTAGGACAGCAGGTCGGCTTCCGGCAGGAAGTCGCGGATCTTGCGCGCCACCATCGGCGTGCGGCCCTGGCCGCCACCGACATAGACGGCAAAGCCGAGCTCGCCGGCGGCGTTCTTCTTCAGATGCAGACCGATATCATGCGTCTGGATGGCGGCGCGGTCGCGCTCGGCCCCGGTCACCGCGATCTTGAACTTGCGCGGCAGGAACGAGAATTCCGGATGCACAGACGACCATTGCCGCAGGATCTCGGCATAGGGGCGCGGATCAGCGACCTCGTCGGCGGCGGCGCCGGCAAAGTGATCGGCGGTGACGTTGCGGATGCAATTGCCGCTGGTCTGGATCGCATGCATCTCGACGCTGGCGAGATCGGCCAGGATCGCCGGAATGTCGGACAGCGCCGGCCAGTTGAACTGGATGTTCTGGCGCGTGGTGAAGTGGCCGTAGCCCTTGTCGTATTTGCGCGCGATGTGGCCGAGCATGCGCAGTTGCGCGCTGTTCAGCGTGCCATAGGGCACCGCGATGCGCAGCATGTAGGCGTGCAGCTGCAGGTAGACGCCGTTCATCAGCCGCAGCGGCCGAAACTGATCCTCGGTGATCTCGCCGGACAGCCGGCGTTCGACCTGGTCGCTGAACTCGGCGACGCGGGCCTGGACAAAATCGTGGTCGAACTCATCGTAGCGGTACATGTTTCGTCTTTCAGGGCGCGTCCGCCCGTATTTTGTTAAGCTGCCCGCGCAGCCTGCTTGCCCAGATCTTCCCGGATGGTCGGGCCGGCAGCGCGGATCTTTTCGCGCAGCCGCACCGGCACGACGATGCCATTGACGACTTCAGCGTCGATCAGATTGACGTCGACAACCTGATTGTTGGCGTTGGCCTTGGCGCCGATTGCTTCCAGCCTGTCCTCTGCCGCTTGGTCATGGGCAAGGTCGGCATGGTCGACCGTCTCGGCCCAGCCACCATCGGTGTACCAGACGGCGATGCCGTCGGAGAGGCGGTTTGCGGTCAGTATCTTCATGGCTGGACCTCTGCGTCGGCCGCATTGGCGGCGCTCTCATGACTATGTGCCGCGAGCGGCTCGGAACGTTCAAAGTTGGCGCCGGCAACCGCGTCGCCGATGATGGTCATCACCGGACCGGCCAGATCGGCGCGCTCTTCCAGCGACGGCAAATCGGCCAGCGTGCCGTGGAAACGGCGGCGGTTCTGCAAGCTGGCATTCTCGACCACGGCAACCGCCGTGTCCGGCGACAGGCCGGCCTCGATCAGCCGTCCGGCGACTTCGGCGGCGACCGAGCGGCCCATATAGACGGCGACGGTGGCGCCGGAAATGGCGAGCTTGGCCCAATCCGGCAGCGAATTGCCCTTCAGATCATGGCCGGTGGTGAACACCATCGACGAGGAGACGCCGCGCAGCGTCAGCGGCAGCTCGAAATCGGCGGCGGCGGCAAAGGCGGCGGTGACGCCGGGGACGACATCATAGGCGATGCGGGCATCGCGCAGTGCGGCCATCTCCTCGCCGGCGCGGCCGAACACCAGCGGGTCGCCCGACTTCAGCCGCACGACGCGCTTGCCCTGCCTGCCAAGCTCGACCAGCAGCGCATTGATCTCGGCCTGGCTCTTGGTGTGGCATCCCTTGCGTTTTCCGACCGGCAGCCGCTCGGCGTCGCGGCGGCCCATGGCGACGATCGCCTCCGGCACCAACGCGTCATAGACGATGACGTCGGCTTCCATCAAAAGCCGATGCGCGCGCAGCGTCAGAAGATCCTCAGCACCTGGCCCGGCGCCGACCAGGGCGATATGGCCCGAAGCCGGAGCCTTCGACAGCAACAGATCGGCGGCGGCGTCATGCGCCTGCGAAAGCTCGCCGGCTTCGACGGCGCGCGCCGGTGCACCCTGGAAAAAACTGCTCCAGAACTGGCGGCGTGCGTTGCCTTTCGGCAGCAGCTTTTCGGCGGCACCCCGGAACGAGGCGGCAAGCGCTGCCAGCGGCCCGAGCGACGGCGACAGCATGCGGTCGATGCGGCTGCGCAGCATCTGCGCCAGCACCGGACCCGCGCCTTCCGTGCCGATGGCGATGGCGACCGGGGCGCGGTTGACCAGCGCCGGGGTGAAGAAATCGCACAGCTCCGGCCGGTCGACGGCATTGACCGGAATGCCAAGGCGGCGCGCATCGTCGGCGACGCGGCAGTCGAGCCTCTCGTCGCCGCTGGCGGCAAACACCAAGACCGAGCCTTCGAGATGCGCGGCGTCGTAGGGGGCGTCGATACGGATGGCGCCGGTCGCGGCGATGAAGCTCAGCAATTCGGCATCGGCAACATCGGCGATGATGCGAAGCACAGCACTTGACTGATCGAGCAGCCGCGCCTTGGCCAATGCTTCGACTCCGCCGCCGACGATGGTCACGGCTTCGCCGTCGACCCGCATGAAGACCGGGAACGCGGTGAGCTTGGGATTGGTGTGCGGCATGACGAACAGATTCCGGAACAATTCGGCAGTTTTAGGCGCGGACGCGAAAAAGCTGAAGGAACCCACTCGCGCATCCCCTGACGGGAGGCAATCGGTTTTCCGCAAGCCAAAGGGCCAAGAGAAAAATATTCCACATCCGCATATCAGGCGGATTCAAGCTGCTGCCGCAGGCCTTGTTCTGCGGCTCTTTTATCCGGCAGTCGGCCAAGCTGCAAAATTGTTTTTTCTAAATTCTACCAATTTAGTAGATTAAAGCCATCACCTCGGACATTGCTCGGATAGACGATAGATCGGGCTCGATATGGCTGCGTGCGATCTCGGCGAACGAAGTGGAACGTTCCCGCTTCGCCACGCGTTCTGCCCCTGCCGTAACAGACAATCGTCGGCTGGATTTGAACCTTCAAACAGGAGCCCGCAAATGAGCAAGATCAACCTGAAACATGGCCTTCTGGTCATGGTGGCCGATGGCGAGAAAGCGCTGTTCCTGAAGAACGAGGGCGACAATCTCTATCCGCACCTGCAGCTCTTCCAGGAGATGAACCAGGACAATCCGGCAACGCGCGAACAAGGCAGCGACAGTCCCGGCCGCTACAATGACGGCCCCTCCGTGCATCGCAGCGCGGTTGAGGAAACCGACTGGCACCGGCAGGGCAAGGAACGCTTTGCCGAAGAGATCGCGGACCGGCTCTACAAGCTCGCCCATCACGGCATCTTCGACGACATCGTGCTGGTCGCGCCGCCGCTGGTGCTCGGCACCATGCGCAAGAAATTGCACAAGGAAGTCACCGACAAGGTGCAGGCGGAGATCCCAAAGACACTGACCAACCGCCCGCTGATCGACATCGAGGCCATGCTGCAGGCGGCGTGACGCTCATCGATCATTCGCTATTGGCGCGCGCAGCGGTTTTGCTGCGCGTGCCTTTCGTTTTCGGTGCCTCTGGCCACCAATTTACGTCTTGCGGGTTGAGTCGCCCGCACCCCCTCCACCATATTGAAAAAGGCGGCGGCTTCGGGCGGCGCACACCCGACATTTCCCGAAAGGCGCTCCATAGACAATGCCGCATGACACGCCCCTTATCGCCACCATCGTCGCCGGTCTGGGGCTGGCATTCATCTTCGGGGCGCTCGCCAACCGTTTTCGCATCCCACCGCTGGTCGGCTACCTCGTCGCCGGCGTGCTGGTCGGACCGAACACGCCCGGCTTCGTCGCCGATGCCGGCCTTGCCAATGAGCTGGCCGAAATCGGCGTCATCCTGCTCATGTTCGGCGTCGGCCTGCATTTCTCGCTGAAGGATCTTCTCTCCGTCCGCGCCATCGCCGTACCCGGCGCCATTGTCCAGATCGGCTTTGCCACCGCGCTGGGCGCCGGCCTTGCCTGGATGCTCGGCTGGTCGATGGGCGCCGGCCTGGTCTTCGGTCTGGCGCTTTCCGTCGCGTCCACAGTGGTGCTGTTGCGCGCGTTGCAGGAGCGACGGCTGATCGAGACCGAGCGCGGCCGCATCGCCGTCGGCTGGCTGATCGTCGAGGACCTCGCCATGGTGCTGGCGCTGGTGCTTTTGCCGGCGTTGGCCGGCGTGCTCGGCGGCCAGCCGCAGGTCGATGACCATGCGAGCCTTTTGTCGCTGCCGGCCAGCTACGGCATCTGGGGCGTCGTCGGCCTCACGCTCGCCAAGGTCGCCGCCTTCGTCATCGTCATGCTGGTGGTCGGCCGCCGGGTCATTCCGTGGATCCTGCATTACGTCGCCCATACCGGCTCGCGCGAACTGTTCCGGCTGGCGGTGCTGGCGATCGCGCTCGGCGTTGCATTCGGCGCCGCCAAACTGTTCGGCGTCTCGCTGGCGCTCGGTGCCTTCTTCGCCGGCATGATCATGAGCGAATCCGAGCTCAGCCACCGCGCGGCGGAGGAATCACTGCCGCTGCGCGACGCCTTCTCGGTGCTGTTCTTCGTCTCGGTCGGCATGCTGTTCGATCCGTTCAGCCTGATGAGCAATGGCTGGCCGATCCTGGCGACGCTGGCCATCATCGTCATCGGCAAGTCGCTGGCCGCCTTCGTTATCGTCATCGCCTTCCGCTATCCGCTGGGAACCGCCTTGATGATCTCGGCCAGCCTCGCGCAGATCGGCGAATTCTCCTTCATCCTGGCCGAGCTCGGCGTCGGGCTGAAGCTGTTGCCCGAACAGGGACGCGAACTGATCCTGGCAGGCGCCATCCTGTCGATCCTGGTCAATCCGCTGATGTTCCTCGCCCTCGACTGGATGAAGCCATGGCTGGACGCGCGCGCCGCCAAGGCAGCACCACCGGAAGAGGCCAAGCCGGTCGGCCCGGCGACGCAGCCCGGACAAGTGGCCTCGGTGGCCGCCGCGGCAAAAGAGAATGGCCCACCGCCACGCACAACGCTTTCGGGCCACACCATCCTGATCGGCTACGGCCGCGTCGGCAGCCTGGTCGGCGCGGCGCTGAAACAGGCATCGCTACCGTTCCTGGTCATCGAGGACGCCGACAAGACGCTGGCGAGGCTCAGAGACGACGGCGTCGAAATCGTCTCCGGCAATGCGGCCAGTGCGGGCGTGTTTGCCGCCGCCAATCCGCAGGGGGCCAAACGCTTGATCCTTGCCATCCCCAACGCCTTCGAGGCGGGGCAGGTCGTGCTCAGGGCACGCGCCGCCAACCCCGGCATCAACGTCATCGCACGCGCCCATTCCGATGCCGAGGTAGAGCATCTCAAGGGGCTCGGCGCCGACACCGTCATCATGGGCGAACGCGAGATCGCCCGCGGCATCGTGCAAGAAGTGCTGGAGCAAAAGCCGATGCCGCGCCCCGAAGCCATTGAGCCCTCCCCGGCCTGAGGCTTGCCACAGGCGCATCGATCATCCAACGAAGGCGGAGCCGCCATTATGCGCGACACTGGCGAGATACTTTGCCGGCGGCTTGCCGAGCGCTTTCTTGAACATGGTGATGAAGGCGGTGACGGAGCCGTAGCCGAGATCACCCGAAACCCGCTGGACACTCGCACCGGAGGCCAGCTCCCGTATGGCGACGATCAGGTGCAATTGCTGGCGCCAGCGGCCGAAGCTCAGTCCGGTCTCCTTCACCACAAGGCGAGCGAGACTGCTTTCTGACAGCGCGACGCGGGTGGCCCACTCGGCAAGCGTGCTGCGGTCGGCAGGGTCTTGCGCCAACGCTTCGGCGATCCGCCGCAAGTGCGGCTCGGCGGAGATCGGCAGATGCAGCTGCTGGACCGGCATGCGCGGCAGTTCGGAGAGCAGGATCGTGGTCAGCAGCACGTCCCTCGCCTCATCCTCCTCCACGCGATCGGCCAGCTCAACGATCAGTTCGCGCAGCAGCGGCGAGATCGACAGCGTGCAGCACCGGTCCGGCAGATCGGCGGCTCCCGGCTCGATATAGACGAAGAAAATCCGCGCATTGGCCGTCGCGATATTGCTGTGTTCCATGCCACCGGGAATCCACACCCCGCAATGCGGCGGCACCATCCACAGACCGCTGGGCACGCGGCAGGTGACGCCACCGCCGAGCGCGAAGACGAGCTGGCCCTTCCGATGCCAATGGGTCGCCACTTCCGCTTTGGTTTCGGTGACATCGACGCGAACCGCAATTGCAGGAGCGATCACATCATCGACGTCGAAATTGACCCAGGGGTAGCGGAGAGGCTGTCTCATGATTGACGGCTTTTAGCGACTATTCGCCATGATAGCTAAATTCTTTGATCCGGGAAGTCGATAGGCTCCGGTTCGTGGCTGGCATTTCACAAACCGGCAGGAAGCCTTCCCATGCGCGCCCTCGTCATCTCTCCCGACAGCCCCACCGGACTGACGTTTGCCGAGGCCAACGAACCTCAACCCCTCGCCAACGAAGCGCTTGTCTGCGTCCACGCAACCTCGTTGAACCGCGGCGAACTGCGCCTGCTCACCATACGCCCAAAAGGCTGGATACCCGGCCAGGACATCGCAGGGATTGTCGAACGGGCGGCAGCCGATGGCTCCGGGCCTGCCGTCGGCGCCCGGGTTGTGGCTTTGGTCGACGAGGCCGGCTGGGCCGAACGGGCGGCCGTTCCGACCGACCGTCTCGCCGTCATCCCGGACGATGTCAGCTTCGGGTCCGCCGCCACGCTTCCGGTCGCGGGCACGACGGCTCTCAGGGTCTTGCGCCATGGCGGCGACCTCGCGGGACAGCAGGTGTTGATCACCGGCGCCAGCGGCGCGGTCGGCCGTTTCCAGATCCAGATCGCCCGCGAGCAAGGCGCCGCGGTGACTGCAATCGCCGCCGCCCGGCACGCCGAGGATCTCCGCGGTCTTGGTGCTCACGAAGTCGCCGAGTCGATCGAACTGGCCGAAGGGCCATTCTCTCTGATCACCGAGTCGGTCGGCGGCCAAAGCCTCGCCCATGCCATCGAACGCATCGCCCCCGGCGGCACCATCGTCATGTTCGGTTCGAGCAGCGGCGAACTCACGCCGGTTGGCTTCAGACAGTTCGTTCCGGGCCATGAGGGAGCGAGGCTTCAGACTTTCGCCTACTACACATCCGGTCCAGCAATTGGCGCGGACATCGCCTCGCTGCTCGCTCTGGTCGCGGCTGGCCGGCTGGAAACCCGTGTGTCCATGACCGTGCCGTGGACAGACATCACCCAGGCCCTGGACGCCCTGCGCCAGCGCAGCTTCAGCGGCAAGGCTGTTCTCACCATCGCCGGATGAGCAGTCTGTCAGTGCTCAGACGTGCTGGCCGCCATTGATGTGGATTTCCGAGCCCGTCACATAGGACGCCTGCTGCGAGCACAGGAAGAAGATGATGTCGGCGACTTCCGAGGTGGCGCCAAGGCGCCTGAGTGGGATCGTCTCGACGATCTTGTCGGTGCCCGGCGACAGGATCGCGGTGTCGATCTCGCCCGGCGCAATCGCATTGACGCGGATACCGTGCGGGCCGAAATCATGCGCCATCTCGCGCGTCAGCGAACCGAGCGCCGCCTTCGAGGTCGCATAGGCGGTGCCGGCGAAAGGATGCACGCGCGTGCCGGCGATCGAGGTGACGTTGACGATCGAACCTTTTGCTGCCGCAAGCTCCTTGAAGAGACCACGCGCGAGCATGATCGGCGCGAAGAAATTCACCTGGAACACATCGCGCCAGACATGCATCGGCGTGTCGATCGAATCCATGCGGCTGTTGCCGTCCTTGAGCTTCGGCGAAATGCCGGCATTGTTGACCAGCGCGTGCAATTGCCCGCCATGCGCTTCCAGCCGGTGACGTATCTCCGAGACGGCGATGCCGACATCTTCCTGGTCGGCGAGATCGACCTTGATGTGGTCCTCTGGGCCGGCCGGCCACGGGCAATCCTCGGCAAAAGCCTGGCGCGAACAGGTGATGACCCGCCAGCCCTCACGCGAAAAGCGCTTGACCGTGGCATGGCCGATGCCGCGGCTGGCTCCGGTCAGCACGATGGTTTTTCTGGTGTCGGTCTCAGCCATGTCTGTCACTCCGGCCGGAGATGTAGCCGAATGCCGCGAAGGTGGCGAGAGGCCGAATTGTCACCGCAGCTCTCATATGAGGAACGGATTGCCAGCTCGCATTTGGTTCGAAGCTAGAATGACGAGCCGCTCAGCCGCCGCCGAGAATATCCAGGATTGAGGTTTTCCGCTTCTTGGTCGGGCCGCCGACGCTGCCCGGCGGTACCGGATGCTTGATCGAGGCCGTGGTGCCGCCGTCGCCCGGCATGTCGAAACCGTCGGCATCGACCGTTTCGGCCGGACGGCGGACCGGTGCTTGTGCGGGTACAGCAGCAGGTGCCGGCGCGGCAGCAGGCTCAGAACGGCTGACGGCCACGGCAGGCAACGGCGCCGCCTGGTTGTTATCCGCAGACGGAATATCGTCGGGCACGATGGTATCGGGCGGCGTCGATTTCCAGGTGCCGGGCAGCGGCTTGACCGGCACGCCTTCATGCGCGGCAACCATGAATTCGTGCCAGGCCTGTGCCGGCAGCGCGCCACCGGTGACCTTCTTCATCGGCGTGCCGTCATCATTGCCGAACCACACGCCGGTGGTGAGGTTTGCGGTGTAACCGACGAACCAGGCGTCGCGCGAATTCTGGCTGGTTCCGGTCTTGCCGGCAGACGGCCAGGCGAAGGCCGCCTTCTTCGCCGTGCCGATCTCGACCGTGCCGGTCATCATCGAGTTCATCATGCCGACAATGTTCTGCTTGACGACGCGCGGCGCGCTGCCGCCATTGTCGTCATAGAGCACCTTGCCTTCGGTCGTGGTGATGCGGCGGATGAAATGGATGTCGGGCTTGTAGCCGCCATTGGCGAACGGCACATAGGCCGATGTCAGCTCCAGCGGCGTCACCTCCGAAGTGCCGAGCGCGATCGAGGTGTTGGCGATCAGATCGGACTGGATGCCCATGCGGTGCGCCGCCTCGACCACCGCGTCGGGGCCGACCTCCATGGTTAGCTGTGCCGCGACGGAATTCAGCGACTTCGCCAAAGCGGTCGCCAACGTCACCTTGCCGAAATACTTGCCGCCGTAATTGTCCGGTGTCCACTTGCCGATCTTGATCGGTGCGTCGTTGCGCACGCTGTCGGGCGTGCGACCAGCTTCCAGCGCGGCCATATAGACGAACGGCTTGAACGCCGAGCCCGGTTGACGGCGTGCTTCGGAGGCGCGGTCGAACTGGCTCGTCGAATAGTCGTAGCCGCCGACCATGGCGCGCACGGCGCCGGAATTGTCGATCGAGACCAGCGCGCCTTGGCTGACATTGAGCTTCTTGCCGCTCTCGTCGATCAGCCGGCGGATCGACTCTTCGGCGAGCTTCTGCAGGTTGAGGTCGACGGTGGTGTCGACGACGATGTCGCTGCGCACGTCGCCGATCAAATCGGGCAGCTCTTCCATGATGGTGTCGGCGACGTAGTTTTCCGAACCGGTCCAGTAGGATGGCGCGCGCGTTGCCGGCGCGCTCATCGCCGAGGCCAGTTCCTTGGCGCTGATCTTGCCTTCGTCGCGCATGGCGGCGAGCACCAGCTGCGAACGCTCCTCCGCCGCCTTCGGATCCCGCGCCGGCGACAGTCGCGACGGCGCCTTCAAGAGGCCGGCGAGAAGGGCCGCCTCCGACAGAGTGACATCGCGCGCGCTCTTGCCGAAATAGCGGCGCGAGGCCGCCTCGACGCCATAGGCGCCGGAGCCGAAATAGACCCGGTTGAGGTACATTTCGAGGATCTGGTCCTTGGTATGCTTGTGCTCCAGCCACAGCGCCAGCAGCACTTCCTGCACCTTGCGCTCCAGCGTGCGGTCGGGCTTCAGGAACAGGTTCTTGGCCAGTTGCTGGGTCAGCGTCGAGCCGCCCTGCGAGAAACGCCGGCCCAGAACATTGGTCACCATGGCGCGCGACAGGCCGATCGGGTCGATGCCGAAATGCGAATAGAAGCGGCGGTCCTCGATGGCGATGACGGCTTCCGGAATGTAGGGCGACATTTCGTGCAGGCCGACCGCCTCGCCGCCGCTCATGCCGCGGTTGGCAAGCAGTTGCCCGTCGACCGAGACGATCTTGATGTTGGGCGCGCGGTCGGGGATCGACCAGGTGGTGGCCGCCGGCATCTTGGCGCCGTAATAGACGACAATGCCGGCCACCGCGATGCCGCCCCAGATGCAGAGCACGAAGCACCAGTAGAACATGCGCGCCATCACGCCGAACAGCCCGCGCCGGGGTTTGCCGCGCTTGCCGCGTGACGATGATTTTGCCTTGGAGGTTTTGCGCGCCGAAGATGATTTGCGATTGGCCGGCACGACCCGATCCTCCTCGTTCACCGAAAAACCGGCCGCGGATTTCGCCTTTGGCGATCCCTCGAAGCTGGGTTCGATGCGACTGTCTCTGCGGTTCGCCATGCGTTGCGCTGTCTTCCCGGTGTCAATGGCGCTCGGGTTGGAGGGTAGATGCGGCGGTTTAAGGGCGCGTTAAAGCAGGGTTTATGCACCCTTCTGAAATTCCTTAAGAATTTCTAAAATCCGCTGCCGCCAACTGGGTCCGAAAGGCGCATCCTCGCGGCCTGTCTGCCGCAAAAGGCAGAGGCCCTGGCTACCCCGAATATTTCAATTCTGCTGGATCGAAATGCCCTTGTCGTCGATCTTCAGTTCGACGCCCTTGGGCTTGGTCTGTTCGTGATAGACATATGCACCGAGCGCGATGACCACGACAACGAGCGCGCCGACAAGGAGATAGAGAGTGTTCTGTTTCACGGCGCGCTCCTTTGGCAGCAATTCCAGGAAAGCACAGGCTTTCTCCTGAGGAATTGCGTTGAATGAAAACTTAGAGCGTCAAGCTCGCTTCAGAACCTTGACCAGCACCAGCAGGATGACGGCGCCGATCGTGGCGTTGATGATGGCAGCCAGAATGCCGCCGCCGATAGCGAAGCCGAGCCTTGGAAATAGCCAGCCGGCGATCAGGGCGCCGATAATGCCGACGATGATGTTGCCGATGAGGCCGAAGCCGAAGCCCGAGACGATGAGGCCGGCGAGCCAGCCGGCAATGGCGCCGATGATGATGAAGATGAGAAGGCTTTCGATGCCCATGACGCGTTCCTCCAGGAAGAGAGGCTACGGAGCGGAAGGCCCCGAATCGGCCTCGATATCAACGACTTCAGGCTATGCGAAAGCAGTTGCACCCGCCAGCGACGCTCATTGGTCGTCGTCATCGTCGCTGGAGACTGGCCGCCAGCTGGTCGGGTCGACCTTTTTCTGGGTATCGCTGTCGGTGTAGACCCACCAGGCGCCGTCGCGATATTGCCCGACGGATTCGCTGACGACGCCGGCGCCGTCCTTCCACAGGACAGTGACCTTGGATCCATCCGTCGGGGCGGTCGCTATCGGTTTGCGGTCTGCCACGTCATCCCCCTCATTGAGTCGACAGAACGCCACGACGCGTGTCTGGTTGCAAGGCTGCCGGAAGAGTTATCCGAAGGCCATCAGCTGTGGGCAAAAATATCCTCTTCGTCCCAACCCATCAAATCGAGCTTGGCACGCGTCGGCAGGAAGCGGAAGCAGGCGTCGGCTTCCTTGGTGCGCCCGTCCCGCGCCAGGCGTCCAGCCAGCACCTCGCGCAGACGGTGCAGATAGAGAACGTCGGAAGCGGCATATTCGAGCTGTTCGGGCGACAGGGTCTCGGCCGCCCAGTCCGACGATTGCTGCGCCTTCGACAGGCCGACGCCAAGCAGTTCGAAGCAGATGTCCTTCAAGCCGTGCCGGTCGGTATAAGTGCGGGTCAGCCGCGAGGCGATCTTGGTGCAGAACACCGGCTCCGGCATGACGCCGAAGGCGTTGTAGAGCACGGCGAGGTCGAAACGGCCGTAGTGGAACAGTTTCGATATGCCGCGGTTGCGGAGCAGGCTGACGAGGTTCGGCGCTTTCTTCTGGCCGGGCGCGATCTGGATCACGTCGGCGGAGCCATCGCCCGGAGAGATCTGCACCACGCACAGCCGGTCGCGGTGCGGGTTCAAGCCCAGCGTCTCGGTATCGATGGCCACCGCGTCGACATTGTAGTGGGCGAGGTCGGGCAGATCGTTCTTGTGGAAGCGGATGTCGGGCATAGTTGTCTCCGGATCGCGGCGTAACTCGTCCTCGCCGCGATCCGCTGAAAAATCAACAAGAAAACTTCCCAGCCTCCTCAGCGCGTCAGCGCATCGAGAATGCGCGCCCACGAGCGCTGGCCCTTGTGGAAGGAGGTCAGCTCGTATTTCTCGTTGGGCGAGTGGATGCGGTCGTCGTCGAGGCCGAACCCGACCAGCAGCGATTCCATGCCGAGATAGGTCTGGAAGTCGCCGACCACCGGTATCGAGCCTCCGCTGCCCGTCGTCACCGCTGGCTTCGGCCATTCATCCGACAGCGCAGTCTTGGCCTTGGCCAGGAATGGCGAGTCGTAGGAAAGCTGAATTGCCGGCCCGCCGCCATGCGGGTGGAATTCGACCGAACAGTCCCTGGGAATGCGCGCCTCGACGAATTCCCGGAACGCGGCGCGGATCTTCTCGGGGTCCTGCTTGTGGACAAGACGGAAGGAGATTTTCGATGATGCTTCCGCGGCGATCACCGTCTTGAACCCCTTGCCGGTATAGCCGCCGATGATGCCGTTGAACTCGGCCGTCGGCCGCGCCCAGGTCAGTTCCATCACCGAGCGGCCTTTTTCGCCCGACGGGATCGAGAGGCCGATCGGTCCGAGGAAGGTCTCGGCTGTCTCGCCCAATGTCTCCCAGGATTTCAGGATCTGCGACGGCGTCTCCTCGACCCCGTCATAGAAGCCGGGAATGGTGATGTGGCCGTTCTCGTCATGGATGTCGGCGAGGATTTTCGCCAGGATGCGGATCGGGTTGGCGGCGGCGCCGCCATAGAGGCCCGAATGCAGGTCGCGATCGGCGGCCTTGACGGTGACCTCCTCGCCGACCATTCCGCGCAGCGAAACGCAGATCGACGGCGTCTCGCGGTCCCACATGCCGGTGTCGCAGACCAGCGCGAAATCGGCCTTCAGCTCATCGGCATTGGCCTCGAGGAACGGCTTCAGCGACGGCGAACCGGACTCCTCCTCGCCCTCGAACAGGATGGTGATGCGGCACGGCAGATTGCCATGCACCTGTTTCCAGGCGCGGCAGGCCTCGACGAAGGTCATCAGCTGCCCCTTGTCGTCCGCCGAGCCGCGGCCGGTGATTACCTTGTGACCGGGCTCGATCTCCTTTACCGCCGGCGCAAACGGGTCGTTCTCCCAAAGCTCGATTGGGTCGACCGGCTGCACGTCGTAATGGCCGTAAAATAGCACATGCGGCGAGCCGGCGGGGCCTTCATGGTGCGCAACCACCATCGGGTGTCCCGGCGTGTCGCGCACGGAAGCGTCGAAGCCGATCAGCTTGAGCTCCGCCACCAGCCATTCGGCGGCCTTGCGGCAGTCGGCGGCATAGTGGGAATCGGTCGAGATCGACTTGATGCGAAGCAGGCCGAACAGGCGCTCCAGGCTATGGTCGAGATTTTTATCGAGACGGTCTAGGACGGAGGAAATAGTGGACATTACTGCGGGCCTTTCTTTTCGGTGCCGGGACCGTAAAGGCAGCGCATCAAAACGAAAAGCCCGCGATCGTTGGACCACGGACCGTAAACACTTGTCAGAAGGCAAAAAAGAACCGCCGTGGTGGAGGGGAACCACGGCGGTCTTTTACTCGAAACGATGCGGCAGCCCGGAGAGGGGGGATAGGCTGCCGCAATTGTCCGGGATAGGCGGGGGACGGGCCTTGCTCCGGACTCGGCGAAAACTGCCGATGACCCTTATTTGTGTCTCGGATCGTGGCGTTTCAAGGGCACAAAAATTACACTTTTGTAACATAGCCGTGAGCGCCGAGGCAAACAGCAGCAGGGCCTATCGGCAGGCAAGCTCTGTCAGCATGTCGCCGCAACACCTGTTGGAAGCCCGCCTTTGCCATGGACCGCGCCGTCCTGCCGCGCTATCCCTGCCGGCATGAAAAAAGGCGACCATCTCTTCCTTATCGACGGCTCCGGCTACATCTTTCGCGCCTATCATGCGCTGCCGCCGCTGACCCGCAAATCCGATGGGCTGCCGGTCGGCGCGGTCTCCGGCTTCTGCAACATGTTGTGGAAGCTGATGCAGGACGCCCGCAACACCGATGTAGGCATCGTGCCGACGCATTTAGCGGTCATTTTCGATTATTCGTCGAAAACCTTCCGCAACGATCTCTACCCGGAATACAAGGCCAACCGCAACGCGCCGCCCGAAGACCTGATCCCGCAATTCGGTCTGATCCGCCAGGCAACCGTGGCCTTCAACCTGCCTTGCATCGAGATCGAAGGCTACGAGGCCGACGACCTCATCGCCACCTATGCCAGGCTGGCGTGCGAGGCCGGCGGCGACACCACTATCATCTCCTCTGACAAGGATCTGATGCAGCTGGTCGGACCCACGGTCGGCATGTACGACCCGATGAAGGACCGCCAGATCGGCATCCCCGAAGTAATCGAGAAATGGGGCGTGCCGCCGGAAAAGATGATCGATCTGCAGGCGCTGACCGGCGACTCCGTCGACAATGTGCCGGGCGTACCCGGCATCGGGCCGAAAACGGCGGCGCAGCTTCTGGAACAGTTCGGCGACCTTGACGGGTTGCTCGCCCGGGCCAGCGAGATCAAGCAGGACAAGAGGCGCGAATCCATCATCGCCAATGCCGACAAGGCGCGCATATCGCGCCAGCTGGTGACGCTGAAGAACGACGTGCCGGTGACCGACGGGCTCGACGATTTCGTGCTGCATGCGCCGGATGGGCCGAAGCTGATCGGCTTTCTCAAAACCATGGAATTCACCTCGCTGACCCGCCGTGTGGCCGAGGCGACCAGCACCGAAGCCGGCGATGTGCAGGCTGTCGCAGTCACCGTCGAGCGCGCCGACACCGCGCACGGCCCCGATGTCGGTTCCGGCATAGCGGCGCCTGCGGCAACACAGGATGAAGCCAAAACCGAAACCGCCAGGGCCGGCGACGCCCCTTCGCTGCTTGCCGCACTTCGCCTTGAAACGGCCGCTGCGGCCAAAATCGATCCCGCCGCCTATGTTGCCATCCGCGACACGGCGACGCTCAAGGCCTGGTTGGCCCAAGCCAAGGAGACCGGGATCGTCGCCTTCGACACCGAAACCACGTCTTCCGATCCGATGCTGGCCGACCTCATCGGTTTCTCCCTGGCGATCGGCCCCGGCCGCGCCGCCTATGTGCCGCTCGCCCACAAGAGCGGCGCCGGCGACCTGCTCGGCGGCGGCACGCTGGAGAACCAGATTCCGGTCCGCGAGGCGCTGGCGCTGCTGAAGCCGCTGCTGGAAGACAAATCGGTGCTCAAGATCGCCCAGGACGCCAAATACGACATCGTCGTCATGAGCCGCCACGGCATCGATATCGCACCCTTCGACGACACGATGTTGATTTCCTATGTGCTCGACGCCGGCACCGGCCACCACACTTTGTCCTCGCTTGCCGACAAATGGCTCGGCCATGCCACGACGCCGCTCAAGGATCTCGCCGGTTCCGGCAGAAGCTCGGTCGGGTTCGACCAGGTCGACATCGACCGGGCGATCACCTACGCCGCCGGCCATGCCGACGTGACGCTGCGGCTGTGGCAGGTGCTGAAGCCGCGGCTTGCCGCCAAGGGCCTCGTCTCGGTCTATGAGCGGCTGGAGCGGCCGCTGGTGCCGGTGTTGGCCCGGATGGAACAGCGTGGCATCTCGGTCGACCGCCAGATCCTGTCGCGGCTCTCCGGCGAGCTGGCGCAAGGCGCCGCACGGCTGGAGGAGGAGATCTACGGCCTTGTCGGCGAGCGCATCAACATCGGGTCGCCAAAGCAGCTGGGCGACATCCTGTTCGGCCGCATGGGCCTGCCCGGCGGCTCCAAGACCAAGACCGGACAATGGTCGACTTCCGCGCAGCTTCTGGAAGACCTCGCCGCCGAAGGCCACGAACTGCCGCGCAAGATCGTCGACTGGCGCCAGCTGACCAAGCTGAAATCGACCTATACCGACGCGCTGCCCGGCTTCATCCATCCCGACACCAGGCGCGTGCACACATCGTATGCGCTGGCCGCAACGACGACGGGCCGGCTGTCCTCCTCCGATCCCAATCTGCAGAACATCCCGGTGCGCACCGCGGAGGGACGCAAGATCAGGACGGCCTTCATCGCCGACAAGGGCCAGAAACTAGTCTCGGCCGACTACAGCCAGATCGAACTGCGCGTGCTTGCCCACGTCGCCGAGATCCCGCAGTTGAAGCAGGCCTTCGCCGATGGCGCCGACATCCACGCCATCACCGCCTCGGAAATGTTCAACGTGCCGGTCGAAGGCATGCCTTCCGAAGTGCGCCGCCGCGCCAAGGCAATCAATTTCGGCATCATCTACGGCATCTCGGCCTTTGGGCTGGCCAACCAGCTGTCGATCCCGCGCGAGGAGGCCGGCGCCTACATCAAGAAATACTTCGAGCGTTTCCCCGGCATCCGCGACTATATCGAGGCAACAAAAGCCTATGCCCGCGAGCATGGCTTCGTCGAAACCATCTTCGGCCGCCGCATCCACTATCCTGAGATCCGGTCGTCAAACCCGTCGATCCGTGCCTTCAACGAGCGCGCCTCGATCAACGCCAGGCTGCAAGGCACCGCTGCCGATATCATCCGCCGCGCCATGGTGCATATGGACGAGGCGCTGGAAAAGGCCGGCCTGTCCGCCCGCATGCTCTTGCAGGTGCATGACGAATTGATCTTCGAGACGGTTGAAGCGGAAGTCGAGGCGACGATCCCCGTGGTGCGCAGGGTGATGGAGAACGCGCCGATGCCGGCCATCTCGATGTCGGTGCCGCTGCATGTCGACGCCCGCGCAGCGAACAACTGGGACGAGGCGCATTGAAGGTGCGATGATTGTCTTTGTCACCGGAGACCTGCTGGCCGCCCAGGAAAGCTATATCGCTCAAGGCGTGGCAGAGGGCAATCAAGAGGGCCTTGGCACCGGACTTGCGCTGAAGATTTCGAAAAAGTGGCCGAATGTGCAGGCTGCGTTCAAGAAATATGCTCGGACCGGCAGGTTTATTGGGGGTCATATCTGGACATTGGAGCCAGACGGCAATCAGCCGGGCTTATTTATCTGGCAACCCAGCCAGATATGGTATCACGCCACGCTTCCCTATTTACGGAAAGCAGTTCGCGGGCTTGTGAAATGGGCCGACAAAAACCGGGTAGAATCCATCGCCTTGCCAAAAATCGGGTCTGGCCTTGGCAAATTATCTTGGCTCGACGAGGTGAAACCCCTGCTTATGGAGCAGCTAACACCTGGGCCTACGCGGTACGTCGTCTATGAGACATTCTTGAACGAATTCGAGAATAGCGCACCGCCTCGGCTCAAGTAGGAAGCAAGCTAAGCCGCTTCAGCCAGGCACTTGGCACACGTCCCCCGAAACTCGATGACCGCCTTCTTCGCAGCAAACCCGGTCGAGCGCACCCATTCGTCCAGCCGGTGGCCGACGTCATGGTCGGACATCTCCATCACCTGCCCGCATGTGTCGCAGATAGCGAAGGCTGTCATCGAATGCGTATGGTCGTGCGGTTCGGCGCAGGCGACGAAGGAGTTGAGGCTTTCCAACCGGTGCACGAAGCCTGACTTCACCAGGCTGTCGAGCGCCCGGTAAACCTGTAGCGGCGCGCGGAAACCGCGCTCGCGCAGCTGGTCGAGAAGCGTATAGGCGCTGAGCGGTCCGCTGGCGGCCTCGAGCTTTTCGAGCACGCTCAGCTGATTCTTCGTCAGCACATCCCTTGCCGCCATGATCCCGTTTTCCGATCGTTTAGAGCATGATGCCGAAAAGTGTGGAGCGGTTCTCGGACGACATCATGTTCTATCTGTTTGATCCAGCGCCGCTCGCAAATCATTTCTGCCATGCGACGGTCTCAATTCCCTTGAGATAGCGATGAAGCGGGCTTTTTGCCACTGTTTCCGTTATCGCCATCGACACCATGACCACCACCGCCGATTGACGGCACCGACCACATTCAAAATACTGACAAAATTCGCGACGAAAGGTGCCGCACTTGCAAATTCGATCGGGCTTGGGGAAGCAATTATGATCAAACTGACACGACGGACGCTGCTCGTCGGCACGTCGGCGCTTGTGGCTGCCGGTACGGTCTCGTTCCGCGCCCTCGCCGCCTCGCGCACCTATCACGCGCTGCTGGTTGCCTGCACCGACTATCCGAACCTGCCGCAGAAGAACTGGCTGATCGGGCCGAAGAACGATGCCGGCCTAGTGCGCGACTATCTCCTGAAGAACACGCCCGATCCGGTGAAGTTCTCGGCCGAGAACGTGATCCTGCTCGCCAAGGACGTCGAAGGCGCCAACGGCCCGCCGACGCATGCGGCGATCAAGGCCGCTCTTGCCGACCTCGCCGGCAAGGTGCAACGCGACGATTTCGTCTATCTGCATCTGTCGGGCCACGGCGCCCAGCAGCCGCAAGCCAAGGCCGGTGACGAGACCGACGGCCTCGACGAGATTTTCCTGCCGTCCGATATCGACAAATGGATCAACCGCGAAGAGGGCGTGCCGAACGCGCTGGTCGACAACGAGGTCGGCGCCGCACTCGACGCCATCCGCGACAAGGGCGCCTTTGTCTGGGTGGTGTTCGACTGCTGCCATTCCGGCACCGCGACGCGCGCCGCGGAAGTCGATGACGAACTGGAGCGCAAGGTCGAGTTCGCCGACCTCGTCGGCGGCGACGACGCGGCGAGAGCAGCCGCGGTGAAGGCCTATGACGACATCTCGGCAAGCGCATCGCGCGGTTTCGACGAGAATGGCGGCCGCAAGCCGGCCTTCAACCTGACGCCGACCGGCGCAGAGCCGATCGCCAGGGGCAAGCTGGTCGCCTTCTATGCCGCGCAGACGGTCGAGACGACGCCGGAAATGCCGCTGCCCAAGGGCACGCCCGACGCGCCGCGCTTCGGCCTGTTCACCTTCACCATCCTGTCGAAATTGGCCGAGAACCCCAACGTCACCTATCGCCAGCTCGGCCAGGCCGTGCTGCAGCAATATTCGGCCGACGGCCGCACAAGGCCGACGCCCCTGTTCGAGGGCGAACTGGACGCCCGCGTGTTCGGCACCGACAAGACCGACGCCGTCATGCAATGGCCGATTGCCGTCAAGGACGGCGATGTCGCGATCGGCGCCGGGCTGCTGCAGGGTCTGACCCCCGGCAGCAAGCTCGCCATTTTGCCTTCGGCGCTGTCGAAGCTCTCCGACGCCGTCGGCTATCTCGAAGTGAAATCGGCAAAAAACCTCGAAAGCCAGCTCGCACCGGTCGAATTCGACGGCAAGCCGGCGCTTGCGCCGACGGCGGTGCCCGCCGGCGCCTATGCGCGCGTTGCCGAACTCGCCGTCGACTACAAGCTGCTGGTGGCAAAGCCGGCGCCGACCGCAGGGCTCGAAAAAGAAACCGAGCTGGTCAATTCGGTTCTGGACGAATTGGTGGCGAAGCCGAAGTCCGGCTTCCACATCGCGCTGGTCGAGCCTGGCAAGAGCGCCGATCTGCGGCTTGCGGTGCTGCGCGAAAAATCCATGGACGGCGCTGCCGCCAACGCCAGCGACGAACCGGCGCTGTGGTTCCTGCCGGCGTCCGGCGACATCAGCCTGAAGGACGGCAGCAAGCCGCCGCGCATCGTCATCCATCAGGATGGCCGCGACAAGCTTGCGGAAAACACAGCCAAGACCCTGACCACGATCTTCCGCGCCACCGGCCTGTCGCGGCTCGCCGCGGCGTCCGACTACCGGCCGGACGAGGTCAGCGTCCAGTTCCTGATCAAGCGCCAGGACAGCGATGCGCTGGAGCCGATCGAATCGTCAACGGTGCCGCGCGTTTCGCCGGGCGATCAGGTACACATTGCGGCCAAGAACGGGTCCGACGAGTTCGTCGACATCAACGTGCTGTATATCGGCAGCGACTATTCGATCGCCCACATCGTCGCCGAGCGGCTGGCGCCGATCAACCAGCAGGCCGACCAGGGCCTGAAGGAAGGGCTGCTCGCCTTCACCGACACCAGCTTCGGCATGGAGCGCATGATTGCCGTGCTGACCGAGGCGCCGCCGCAAAGCGAGAAAGAGGATCTGAGCTTTCTTGCCCAGGAAGGCGTGCGCGCCGTGACGCGTGCCGCATCGGGAACGCCTGGTTTTTCCGACATGCTGGCCGACATCGGCATGGCACCGGCAACGCGCTCCGTGATGCGGCTTGCCGACAAGAGCGGTCCCAAAGGCGCGGTGATGATCTTCCCGATGGAGACGGTGCCCCGCGCCTGACCTGACATTGCTTCGCCGGCTCTTGTAGGCGTGATATATGAACATTCCCGGCTCGCGACACCTCTATGCGCCGCGGCTGGATGCAACAGATGAGGACATCAGTGACTATCCCCGTGCTCTCCTGGCGTGCAGCGACGGTCGGCCTTGCCGGCAGCCTGTTGCTGGTTGCCAGCGCCTCGGCGGACGAGAATTGCGGCCTGTGCGCCAAGCAGATCGTCACCAATTCCGAGCTCGCCACCTGCTTTCTCGACCAGTACGACCAGATCGCCAAGACCGGCAACACGGCCGTTGTCGTCGATCTCTCCAGCTGCGCCTCGCGCGGCGTGGTCGAGCCCTTGCCGTCACCCAGCAAGGCGGCTGCCGAACCGGACGTGCAGTTCATGATTTCGCGCACGCAGCTCGATTGCCTGAAAAAGAAGCTGGAGACACCCGGCATCGTGCTCGATCCCACCGCCATCATCCAACTGGACAGCTGCGGATGAAAAAGCCGGGGGGCGCTGCAACGCAGAAATCGCCGGCCACATCGGCGCCTCCGCCGGCCAAGAAGCCGGCGACCTTGCCCGAAACCACCGAAGGCTTTCCGTGGCCGAGCAGTCACGAGATCAAGAAGGAAGCCAACCCCTTCACCGACCGCGACTGGCGCATGCTGATCTACGCCTGGTCGGGTCTCGCCGTGCGCCTGGCGATCATCTTCACCTTGGCCTTCTCGGTCTTCCAGTTTCTCGCAAACCAGGAACAGAAGCGCGTCGAGCAGACGATGTCGCTGGTCGAGCTTTGGGAAAGCAAGGATTTTCAGCAGGCGCAGCGCGCGCTCAAGGAGCGCCTCTCGTCGCTCAACGCCAAATACGACAATCTGCTCAGCGCCACGCCGTCGCCAACCGAGGAACAGGTTTTCCGGCAACGCATCGGCATCGAGGCGATGACTGCCGGCGGCGGCACCATGCCGATCGCCGATTTCAACGACAATTTCGACCGCATCGTCTATTTCCTCAATCGTCTCTCCATCTGCGTCGAGGGCAAGCTCTGTTCGCGCGATGTCGCCGATGCCTATTTCCGCGACTATGCGGTGTCGTTCTGGAGCTATTTTGCCGGCTACATCGAAAAAGAACGCAAGGCCGGTTCCGCCAATTATGCCCAGGCGATCGAGAATTATGTGCGTCACGGGTCGCCGCCGTCCGCCGACTCCAAATAGCGGCGCAACAAGGTGCCGGTCAGCTCCCATGCCCTGCGTGCTTTCCGGTGGCTGGTCATGCTCGGTCTTCTGGCGCTGGCGTCGGTCGCCCGTGCCGAGGACCTCGATTTCCATCTCGATCTCAACACCGGCGGCCACAGCGCCAGGGTCACCGACCTTGCCTTCACGCCGGACGGCGAGGAACTGGTCTCCGCATCTGACGACAAGACCATCCGCATCTGGGACTGGCAGAGCGGGGTGACGCTCCGCACCATTCGCGGCTATCTTGGCAATGGCAATGACGGCAAGGTCTTTGCGATTGCCGTGTCGCCGGACGGCAAGACGATCGCCGCCGGCGGTTATTTCGGCGCCGGCATCGGCGACAAGCCCCCTTATGGCGATATCAGGCTGTTCGATTTCGCCACCGGCAAGATCAAAACCGTGCTCAAGGCCGCCGACTATGCCATCTATGATGTCGCCTTTTCACCCCACGGAAACACGCTCGCCGCCGGCGGTGGCGATGGTTTCGTCTACCTCTGGCGGGCGGACGACAAATCCGCGTCGGGCTGGACGCTGGCGGAAAAACTCGATGCCGATTCCTGGCGTGTGGAAAAGCTCGCCTTCGCCGCTGCGGGAACCCGGCTGGCGGCAGCGACCACCGACAATGGCATAAGGCTCTGGGATGTCGCCAAGGCTGAGGAGATCGCCTTGCCCGCCGAGGCCGAACCGCTGCGCGATGTCGGCGTCGCCGCACTCGCCGTGTCATTGGATGGCAGCCTGTTTGCCACCGGCAGCAAGGACGGCGACGTCCAGCTCTGGCAGGCCAGCACGGGCAAATTCGTCCGCGCCATGCCGAAGCAGGATTTCCAGATCGGCGCTCTGAGCTTCGCCACGGGTTCGCGGCTTGTCGCGGCCTGCAGCTACCACTGCGCCGACAAGCATCGCTCGGTGGTCTGGAATACCGACAGCGGCGAGCAACTGCTCGACTATAACGGCCATGACGGCACGGTCTTTGCTGGCGCCGGCAATGCCGACGGCTCGCTGGTGGCGACAGCCGGCGGCACCCGCAACGCCATCCAGGTCTGGAACCCCATGACCGGCGAGCGCAAGGCGCTGCTGCAAGGGGTCGGCGAACCGGTGACGGCGATCGGGATCGATGCGGCGAGCAGCTCCATCGCTTGGGGCAACACCAACCCCTGCCCTGAACGCGTGTCCTGTCCCGAGCTGCAGGGCACGCTGGACAAGGTACTGGCACTACCGACGGCCGAGCGGTTCTTCGAAGACCCGGTGGCGTTGGCGGAACAGGGCGCCTATGCCCGCGCGGCACTCGCACAGGGTGAGTGGTCGCTCCGTGCTGCCCCCGGCGGCAAGGACGGCCTGGAGAATGCCGTGCTCGAAATCGCGAGCGGCGGAAAGGTGATGCACAGCATCGAGAATGCCGCCACCGATGGCTTCGTCCATTCGGCTTACACGCTGATCGGCAATGGGCTTGGCCTGATCACCGGCGGCAGCGACGGCACGCTGTTGGAATACAAAACCGCGACCGCCGATGTATCGGGTGAATTCACCGGCCACACCGGCGAGATCAACGCCATGGTTGCCGCCGAGAAGGAAGGGCTGTTGGTCACCGGCAGCGCCGACCAGACCGTGCGGTTGTGGAATTTGAAGAGCCACAAACTGATCGTGTCGATGTTCTTCGCCGGTTCCGAATGGATCGCCTGGATGCCGCAGGGCTACTATTATTCCTCCGCCGACGGCGACAAGTTGATAGGCTGGCACGTCAATCAGGGTCGCGACCACGAAGGGCGTTTCATCAGCGCCGGCCAGCTGAAGAAATATCTCTGGAGCCCGGAAATGGTGCGCCGGGCCATCATCCTGCGCAGCGCCGAACAGGCGGTCCAGGAAATGCGCCCCGGCGTCGACCGCGAGCTGGAAAAGCTGCTCGAGCGCAAATCGCCGGAATTCGGCATCAAGCTTGCCGCCGACCAGAGCAACGTCCGCGAGGGCTATGTCGCCGTCGAGATTTCGGGCGTGCAGGAAGCCGGCGCCGATGTCGCCGGATTTTCGATCCTGTCGAACAGCCGCAATGTCGGCGATGTCACCGCACGCTCGGCCGATGGCGGCAAGAGCATCATCGTCGAAGTGCCGGTCGAGAATGGCGAAAATACCATTCGCATCACCGGCACCAACGAGTTCGGCTATCTGACCGAGCGCAGTGTCACAGCACTTGGCAGGAAAACCGAAAAGCCCGCCAACAAGGGCAAGCTCTACGTCGCCGTGATCGGCGTCGACAAATATCCCTTCCTCACCGATGCATGCGCCGGCCACGCCTGCGATCTGCGCTATCCCGTCGACGACGCTACCGAATTCCTCAAGGTGATCTCGCAGAAATCCGCGCCCTTGTTCTCGGCGATGGAGACGCTGGTTCTGGTCAACCGCGAAGCGCTGGATGAGGCGCCCGATGCCGGCAAGGACGTGTTCAAGGTCGCCAGCGCCGACAGCATCCTGGAGCCGGATTCCGACACCATCGACGACCAGCTCGCCGATTTCCTCGACAGACCCGGCGAGAACGACACCACCATCATTTTCGTCGCCGGTCACGGCATCAACATCGACGAAGACTATTATTTCATCCCCACGGACGGCCGCAAACAGGATCCCGACCGCTGGAAGCGCTCCTCGCTGGTCGACTGGGGCGACATCCAGAAATCGGTTGAGCGGGCCAAGGGCATGCGCTTCATGCTGCTCGACACCTGCCACGCCGCCAACGCCTTCAACCCGCGCTTGGAAAAAGACGCGCAGGACGCACGCATCGTCGTCTTCTCGGCCACCGCTGCCAACAACACCGCCGCCGAACTGCCCGACCTCGGCCATGGCGTCTTCACCTATTCGATCCTCGAAGGCCTGCGCGGCCGGGCCAAGACCTCCGACGGCGGCGTGACGCTGTTCGGCCTCGCCGACTACATATCGCGCGAAGTACTGCGGCTGACCGCGTCCAAGCAGAAGCCGTTCTACTATGTCGGCGGCGTGGAGAACATTGTGCTGGCTGAGCCGTGAGAGGTCGGCACCCAGGCACCCCCCTCTCGCCTGCCGGACATCTCCCCCTCAAGGGGGGAGATCGGTCTCTTCATTGTTGGAGATCTATTTTCAAGGTTGATGATTGGCGAAAGTCGAGGCGACATCCAATCTCCCCCCTTGCGGGGGAGATGTCCGGCAGGACAGCGGGGGGTGCCTGGGCACGGACCAGCATTCTGGTCTTTGCCACCGCCTTGCTTATCCTCTCAGTGCTTCAAGCGTCTGCCGCCCCCATCACCTGCCCGCCCGGCGACACAAACTTCCCGTCCTTCTACTCCGACCCCACACTCTTCACCGACGCCATCGCCGCCGTCGCCAGAATCGAGCCGTCCAACCAACGCCTCACCGGCATCACAGTCCCCCACCACCTGCTCGTCGCAGATCTCGTCGCACTCGGTTTCCACGCCGCGTCCGGCTTCCGCTACAAGCGCATCGTCATCCTGTCACCGGACCATTTCCACGAGACGCAGAAACTCTTCGCCACCACGACGCGCGGCTTCGACACCGTGCTTGGCCCGGTCCTGGCCGACACGGCAGCCCTGCACCTTCTCCAGGCGAACAGCGACATGGTCGAGGACTCCTGCCTCTTCGCCAAGGAGCACGGCGTTCAAGCCATGCTGCCCTTCCTGCACCATTATTTTCCCGAGGCAACCATCGTGCCGGTGGCGATGTCGGTCAAGGCGAAGCGCGGCGACTGGGACCGGCTGGCGCAGGCGCTGAAAGCGATCGTCGACAAGGACACGCTGATCATCGAATCCACCGATTTCTCGCATTATCTGCCGCAGCACGAAGCCAGGCGTTTCGACCAGCAGACGCTGAACATGCTCGCCGCCGGTTCGCTCGACGGCATCGCGGCGCTGCGCCAGCCGGATCACGCCGATTCGGTCGGTGCGCTCTATATCCAGACCAGGCTGCAGCGCGAACTGTTCGGTGCTGCGCCCCTGGTCGTCGCCAACGAGAACTCGCAGGCGCATTCGGGCGACTATGTCGAGCGCACCACCAGCTATGTCGTGGCGCTGTTCGGCGCCTTCGGCCCCGGCTTGAACAATCCTGCCCGTCCCGACGACAAGCTCTATTATTTCGCCGGCGACGTGAATTTCGGTCGCGCCATGATGAGGATCCTGGTCCGCGACGGTGTTGCCGAGAAGATCGTCGACAGCGTGCTGGCCCTGACCCGCTCGCGGCCGCTGATCGTCAATCTCGAAGGCGTCATCCTGCCCAACGTCCCTGAAGCGATCGACGACATGACGCTGGCGATGCCAACCGATCTCGCCATCGGCATGCTGAAGAAATTGCATGTCGCCGCTGTCAGCCTTGCCAACAATCACGCCTATGACCTCGGCCCGTCAGGCTATGCCGAGACGCTGGCCGCTCTGGACGCCGCCGGCATCGCCCATTTCGGCCAGGGCGAGACGCTGGCGCTTGCCGATCTCGACCTGGTCGGGCTGACCGACATTGATACCAACGGCTCCAGGAACACCGACCTTCTGACGCCTGCTTTGCTCGACCGGCTGCTGCACGACAATGCCGAGCGGCCGGTGATTGCCTTCGTCCATTGGGGCCGCGAGTACAAGACGGAGCCGTCGCCGCGCGAGGAGATGCTTGCCGACCAGATGCGGCTGCGCGGCGTCACGGCAATCGTCGGCGGCCATCCGCATGTATCGAGCGAGGCGATCCTTCCGCTCGGCGGCGGCGATGTTGCGGAGATCTATTCGCTCGGCAATTTCCTGTTCGACCAGAAGGCCGAACGATCGTCCGGGTCGATGCTGGAACTCAGGGTGTTCAGCCAGGGCACGATCTTTGCCAGGCTGATCCCGCTGCCCAATTATTTCGAGATGGGCTCGAAATAACGCGATTCCCGAAAGGACGTGACAGGACCTCAACAGCCTTGCATATCTTCCGGCAGATAGCAGACCGCCGGCTTGGTGCTGGTTTCAAACAGCGACTGCTTCGGCCTGAAATAGAAGAACGTGGCCGGCTTGCTCTCCCGTGTGCTGCCATCGGCGAAATGGGCGGCGATGCTGAAGCGATGGATCGACGACATTGACGACCACATTTTCAGCCGTGCCGTGTAGGCGCTGAGATGCTTATTGCCGCGCACCGGCATGGGGATGCTGTAATCGGTCTTGCCGATCGGAAATTCGATGTTCTGGTAGCGCAGCGCTTCGGGCGACGCGCCGCCGCCATCGCCGCATTCGGCGAGCGATTCTGGAACCTCGATGCTGACCAGCGAGACGATGACGCGAAACGGCTCGCTCTGTTGGTAGATAGCGCCCTGTTCGTCCGCCCAGGAATAATCGAGCTTGCCAATCCCGATCACGCTCATTTTCTCGACGCTGCCGCTGATGTAATCGACAACGTCGCCGAACTTGACCTTGTTGGCCACCTGGGCGCGGCAGACATCCAGGCTGTCCCTTGACGGGCAAGTGAAGCGCTCGGTCTCGAGCGTGGTTGTGTCGACGCCGGCTTCAATCAGCACGTTCTTGATCGAGACGTCGACGCCGTCGCCGAAAGTGCCGATGTCCTTCGTGAACGTGCGGCTCGGCTCGCCGGTCGCGTTGTCCTCCTCGTCGGTCCTGGTGAACTGGATCGACATCTTCATGTCTTTCACGTCGCCCCAGCCATTGTTGACGATCGAGAAGTCGGGGCGGAAGCCGACGCAGCCATAATGCTCGCTGATCGACAGCATCGGCTTGCGGTAGGCCTCGCTCGCGGCCACCTTCATTTCCAGGCTGTCGATCTTGACCCTCGACTGGTCGGTGGTCTTGAGGTCGACTTCGGCGAAGGCCGGCGCCGTCTCCCAGTCCATGCCTTCATAGACATTGCCGGTACGAATCTCTCCGGTGCCGTTCCAGGCATCATTGTACTGGTCCGACACCGGATAGATCGCGATGTCTTCGTCGCGCACCAGATGCTGGTACTGCATGTCGGCCTGCTGCGTCATGCGCTGGTCGACGGCAATGCCGATCTCGACCTTGTCGGCGGAACCGCCGCCGGTCTGCGCCTTGAGCAACCCGCCCACTCTGGCATCGGCCAGCACGTCGGGGCGCGCACCGCCGATCTCCTTGCCCATCGCCCATTGCGACCAGTAGACGGTGCCGCCGGGCAACCGGGTGCGGCCCTTGCCATCCTTCAGCCCATCGGCAAAAGAGCCGACGAATATCTTGCCTGTCTTCGTCTCCAGCCTGCCCTCGCCATTCGGCACACCGGCCCTGAATTGCCCTTCATAGCGATTGCCGTCGGCATCGACATGGATCGCATGGCCGTCGAGCTGGCCGGCGACCCAATGGCCGTCGAGAATCTCGCCCGAACGCAGCTCCAGCCGGCCTTGTCCTTCGGGGCGGCCATTCCTGATCTCGCCGAAATAGCTGGAATAGATCGTCTTGGGGTCGTAGCTCGCCGAGCCGCGTACGCGCCAGACCAGCCTGCCCTTGCCGTTGACGGTGCCGTCGGCTGCGACGGTGCGGTCCGGCGACACGCCGGCTGCCGGCTCCCAGGTGAAATCAAGACCCAATTCCGGGTGGGAATCCCAGACCCGTACATTCTTGCGCAGCACCGAACGTGTTTCGCTTTGATAGAGGATTTGCACCCGCTCGGCCCAGGCGCCATCGGGTGCGGCACCGCCTTGATCGGCCATAGCGGAAAAGCATGTCAGTGCGGCCAGCATGGATGCAGCCGCCATCGCTTTGACCCCGAAGATCATTCTTGCCCGCGCCAACTTACCCAACCCCTTGGATCGCCTAGCGTAAGCACCGCTGCAACACAGTGCAAGAGAGGTGTTTCGATACAAAAAAAACCGGCGGCAGGAACGTCCCGCCGCCGGTTTGGTAGTGCTGGTTATCGCCGCTGTTTGCCGGCGAAAGATCATTCAGCCTTATTTGTACAGGCTGTTGATCCACGCCACGTTGGCGGCGTTCAGGCGCACCGCAGTGTTGGCGTTGGGGCTTTCGGCCACGTTCACGCCGGTGACGACGCGCTGCTTGGCGCCATTATCATAGGCGTAGACCGAGCTGCCGCTCGATCCCGGATAGGTGTCGCAGTCGTACTGGAAATACTCCGCGCCGACGTTTTCGGCTTTCACTTCGCAGGTCGCCTTCCACATCGTTCCCATCGGCTTGTCGCCGGGGTAGCCAACGATGTTTGCGGTGAAATCGCCGAGGTTCTCATAGTTGGCATAACCCAGCCAGCCGAGATTGGTGCCGACATCCTGCTTCAGCGTGATGATGCCGAGATCCCACGGAATGACCGAGCCGTAGTAACCCTGATAATTGTCGATGAAGCCCTGCAAGATATAGACGCTCTCGTAGCTGAAAGCGCCAAACGGTGCATCGTCGGCGGTGTTGCCGTTGAGCGACGGCACGAAGATGACGTCGTCGAGCCAAGCCTTGTCTTCATTGCTGTAGAGGCAATGCGCCGCGGTGAGCACCGTGCGCGGACCGATCAGGGTTCCCGAGCAGCTGCCGTAACCGCTCTTGGCTTTGCCTTCGATATAGCCGATCGCGGTGAACGGGTACGTCTTGGTGTTCTTGATCTGCTCGCGGTCGTCGGCCCCGAACACCTGGCGGCCGGCTTCGTCGCCGCCCGTCAGCCCGGTCTTGTTGGCCGCTGGTGCGTTAGCGGGCGCATTCAGTTCCTTGATGACAAGGTCCTTCAGCGTCTCGCCGGCATCGATCTTGATGTCCTTGCCATCGGCGGAACGTCCGACGATGCCATAGGATTTGACCGCCGTGCCCTCGTCGGTCAGCGGCGCTGCCCGGCTGGCTTCATCTTCGATCAGTTTCGGCGGCGCGATCGGCTTTGCACGGCCGGGCTGGTAGTCGCCCGTTCCGAGATCGCGCATGCTTTCGCCATTGCCGGCATTCGCTGAGCCGGGATCGGCGGCGAAGGCAGGCATCGTCCACAGTGCGGTGGATAGCAGTGCGGACGCAATGATAGTGCTTGTCAGTTTCGTCATGGTGAGACTCTCCCAAAAGTCAGCAAGGAGTGGAGCAAAATACAGAAATATTGTCGAGATCGTGGTGGAGTTAAAAAATTAGTTTGGTTACCCGCCCGTATCGGATCATCGGTCCGGGCGGCCTCGTTAAAGCCCTCCGCCAAACGCACCCGCGTCGATATACTGCCTAAAATAATCCAACATTGGCAATGACAAATCGCTTCCACGTAGCCCGTGGGGGGCTATAGGGTTTGGGTGGGCTCTGCCCGATGGGGCACGATTAGCAAAAGTCGTATTTCGGTTTTATGACCGCGCGGATGTCGTTCGTTCTGGCAGAAGGCGATCGAGGTACCGGTACCGCTTCTGTTGGTTATGCGTCATGGCGGCATGGCTCGGCATTTTTCATCTCAGGAGGGTTTCAAGGTGAACATTATCCATCGGTTCAGGCCGCTTGCCGCTGCATCGCTGCTGGGCATCGCGGCCGCTTTCCCCGCCGTCAACGCGCTCTATGCAGCCGACGACGCCGTCAGGCCGGAAGCGGCGGTCTCGCCGATGCAGCGCGTTGCCGAAGCCCGGGACAAGGCCAAGGCCGAGAACCCCGACGGCGCCGACCGCGTCTATGGCGGCAAGGAAGCCGATAAGGGGGCCTATCCGTTCCAGGTGGCGCTGCTGACCAGCGCCCGGCTGGACCCCAGCCCGGCCTCGCAGCCAAACGCGCAATTCTGCGGCGGCAGCCTGATCGCGCCGCAATGGGTGCTGACGGCGGCGCACTGCCTCAACGACAAGGGCCGGCCGATTTCGCCCGATACGGTGACCGTGCTGACCGGCGCCACCGATCTTACCGAAGGCAAGCGCTACAAGGTGATCGAGGTTATCGTCAACGAGGGCTACAGCGAACAGACGCTGGACAATGATCTCGGCCTGCTCCGGCTGGCGGAGCCCGCCGATGCGCCGGTCATCAAGATCACCAATGAGCCGACGCCAGACAGCGGCAAGACCACGGTCATCGGCTGGGGCAAGATGCAGGACGGCACCTTCCCGACCGCGCTGATGGTGGCCGATCTCGATCTCGAGCCGAGCGCAGCCTGCAACAGCGGCATCAAGTCGATCTATGCGCATGACCTGAAGGCCGCGCTTGGCGATCTCTCGCACCGGATGCGATATTCCGAAAAGGGCATCGACGCCGCTGCCAATGCAATTGCCGCCGATATGTCGGATCCGCTGACCAAGAACATGATCTGCGCCGGCACCGACAGCGGCGAACGCGATGCTTGCAACGGCGACAGCGGCGGGCCGCTGTTCATGACCGGCGCCAACGGTCCGGTCCAGGTCGGCGTCGTCTCCTGGGGCGAAGGTCCGTCCGACGGCACCGCTGCTTGCGGCCACAAGAACGCCTACGGCATCTACACGCGGCTGGCTAACTACACCGGTTGGATCGAAGCCAAGATGAAGACCCCGGCTCCGGCAGCCGCGGCGGCGCCCAAGGCCGGTCTCGGCACGGCCAAGAAGCCCTGAACGAGCCCGAAGCTTGATAAACGCAAAACGGCGGGATCTTTCCCGCCGTTTTGATTCATGTCCTGTGCCGGCTGTTCCGCTTACTTCCGTGGCGGTCCCTTGCGCTCCGTCGAAGCCGCCCACAGATTGATGTCGGACTCGCGTGCGTAAGTGTCGATTTCGGCGAGCTCGGCATCGCTGAAGTCGAGCACCTTGAGCGCGCCGACGCAGTCCTCGACCTGTTCGGGCCGGCTGGCGCCGATCAGCGCCGAGGTCACCCGGCCCTTGCGCAGCACCCAGGCTAGCGCCATCTGCGCCAGCGTCTGGCCACGCTTGCCGGCGATCGCGTTCAGCGCCTGGATGTTGGCGATGGTCTTTTCGTTGATGAAGGCGGGCCGCAGCGACTTGCCTTGGCTGGCGCGGCTGCCCTCGGGGATGCCGCCGAGATATTTGTCGGTCAGCATGCCTTGCGCCAGCGGCGAGAACACGATCGATCCGACACCGAGCCCTTCCAGCGTATCGAGCAGTCCGTCCTCTTCGACCCAGCGGTTGAGCATCGAATAGCTCGGCTGATGGATGATGCAAGGCGTGCCGAGCTGCTTCAATATGTCGGCCGCCTCGCGCGTGCGCTGCGAATTGTAGGACGAAATGCCGGCATAGAGCGCCTTGCCGGAACGCACCGCATGGTCGAGAGCGCCCATCGTTTCCTCAAGCGGCGTATCCGGATCGAAGCGGTGCGAATAGAAGATGTCGACATAGTCGAGCCCCATCCGCTTCAGGCTCTGGTCGAGGCTCGCCAGCACATATTTGCGGCTGCCCCATTCGCCATAAGGCCCTGCCCACATCTCATAGCCCGCCTTGGTCGAGATGATCAGCTCGTCCCGATAGCCGGCGAAGTCGGTGCGCAATATCTCGCCGAAGGCGATCTCGGCCGAGCCGGGCGGCGGGCCGTAATTGTTGGCGAGATCGAAATGGGTGATGCCGAGATCGAAGGCCTTGCGCGCGATCGCCTGCTTGGTCTTGTGCGGCGTGTCGTTGCCGAAATTGTGCCACAGGCCGAGCGAGATCGCCGGCAGTTTCAGGCCGGATCGCCCACATCTGTTGTAGAGCATTTTCTCATAGCGGTGTTCAGCCGGCTGCCAGCGCATGGGTACAGATCCTGGATTGTATGGGTGTCGGCGCGAGCGCGCCGACACCCTTCTACCTCATTTCTGCTTCGCCAACAGTCCTTTTGCGTCCTTGACGCCGAGTGCAGCCGGCCGCTCGCAGCTGGTCTGCATGGCGACGAACTTGCCGGTCTCGCCCGACCGCAACAGGCCGGTCATGACATCGACGGCATGCAGCGCGAGCTCCATCGAGCAACGATGCGGCCGGCCCTCGGCGATCGCCAGCGCCATGTCGGCAAGGCCTGCGGTGCGGTAGTTGGCCATCATGCCCTGGCCGTGCATTTCGTTGGGCACGCCGAACGGATGCTGCCATTTCGGCAGTTTCTTCACCGGTTTTGCCGCCTTGGTTATGCGCACGTCGCCACCGAAGAAATTCGGATCCGGCACGAACACCGTGCCCGTCTCGCCATAGAGTTCCATCGGCGCGTGACCATGCGCCCAGACGTCCCAGCTGGTGTTGAGCGTGATCACGGCGCCGTTCTCGAACTCCAGCAGGCCGTGGATCGTCGTCGGCGTGTTCACCGGGATTTTTTCGCCCGCGCGCGGTTTCGACGAGATCGTGCGTTCCTTGGCAGGCGTCGTCGCGAAGGCCGCCACCTGCTTCACCGGCCCGATCAGCTGGATCAGGTTGGTGATGTAGTAGGGCCCGATGTCGAGCACCGGCCCGGCGCCCGGCTGGAAGAAGAAATCGGGATTGGGGTGCCAGTGCTCCATGCCGTGGCCCATCACATGACAGGTGCCGCTGGTGATCTTGCCGAGCGCGCCGGTGTCGATGAGGTTGCGCACCAGCTGGTGCGCGCCGCCGAGGAAAGTGTCCGGAGCCGAACCGATGCGCAGCCCTTTCTTCTCGGCCCGGCTCTTGAGGTCGAGGCCTTCCTTGACCGACAGCACGAACGGCTTTTCCGAATAGACGTGCTTGCCGGCATCGAGGATCTGCTTCGACACCCCGTAGTGCACCGCCGGGATGGTGAGGTTGACGACGATGTCGATCTCGTCATCCTTGAGCAGTTCTTCGACGGTCTCGGCGCGCAGCTTGAACTCCTTCGCCCGTGCCTTGGCCGCGTCCATGTTGATGTCGGCGCAGGCGCGCATCTCGATGCCGCGAAACAGAGGCGCCAGCGAGAAATACGCTTTCGAGATGTTGCCGCAGCCGATGATGCCGATACCCAGTTTCTTTGCCATGATGATTGTTCCTAGTAAGCCTTGACGGATGCGAGCGAGCGGCTGGCGAAGCGCTCGATGTCGTTGGGGTTGTCCTGTTCCATCACGTAATATTTGGCCGCGCTCTTCGCCCGAAGTGTCTTGATCAGGCCGGCCCAGTCGATGGTGCCGTGGCCGACATCCGCCCAGCCGTCCTCGTCAAGGCCTTCGCCTGACTTGGCCATGTCCTTGACATGGACGGCGCTGATGCGCTTGCCGTGCTTTTCGATCCACGGCAGCGGATCAACGCCGCCGCGGACTACCCAGGCGACGTCCATCTCCCAGCCGATGTCGGGCGCAGCCGACAGGATGTGATCCTGCGGCACCGAGCCGTCGGCGAGTGTCTTGAACTCGAAATCATGGTTGTGCCAGGCAAAGCCGTAGCCGGCTTTTTTTGCGGTCTCGCCGACCTTGGCCAGACGCTCGCCAAAGCCGCGCCAGCCGGCAGCGTCGGCCGGCCGCTGCTCGGCCAGCAGATAGGGACAGATGACGAGCGTGATGCCGAGTGCGTCGGCTGTTTTGCGTACGCCGTCGAAATCATTCTCCAGCGCATCGATCGAGAAATGTCCGGTCGGCATCGAAAGCCCGTTCTTGTCGAGTTCGGCGCGGAACGCCTTGGGGTCGTCATAGACGCCGCCGAAACCTTCGACTTCCTTGTAGCCGAGCTTACCAAGCATTTTCAGGATGCCGTCCCACGGCTTGAAATTGCGGGCGCTGTAGAGTTGGAATGACCAGTTCATCGTCTCTGTCCGTTTCTTGGGTGGTTAAGGCTTGGGGATGTTTTCGGGGGATCGTTTTCGCGAGATCGTTTTAGGGGGATCGTTCTTGGGAGGATGGTTTGCGGATGATTCTAGAGGGTCACAGGCGATTGCCGGTCGCAGCGTCGAACAGCGAGGCGCGCGCCGGATCGAAACCGAACTGGATCGGATCGCCGCTGCGCAGCGTCCGTTCCGCCTCGACGCGGAAGGAGAGGTTGCGGCCGGCAAGCTTCGTCCACACCAGCGTGTCGGAACCCATCGGCTCCACGATCTCGACCGAACCGCCGGCGGAAAACGGCATCGACTTAGCCGCGTCACCGAAAGCGATATGTTCAGGCCGGATGCCCAGCACGCAAGCGCCGGCCGGGCGCTCCGTGCCGTCAAAGGTATAGCGATCGAGCGGCACCGAAACACCGTCGGTCCTGAACACTGGAGCAGCACTGGCCTCCAGCTCCCCTTCGAGGAAATTCATCGCCGGCGAGCCGAGGAAGCCGGCGACAAACCGGTTGACCGGCCGGTTATAGATCGTCTGCGGCGCGTCAAGCTGCTGGATGACGCCGCCGCGCATGACCGCGATACGGTCGGCCAGCGTCATCGCCTCGATCTGGTCGTGGGTGACGTAGATCATGGTGTTCTGCAGCTTGCGATGCAGAAGCTTGATTTCGACGCGCAGTTCCGAGCGCAGCTTGGCGTCGAGATTGGATAGTGGCTCGTCGAACAGGAAGACGTCGACGTCGCGCACCAGCGCCCGCCCGATCGCCACGCGCTGGCGTTGGCCGCCGGACAAGGCCGCGGGCTTGCGCTGCAAAAGCGGCTCGATCTGCAGGATCTCGGCGGCGCGGGCGATGCGCTTGGCGATCTCGTCCCTGGGCACGCCGGCAACGCGCAGGCCGAACGACAGGTTCTTCTCCACCGTCATTTGCGGATAAAGCGCATAGGACTGGAACACCATGCCGATGCCGCGATCCTTGGGCTCTTCCCAGGTGACGTTCTTGCCCTTGATGAAGATGCGGCCTTCGGAAATATCGAGCAGCCCGGCGATGCAGTTGAGCAAGGTCGACTTGCCGCAGCCCGAGGGACCGAGCAGCACGATGAACTCGCCCTCTGCGACCTCGAGATTGAGGGTCTGCAGCACCGATACAGAGCCGAAGTTCAGGGACAGGTCCTGGATCGAAACGCTGGTGCCGTTGGCTGCCGTCATCGCCATCACCCTTTCACCGCACCGGCGGCGATGCCGCGCACGAAAAGCTTGCCGGAAATGAAGTAGACGATGAGTGGCACAAGGCCGGTCAGGATGGTGGCGGCCATGTTGACGTTGTACTCCTTCACGCCTTGCACCGAATTGACGATGTTGTTGAGCTGCACCGTCATCGGATAGGTGTCGGGGCGGGTGTAGACGACGCCGAACAGGAAGTCGTTCCAGATGCCGGTCACCTGCAGGATGATGGCGACGACGAAGATCGGCAGCGACATCGGCGCCATGATCCGCAGGAAGATGCCCCAGAAGCCGGCGCCGTCGACCCGTGCCGCCCTGAACAGCTCTTCCGGCATCGAGGCAAAATAGTTGCGGAACAAAAGCGTGAGGATCGGCATGCCGAAGATGGAATGGACGATCACCAGGCCGCTGAGGCTGCCGTAGAGGCCGATCTCGCGCAGGATGATGACGATCGGATAGATCATCACCTGATAGGGGATGAAGGCGCCGACGATCAGGATGACGAAGAATGTGTCGGCGCCCTTGAAGCGCCAGTTGGCGAGCGCATAGCCGTTCACCGAGGCGATCGCGATCGACAGCAGCACCGACGGCACGGTGATGCGCACCGAATTCCAGAAGCCGCGCGAAAGCCCGTCGCAATTGAGGCCGGTGCAGGCGGTCGCCCACGCCTTCACCCACGGTTCGAACGTGATTTCGAGCGGCGGCGAGAAGATATTGCCCATCCGTATCTCGGGCATGCCCTTGAGCGAGGTTACGACCATCACGTAGAGCGGCAGCAGATAGTAGACCGCCACCACGATCAGCGTGCCATAGAGGAAGATATTGCGGCGCGAGAAGACATGCCGCGGCTTCGGCCCGCGCGGCCCGGAGGCTTCGCGCTCGGCGGCACCCGCGCTGGCGGGCAAAGGGACGGCCGGGTCAGCCACGCTTCCTGCCTCCAAATTCAAGGTAGGCCCACGGCACGACGACGATCACCACCGAGAGCAGCATCATGGTCGAGGCGGCAAAGCCCTGGCCAAGATTCTGTGCGAAGAACATGTAGTCGTAGACATATTTGGCCGGCACTTCGGAGGCGATTCCGGGGCCGCCGCTGGTCTGGGCGACAACGAGGTCGTAGACCTTGACGATGCCCGACGCGATGATGACCAGCGTGGTGATGAAAACCGGCCGCATCATCGGGATGACGATGAACAGATAGGTCTTCCACATCGGGATCCCGTCTACCCGCGCCGCCTTCCAGATGTCCTCGTCGATGCCGCGCAGGCCGGCCAGCATCAAGCACATGATGAGCCCGGTGCCTTGCCACAGCGCCGCAATCGAAATGCCGTAGATGACGATGCTGGAATTGTAGAGCGGGTCGAAGTTGAAGCTCGTCCAGCCGAGGTCCCGCACCACATGCTGGATGCCGAAATCCGGATTGAGCAGCCACTGCCAGACCAGGCCGGTGACGATGAAGGAAAGCGCGAACGGATAGAGGAAGATGGTGCGGAACGTGTCCTCGAAACGGATCTTCTGGTCGAGAAGCGCTGCAAGCAGGAAGCCGATGACCAGTGAGAACACCAGCGAGATCGCGCCGTAGATCAAAAGGTTCTCGATCGAGATCAGCCAGCGCGGCGTCGCCCACAGCCGGTAATACTGGTCGAGCCCGGCGAAATTCAGCCGTGGCAGCAGCTTCGAATTGGTAAAGGAATAGAACACCGTCCAGACGGTGCCGCCGACGAAAACCACCGACGCGGTGAGGATCATCGGGATCGAGGCGACCTTCGCATTGATGTTGCGGAACAGCGGGTTGGGGCGTTCGCTCTTGCTCATCTCGTCAGCCGGCTGGGTAAGGGCGGTGCGATCCCGGCCCTGCTTTCGCAAGGCCGGGAGCGAGGTGTATTGCCTCCAACGTCAGTCTGCCGAAGCGATGAGGTCGGCGAAGCGCTTCTGCGCGTCTTCGATGGTCAGGTCCGGCTTGGCGAAGAATTCGGCGAAGAGATCTTCCTTCTGCTTCTGGGTATCCTGCGAAAGCAGTTGGTCCGTCCACGGGATGACGGCGCCCTTGGCGAGGATGGCCAGACCCTTCTTCATGCAGTCGTTCGCCGCATTGAGATCGACGTCGCCACGCACCGGCAGCGAGCCCTTCTTGAGATTGAAGGCGACCTGAGTCTTAGGGTCGAGCAGCGTCTCTGCCAACACCTCCTGCGCCTTGGACTTGTCGGCATCCTTGAGCAGCGGGAAATAGAAGGCGTCGCCGCCGGTGGCGATCACTTCGTTCAGACCGAGGCCCGGCAAGCAGGCATAGTCCTTGCCGGCGACCTTGCCGGCAACCTGGAACTCGCCTTGCGCCCAGTCACCCATGATCTGGCCACCGGCCTTGCCGGTGATGACGAGATTGGTTGCCTGGTTCCAGTCCTGCACATTGGTGTTCTTCGCCATCTTGCGGGCATCGTCGGCGGCCTTGAAGACCTTGGCGATCTCGGGCCCGGCGGCGAACTTGGCATCCTTGTCCTTGTAGACCTTAAGGAACGCGTCGGTGCCGCCGACCGCCGCCAGCAGCACGTCGAAGGCGCCGGAAGATTGCCAGGCCTGTCCGCCGACAGCGAGCGGGATGATGCCCGCCTTTTCCAGGGCGGGCGCTGTCGCCACGAATTCATTCCAGTCCTTCGGCAGCGGCACGCCGGCCTTCTCGAAGGCTTCGTTCGACAGCCACAACCACTGCCAGGAGTGGATATTGACCGGCACGCAATAGATCTTGCCGTCGATGGTGCAGCTGTCGAGCAGGCTCTTCGGCCGCACGATTTCCGTCCACTTGCCCTTGGTGGCGACATCGGTGAGGTCGCGCATCAGGCCGGCCTGCACCAGTTCTTCGGCCTGCCGGCCGTGATTGAACTGGGTGGCGCCCATCGGATCGCCGCCGGTGATGCGGCTGATCATGATCGGCCGTGCCGTGCCGCCGGATCCGGCAATGGCGCCGTCGACCCAATGATTGCCGGTGGCGTCGAAGGCCTTGGCGAATTCCGCAACCGCCGCCGCCTCGCCGCCCGACGTCCACCAATGGGTGACTTCCAGGTCGGTGGCGGCCGCCGGGCCGGCAAGCTGAAGCGCGGCCGTCGCGGCAAGGGCAGCGGTCAAAAGTCTATAGCGCATTTCGGTTCCTCCCAGAATCTGAAACGTTACAGATTTTCGATACGGCAATTATGCGGTGCGTGCAACCCCTGAGATAAACGCGCTCGAATGTTTTTTCGAGGCGCGAACAAATTCGTTGCGTGCAAACCGGCAAACTCCGCGCAAAACCGGGTGCTGCGCTGCAAAATCATGCTGCAGCGCAAGAAAACCGTCTCGAACCTGATTCTCGCGCAACGTTTCTGGCCGCCAAAACCCTGCCAAAACCATGGCTTGAGAGACCCACGCGCAGCGATGTTGGAAATCTGTAACGTTTCAGTATATTGAGGCTGACGGCGAAGAACCGTGCCACATCGTCATCGAAGCGATTGTCGGCTGGTCCGGCGGCTGCTATGCGCCTGACGGGGCGGGACGAATGGACAGGGACCAGACGGAGAAGGACGACGAGGCGTCGGCGCATGAGCGGCCGACGCTGAAAACGCTTGCTTTCATGACCGGGCTCGGCGTCACCACCGTCTCGCGCGCGCTCAAGGATGCACCCGAGATCGGCGCCGAGACCAGGCGGCGGGTTCAACTCGTCGCCAGGCAGATCGGCTACCGGCCGAACCGCGCCGGCGTGCGCCTGCGGACTGGCAAGACCAATGTTATCAGCCTCGTGCTCAATACCGAGCGCGAGATCATGAGCTTTGTCTCGGACATCATCTACGGCGTCTCGGAGGTCATTGCCGACACACCCTATCACCTGATCGTCACGCCCTACTCGCGCTCGCAGGATCCGCTGGACCCGGTAAAGTATCTGGTAGAGTCCGGCTCGGCCGATGGCGTCATCATCTCACGCACGCAGCCCAACGATCCGCGCGCCCGCTACATGCTGGAGCGTGGCATACCCTTTGCCACGCATGGCCGCACCGATATGGGGCTTGTCCACCCCTATCACGACTTCGACAATTACGCCTTCGCCGCCGAAGCGGTGCGCCATCTGGCCAGCGTCGGCCGGCGCCGGCTGGCGCTGGTAGCGCCGCCGGTCGGGCTCACCTATTACGACCACACGGTCAATGGCTTTGCCGACGCACTGAGCGAGGTCGACGCCAGCGAAGTGCCGTTCAACGCTGTTTCGATCGACCAGTCGATCGATCAGATCAGGACGCGGACCGCGCAGTTGATGCGCCGCGACGTCAGGCCGGACGGTTTCGTCAGCAGCGCCGCCGCAGCAACGCTGGCCATCGTCGCCGGCATCGAGGATGCCGGCCTGAAACTCGGCCGCGACGTCGATGTCGTGTCCAAGCAATCGTCGGAACTGCTGCATCTGTTCCGCCGGGAGTTGCTGATCGTCAACGAAGATTTCCGCCTCGCCGGCACCGAGCTTGCCCGCGCCGTGCTGGGCTGGATAGGCGGCGCGGCACCTGGCTCTTTGCAGACTGTGGTCAAGCCAGGCGACGTCGTCGCGTATCAGGGCTGACTGGCACGACCTGAGAGGTCCGCCTCACCTGACCCTATCCGGCCGCTCCACTTCCCCATGGCCCATGGAAAGCGCCCTGCTCGCCGATGCGCTCGAAGCCATGCGCGCCGAAGAAGTCGCGCTGCGCCTGGATCAGGTTCGAGGTGCCGCGGCCCTGGCGGTAGCTGTCGAAATAGGCAAGTGCCGACGCCAGTGCAGGCACCGGCGAGCCTGCTTCCGATGCCTTGGCAACGGTGCGCCTAAGCGACGGATGCGCCTCCTGCATCATGGTGGTGAAAGCCGGCGCCATCAAAAGGTTGGTGGACGCGCCGCCCGAGCCGAAGGCTTCCGCCATGGTGTCGAGCATCTGCGAGCGGATGATACAGCCGGCACGCCAGATCTTGGCGATGGTCGGCATCGGCAAGTTCCAGTTGAACTCCTTCGAGGCGGCGCTCATCACCGCGAAACCTTGTGCATAGGCGGCGATCTTGCCGGCGAGCAGCGCCAGCTCCAGGTCTTTCAGAAGTGCCGCCTTGTCGCCGGAGATCTTGATGACGCCGATATTGCCATAGGCTTTTTCGGCCGCCTGCCGCTCATCCTTGATCGAGGACAGCACGCGGGCCGCCACCGCCGCCTCGATGGCCGTCGCCGGAATGCCGAGCTGCTGCGCCTCGATGACAGACCATTTGCCGGTGCCCTTCTGGCCGGCACGGTCGAGGATGATGTCGACCACCGGCTTGCCGGTCTTTGCATCGTCGGCGGCCAGCACCTTGGCGGTGATCTCGATCAGATACGAATCGAGCCGGCCCTTGTTCCAGTCCTCGAAGACCTTGCCGATCTCCTTCGGCCCCATGCCGAGACCGTCACGCAGGATGCCGTAGATCTCGGCGATCATCTGCATGTCGGCATATTCGATGCCGTTGTGGATGGTTTTCACGAAATGCCCGGCGCCGTCTGTGCCAAGCCAGGCAGCGCACGGTTCATCCTTGAACTTGGCCGAGATCGCGGTCAGCACGCGTTCGACGCGCTTCCAGGAGTCTTCGGTGCCGCCGACCATGATCGACGGTCCATGGCGCGCGCCTTCCTCGCCGCCGGATACGCCCATGCCTATGAAGGTGAGACCTGAGCCCGACAGTTCCGAAAAGCGCCGCATCGTATCGCGGAAATTGGCGTTGCCGGCATCGATGACGATATCGTTGTCAGACAACACGCCGCGTAGCGCTTCGATCTGTTCGTCGACCGGCTTGCCGGCCAGCACCATGATGATGACCGGGCGCGGCGGCTTGATCGCAGCTGCCAGTTCCTCCAGGCTGTAGCAGGGCACCACCATGTCCCTGAGCGAACCGGCGCCTTCGAGGAAGGCATCGGTGCGCGCCTTGGTGCGGTTGAAGACGGCGATGCGGTGCCCGTGCTCGGCAATGTTGAGCGCGAGGTTGGAGCCCATTGTGCCAAGGCCGATCAGGCCTATTTCGGCTTTTTCCATCGTTTCTTCCCTGCTTTCGGATTTTGTTGAGGCCGCGTTTTTCGGGATGCCCATTTTTCGGCGAGATGATTGACGGGCCTTTCGCGCCACGTCAACCGCCTCGCCGAATTGTGTTGCGTCGGCGTTGTGTCAGACCGAGTCAGGAAGGGTCAGTTGGTGACCAGGCGACGCCTTGCCGATCGAACATATGACGTTAGGTTGAACTTATGGCAGTCAAACGGATGGACAATGTCGGAATCGTCGTCGATGACCTCGACGAGACGATTGCCTTCTTTCGCGAGCTCGGCCTCGAACTGGAAGGGCGGGCGACGATCGAAGGCGAGTGGGCCGGACGTGTCACCGGGCTCGGCGATCAGCACGTCGAGATTGCCATGATGCGCACACCGGATGGCCATAGCCGGCTCGAGCTCTCCCGCTTCCTCACGCCGACGGTCGTCGCCGATCACCGCAACGCCCCGGTCAATGCCCTGGGCTACCTGCGCGTCATGTTTACCGTGGACGACATCGACGACACGCTTGAAAGGCTCCGCAAGCGTGGCGCGCAGCTGGCCGGTGAAGTCGTCCGTTACCAGGACGTGTATCGGCTCTGCTACATCCGCGGGCCGGAAGGGCATCTCATCGGGTTAGCCCAGGAACTCGGCTGAGCGCCCTTCGCAGGCGGGCTGAATATCACTCGGCGCGGATATCGATCGGCGCTTCGATCTTTACCACTTCGAAATCCGAAACCAGAATATCGAGCCGCGCCGTCCAGCGGCCTGGAATCGGAATGACGAGATTATCGACGCGCCAGGTGCCGTCGCCTGGCTTGGTCGCCGGACGCTTGATCGGCTCGATCCCCGAATCGGGCTTGGACAGCACCAGCGTCACTTCCTTGGCGTCGAGCGGGCCGAAATCGCCGGTCATGATGACGATGGAGGCGGTGACCTCCCCGGTATGGCCGGGCGTGATGTCGATGTCGGCCATCGCCTTCATAGTGTGGATATGGGTCGACGTCGGTTGTGCCGCGGCGATTGCCAGGGCCCGTGGCGGCGGCGTGAAGCGCCAGCCGGCGGCAACGCCGAAGATCAGGAGCACGATCAGCATTTCGACTGAGATCGAGCGGCTAAGCCGTCGCCGCACTTCCGTCGCTCCGGCCTCGGCCAAGGCGGTGAGCCGCCATCGATTGACCGCCGCCAGCGTGAACAGAAACACCAGCAGCGCCAGCTTGATCAGCAGCAGCCGGCCATAGGCGGTGTTGACCAGTGCCGCCGGTGTCTGCACCTGGATGATGGCGAGCACCACACCGGCGGCGGCAAGCACTACCACCACGGGCATGATCGCGCGCGAAAACCGCCGCAGGAACGCCCCGGCTTCCACCGATTGGCTGCTCAACGCCAAGCCGAGCGGCAGCAATGCTCCAGCCCAGAAAGCGATGCCGGCGCCATGCAGGAACACCATAGGCCGCGTCAGCCATTGCGGTTCGGCTGCGCTGGCATGGCCGCTGGCGGCAAGGGCTGCACCCACACCGGCCAGCCCGGCGAGCGCCAACGGCCTGGCGCCGGCACGCGATCCGACCAACGACAGCAGGCCAAGCCCGAGCGCCGCCAGCGAAATCAGCACCGTCCAGCCGAAGCTGGTGCCAAGCGCCGTCCGCCAGACCACCGGTTGCGCCAGCCGGGCGAGTGGCGCGCCCAGCGCGTCCAGCCCCTGGAACCCGAGCGACAGGGGTGCTGCGACCAGCCCGCACAGGATGGCGGCAATGACGAAGCGCTGGCCTGAGCGCTGGCCTTGCGCCAGCCATGTCAGCGCGAAGGCGCCGCCAATGCCGAGGAAAAGCCCGATGTAGAGAAGAACCTTGCCGGTCCAGATCGCTGACCGCAAATCTATATCGACAGCTTCCCCCACCGCCGGCGCCGCACTTGGCGCGCCAACGGAAAACAGCACCGAGCCGCCGACAGGATGGCCGTCGGCGGAAATCACCCGCCAGCTCAAGACATGCGTGCCCGGCCCGAGCTTTTGTGGATTGTCGATCTCAACCGTTTGGTCGCTCAACCGAAACGAGGTCAAAGCGACGGGCGTACCGTCGGGCCGCACCAAGGTCAGCACCAGCGGCGACACAGGCTCGCTGAAGGTCAGCGAAAATTGTGTCGGCGCTCGCTCCAGAACCGCGCCGTCGGCAGGCTCGGCCTTGATCAGCGCCGCATGGGCAAAGGCCTGGTTTGGCGTGGCAAGGACGGCAAGCAGCAGGATCGCGGCCAGCAAGCTGAAGCACCTGCCGGCTGTCCGTTCTATCCGCTGGAAACAGGCCACGTGCATGCCATCCACCAAAACGGTGGCGCGCCGCTTCGAGGCAGCGCGCCGCCAATGCATCATTTCTTGGGCAGCAGGTTGAGGCCGGGCGCCGGATCTTCCAGCGCATCCTCATCCTGACCAGCCGCCGGAATCTCTATCCAACGCGTGGTGGCGCCATCGCATTCCTGCACCACCGGAAAATAGAGTTTTTGCCCGGCCGGCAGATCGGCGGCCAACGTGCCGCGGAAGACGAACTCGTCATAAAATTCATCCGGCAGGCTGCCGCCGCTCCAGTCGACTTCCTTGACGCCCGAGGTCACCGCCTCGCCATAGAGCTGGTAGGATTTCTCGTACTTGCCTTTCTTGACCTGCAGCGTCCAGCCCGGCTTCGGCATCGGCTTCACTCCGATCACCCCTTCCGGGATCTGCACGCGCACGGCAATCGTCGCCTTGCCGTCGCAGCCATGCGGCACCCGCAGCACGGCCTTGTAGGTCGAACCGACCGGCGCTTCCTGGGTTTCGAGCGTGATATGGCCGAAGGCAGCGCTTGTCCCCAGGACGAGGAATGCAGCGGCCGGCAAATGATGCTTGTTCATGATGGGTCCCTCTCGAAAAAATTGATTGGCAATAATTGGTCAGTCGTTGTCTTCCAGGGGTGGCGCGCTGCCTATGGCTTGCACGGCAAACTCGACGGTCACGGTTCCGGCCCTCTCGAAAGTCAGCGTAGCGGCAAACATCTGGCCTTCTTTAGGGGGCTGCTTCAGATCCATGAACATCACGTGATAGGCGCCGGGACCCAGCGTGACCTTGCCGCCCGCCGGGATATCCAGGCCACCACTGACCGGGCGCATGGTCATGACGCCATCCTTCACCCCCATTTCATGCAGTTCGGCCTTGCCCGAAATGTCGGAGGAAATCGATAGCAGCCGGTCTGGCGCGCTGCCCTTGTTGACGATGGTGAAATAGCCGCCGGCAACCTTGGCGCCGGCCGGCGTGGCGCGCGACCAGGGATGCTCGATCTCGATGTCACCGGCCTTGAATTCATGCGCAAGGACGGAATGGGAGCCGACGAACAACAGTGCAAAGGCGAACAGGGCGCTGCCGAGACGCTGCTCGATAGTGCTGAATAAACGGGTGCTGCGGTGCAACGCGCCGGCACGAAGAAAACGGAACATGGGTAGGCTCCATGAATATAAGGTCGCGCCGTTGTCGGGCTGCGAACGTGTTTGTCATTGGATGATTATCGCCTGCGCAGGTTACGCAAAGCGAGCGGCGGTTTTCAGCCCGCAAGCGGCGGCGCGCGCGGATTGGCCGGAGAGCGCTCGCGCGTGACGTCGGGATGCCTGACTGCCGGCGGGGCAAAAGCGACTGTTTCCAAGTACTGGCTGACCGGCGCCAGGCCGACGCCTGCCGGCGGCGCATAGGCGACGGAGGCCATGCTGCAGCCGAGCATGCAGCACGCCGGCATATGCTGCTGGTGCGGATCGCCGCCGGGAAGCTTGACCGCTCCCTCATGGCTGCAGATGACATTGCCGAAAGCGTCGAGTTGCGAGGCATCCGGCGCAATGCCGAAGGCAAACACGCCGAGCGTCGACTGGAGCAGCAGCACACAGGCCGCGACAAAGGCGGCCGTCATGCTCCATCTCTTACGCCGGAAGTCCAAAGACCTGCCTCTTCACGCAGCAACGCGTGGATATCTAGCACGCGGCATGTCGGCGGAAAATCGCTAAATCATCGCTGCGGCAACGCGGCGCGTTCGATCCATGTCGCACAAAAGTGCGCAGCGGTTTGGGATAACGCATGAGGCAGAGATCTTGTGCGCATAACGTCCCTTCGGACGTCGCGCTCAGGAAGCCGGGCGGCCGCCGATTTCCGGGATCGACGTCAACAGCGTGTGGCGTGCCGACTTCAGATGCTTGCGGCAGGCGGCGTCGACCTTGCCGAGATCGCGCGATTTCAGCGCCGCGATGTAGGCGAGATGCTCGCCAACCGCGACTTCGTTGCGTTCGCGCTCCTGCGCCTTGTTCCACTGGTAGTGGTAGTGAAAGATCATGGCGATGACGTCGTAGAAATCGACGATGAAGCGGTTGTGCGACGCCCGGTGGATCAGCCGGTGGAAGCGCTCGTCTAGCTCCGAGAATTCGTTGAAGCGGATGGCGATTTCGCTGGCCAGAAGCCGGTGCTCGTCTTCCAGCCGGTCGAGATCCGCCCAGACCGGACTATCCCCAGGCAAGGCGGCAAAGGCCGCCGCCGAGCGTATCTCGAACATTTCGCGGATTTCAGTGAGTTCGAGCGCAAAGGCACGGGTAAATCCTTTCAGCACCCAGTGGCTGTTGCGCCGCTTCTCGATCAGGCCGAAGCGGGAGAAGCGGATCAGGAACTCGCGCACGCTGGTGGTGCCGACGCCGATCTCGCGCGCCAGTTCGAGCTCGTTGATCTGCATGCCGGCCTCTGCACCGCCGGCCAGCAACCTGCGCATAAACGACCGCTCGATGATCTGGGCCAGTGTGTCTGTCTCCTCCTCGGGGAAGAAATCATCCGGCTTCGGCGTCCTGAGCACTGTCTTGCTGCGTTTGTTCCACGCGATCAGCCCGGTCTCTTCCATGCGCGCCAGAATGGTGCGCACGGTGGTCCGGCTGACGCCGAGCAAAGTGCCCAGTTCCGGCTCCGACGGCAGGCTCAGCTTCTCATCGAGCAGCCGCAGACCCCTGTTGTAAGCGTCCTTGTAGACGTTGTTGCTCTTCGACATCCCTGCCCCGTTGCGCGCCGGCGCTTGCTGTGGCTGGCTTGAAGCGCGATATCACATATGTCCTGGCGCTGACCCGGCAAAGCAAAACGCTCTGCGTGTCAGACGCCGCTCCCCACAAGCCAAGCATCCGTCGGACGCATGGTCTCCTCCTGAAAAAACAATTGACGCACAAATGTTTTTTCACGATAAAAGACATTATATGTAAACAGACGCGTGTCAATCCGCGCATCCCCAGGAACAGACCCAGGAAACTGCCCGTGAACGCCTCGAACAGCATTCTTCTGTCCCCCGCCGACAATGTCGCGGTCGCCAATGGCCGCATCGAGATCGGCACCCCTCTGCCCGGCGGCGCCGTCGCCACGGCCTTGATCGAGCCCGGCCACAAGGTGGCGATCAAGCCTATCGCCGCCGGCGAGGCGGTGGTCAAGTATGCCCAGGCCATCGGCCGCGCCACCCAGGACATCGCGCCCGGCGACCACGTCCATTCGCACAATCTGGTTTTTGAATCCGGCCGCCTGCCGGTGGTGCCGCCGAGCGAGGCCGAGCACGCCACCGAAGCTGACCGCGCCCGGACATTCATGGGCTATCGTCGCGCCGATGGCCGTGCCGGCACGCGCAACTTCATCGGCATCATCGCCAGCGTCAATTGCTCGGCCACCGTCTGCCACGCCATTGCCGACGAGGCCAACCGCGTGCTGTTGCCGAAATATCCGGGGATCGACGGCTTCGTCCCGATCGTCCATGGCCAGGGCTGCGGCATGAGCGGCACCGGCGACGGCATGATGGTGCTGCACCGCACGCTCGCCGGCTACACCCGTCACCCGAATTTCGGTGGCGCGCTGATGGTCGGCCTCGGCTGCGAGGTCAACCAGCTCACCCTTTACGGCCAGAAGGGTGCGGCGGCGGGAAAACGCCATTTCAACATCCAGGACGCCGGCGGTTCGCGCAAATCGGTCGAAAAGGCGATGGGCGTGCTCGCCGAAATCGCCGAGGAAGTCGGCCAGTATCAGCGCGAGCCGATCCCCGTCTCGGAGATCGTCGTTGGCCTGCAATGCGGCGGTTCCGACGGCATGTCGGGCATCACCGCCAATCCCGCGCTGGGAGCAGCGGTCGACATCCTGGCCGGCGTCGGCGGCATCGGAATCCTGTCGGAGACGACGGAGATCTATGGCGCCGAACATCTGCTCGCCTATCGCGCGGCAACGCCGGAGATCGCCAAGAAACTCGACGGTTTCGTCAAATGGTGGGAAGACCACGTCGCCAAGCACGGCGCTTCGATCGACAACAACCCCTCGCCCGGCAACAAACGCGGCGGCCTGACCACCATTCTGGAAAAGTCGCTGGGCGCCGTCGCCAAGGGCGGCCAGACTCCGCTCAACGGCGTCTTCGGTTATGCCGAAAAGGTCACCGGCAGTGGCCTGGTGTTCATGGACACGCCCGGTTACGACCCGGTCTCGGCGACCGGTCAGGTGGCGGGCGGCGCCAACATCATCGTCTTCACCACCGGCCGCGGCTCCTGCTTCGGCTGCCGGCCGACGCCGTCGATCAAGGTCGCCACCAACTCGACCATGTACCACCAGATGGAAGAGGACATGGACGTCAATTGCGGCGTCATCGCTTCGGGTGAGAAGACCATCGCCGGCATGGGCCGGGAACTCTTCGAACTCATCGTCGAGACGGCATCGGGCCGCAAGACCAAGAGCGAGGCGTTCGGCTACGGCGACAACGAGTTCGTGCCGTGGCACCTCGGCGCGACGCTCTAACCACCGACGAAAAAAAAACGGGCTGCAACGACGGCTCACAAGGGGAGGCTTTGGATGGACAAACGCCGCATCGGCACGACTGCGCTCGAGGTAACCGAGATAAGCTTCGGCGGGGCGGCGATCGGCGGGCTCTACCGTGCCTGTCCACGCGAAGCGGCGATGGAGACGCTGCAGACAGCCTGGGATGCCGGCCTGCGCTATTTCGACACCGCGCCCTTCTATGGCTTCGGCCTGTCGGAGCGGCGGACCGGCGATTTCCTGCGCTACAAGCCGCGGGATTCCTATGTGCTGTCGACCAAGGTCGGACGGCTGTTCCGCCCGGTGCCGGAAGACCAGGTTCCCGATCATTCCTATGTCGACCCGCTGCCCTTCGCGCTCGACTACGACTACTCCTATGACGGCATCATGCGCTCGGTCGAGTTCTCCTATGCCCGGCTCGGGCTGAACCGGATAGACATCCTGTTTGTGCACGACATCGGCACCTACACACATGGCGTCGAGAAGACGAAGCTGCACTTTCGCCAGCTGATGGACGGCGGCTTGAAGGCGCTGGAAGAGCTTAAAACGTCCGGTGTGATTTCCGCCTATGGGCTCGGCGTCAACGAGGTGCAGATCTGCCTCGACGTATTGCGCGAAGCACCGCTCGACTGCATCCTGCTGGCCAGCCGCTATTCGCTGCTCGACCGCTCTGCTGAAGCCGAGTTGCTGCCGTTATGCCGTGAGCGACAGACTTCGCTGATCATCGGCGGCGTCTTCAACTCCGGCATCCTGGCGACCGGACCGGTGCACGGTGCGCATTTCGACTATCTGCCGGCGACGCAGGACATACTCGAGCGTGTCGGCGCGATGGAGAAAATCGCTGATGAGGGCGGATATCCGCTGGCGGCGGCTGCATTGCAGTTTCCGCTGCAGGAGCCTGTCGTGGCCAGCGTGCTGACCGGAACGGCCAAGCCTGCCAACCTGACGCGCAACCTCGACCTGTTCGACGTCCAGGTGCCGCAAGCGGAATTCGCCCGCTACACTCCCTACACCATCGTGCAGGAGCTCGGCTGACGAAACGCCACAATCACGGTTCTCAAGAAGGAATGAATATTCCATATTGACTCGACGGTGGAATTAATATTCCATGATGATCAAGGAGGATCGGGAGCGTCTGGACGTGGCACTGAGGATCGGCAGGGAGGCTTCTCAGCCAAGCCATGCGCAGGCCGATATGAAACACCGCTTGCGTCGGCCGGACCGATGCACTATCAAAAAGCGGCAACTGTTTTTTATTGATAAAGGTCTGTTTGGGCCGCGCCTATCCAAATGGAGCTTCCGCAACCTTCACCGGGCGATCTAGGGAGGATTCCTAATGAAATTCGTGACCAGCATTCTCAACCGCCGTTCACTGGTGGCACTTGCTGCCGCCTCGATGCTTGCAGGCACGCTGCACACGGCGCCCGCTTCGGCGGCGGACGTGACCATTCCGATCATCGTCAAGGACACCACATCCTTCTACTGGCAGATCGTCCTGGCCGGTGCCCGCAAGGCCGGCAAGGATCTCGGCGTCAACGTACCCGAACTCGGCGCCCAAGCTGAAACCGACGTCAACGGCCAGGTTTCGATCCTCGAGAATGCCGTCGCCGGCAACCCGGCCGCGATCGTCATCGCGCCGACCGAATTCAAGGCGCTCGGCAAGCCGATCGATGAAGCGGCCAGCAAGGTCAAGGTCATCGGCATCGACTCCGGCGCCGACTCCAAGGCGTTCACCTCGTTCCTGACCACCGACAATGTGCAGGGCGGACGCGTAGCCGCTGACGGTCTTGCAGCAGCCATCGGCGAAGCCAATGGCGGCAAGATCGAGGGCGACGTCGCCCTGATCACCAACGCGCCGGGCGCCGGTTCGCTGGAGCAGCGCAAGCAGGGCTTCACCGAGCAGCTGGCCGCGAAATATCCGGGGCTGAAGCTCGTCGCCGACAAATATGCCGACGGCCAGGCAACGACCGGTCTCAACATCGCCACCGACCTGATCACCGCCAACCCGAACCTCAAGGGCATCTTCGCGTCCAACCTGATCATGGCGCAGGGCGTCGGTCAGGCAGTCGCCGAGAACAACCTTGGCGGCAAGCTGGCGCTGGTCGGATTCGACAGCGACGAGAAGCTGATCAAGTTCCTCAATGACGGCGTCATTTCCGCGCTCGTCGTCCAGGATCCGTACCGGATGGGCTATGACGGCATCAAGACCGCGCTCGCCGCCTCGAAGGGCGAGAAGGTCGAGGCCAATGTCGACACAGGCGCCAACCTGGTGACCAAGGCAAACATGAAAGACCCCAAGATCGACGCCCTGCTCAACCCGAAGCTCTGAGCCCGTCGACCAAAAATCCTTTCCGGGGCCTCGCGCCCCGGAAACACCGGATACAAGCTTGAATATCCACCGGCTTGAATCACCTCGACGATGCGGCTTGACTGCATCGCGACGTGCCAATCGTAAGGCCAATCTGGGAGGATTGTCATGACGCCCATGGCGCAGGAACTGCACCCGGCCCCAACGCTAGCGCCCGGCAGGACGATCCTCGAACTGCACGGGCTGGAAAAGCGCTATCCCGGCACGCATGCGCTGAAGCCCGTTCACCTTGCCTTCAAGGCAGGTGAGATCCACGCCATCGTCGGCGAGAACGGCGCCGGCAAATCCACCTTGATCAAGCTTCTGACCGGCGTCATGCCGCGCACCTCCGGCGATGTCATCTGGGAGGGCAAGCCGGCAGCGCTGGCAACCCCGCACGAGGCAATGGCGCTGGGCATCAACGCCGTGCATCAGGAGGTCGTGCTCTGTCGCCATCTCGCCGTCGCCGCCAACATGTTCCTCGGCGAGGAGAATTCGCGCTTCGGCATCCTGCAGCAGCGCGCCATGGTCAAGGAAGCGCAGAAGATCATCGACGGTCTCGGCTTCGACCTGCCGGCGCATGTCATGCTGGGTGACCTCACCATCGGCCAGCAGCAGCTGATCGCCGCCGCCCGCGCCACCGTGCGCGGCACCAAATTCCTCATCTTCGACGAGCCGACCGCCTATCTCACCCGCAAGGAAGCCGACCAGCTGTTCACGCTGATCCGCAGGCTCAAGGGCGAAGGCGTCACCATCATCTACATCAGCCATCGCATGGAAGAGGTGTTCGAGCTCGCCGATCGCGTCTCGGTGCTGCGCGACGGCACACTGGTCGGCACTCGTAACATTGCCGAGACCAATGACGCCGAGCTGGTCAAGATGATGATCAACCGCTCGATCGAGCAAGTCTACCACAAGGAGCATTTCACCCCCGGTGCCGTGATCGTTGAAGCGAAAAACCTGTCGGGCAAGGGTTTCGAAGACGTCTCGATGACGGTGCGCGCCGGCGAGATCGTCGGGCTCTATGGCCTGATCGGCGCCGGGCGGAGCGAGTTCGTCACCACGCTCTATGGCCGCCACAAGAAGTCGGCCGGACAGGTCCTTTGGCAAGGCAAGCCGGTCCACATCAATTCCGAGCACGACGCGATCAAGCTCGGCATGGCGCTGGCGCCAGAAAGCCGCCGCGACCAGGGCCTGTGCCTGAACCTGCCGGTCGGCCTCAACCTCAACCTGCCGATCTACAAGCGCATCTCCAACAACCTGCTGATTTCGAACACGAAGGAAAAGGCTGAAGCCGATCGCCAGATCGCCGGCCTCCGCATCAAGACGCCGACACGCGGCGCGCTGGCCTCCAGCCTGTCCGGCGGCAACCAGCAGAAGATCGTCATCGGCAAATGGCTGGCGCACGGCGCCAAGCTGTTCATCTTCGACGAGCCGACCGTCGGCGTCGATGTCGGCACCAAGGCCGAGATCTACCGCCTGTTCGGGGAACTGTTGTCCAAGGGCGCCGGCATCATCCTGATCTCGTCCTATCTGCCCGAGGTTTATGAGCTCGCCGATACGCTGCACGTGTTCCGGCGCGGCAAACTGGTCGCCAGCCATGGCTTTCGCGCCGCCAGCCACGAAGACGTGCTGACGCAGGCGATCGGCTGACAAAACAAGAAACGGGAGGAACCATGAGCATCGAAACCGTCGCGATCGAAAAACCGAAACGGAACTACAACGTCCTGTTCGGGCTGACGCTTCTGGCGTTGCTGGTTCTGCTCTGGATCGTGCTGTCGGTGGCGACGCCGAGCTTCGCCTCCTCCAACAACATCGCCAATCTTTTGCGGCAGGGCTCGATGATCGCCATCATGGCGGTCGGCCAGACCTTCGTCATCATCACCGGCGGCATCGACCTCTCGGTCGGCGCCGTGGTCGGCTTCGCCACCGTCATTGTCGCCATGATGATCAATGCCGGCTTCCCGATCTGGGTCGCCATTCTGGTGACGCTGCTGGTCGGCGTTGCCATCGGCCTGTTCCATGGCTTCGGCATCGTCAAGATGGGCCTGCCGCCCTTCATCATCACGCTGGCGACGCTGACCTCGTTGCGCGGCATCGGCCTGTTGATGACCAACGGCAATTCGATCAACATCAACAGCGACAGCTTCACCGCGTTCTCGCGCAGTTCCTTTGTCGGCATCCCCAATCTGTTCTGGATGGTGATCCTGGTCGGTATCCCGGCCTACATCTTCCTGCACCACAGCCGCTGGGGCCGCTATCTCTTCTCTGTGGGATCCAATGCCGAGGCCTCGCGCCTCTCGGGCGTCAATGTCCAGCGCACCATCTACATGGCCTACACGCTGTCGGGCCTATGCGCGGCCTTCGTCGGCGTGCTGCTGGCGGCGCGCATCGGCATCGGCAACCCGACCCAGGCCGAAGGTTGGGAGTTGCAGGCGATCGCCTCATCGGTGATCGGCGGCACCTCGCTGTTCGGCGCCGTCGGCTCGGTGCATGGCCCACTGCTCGGCGCATTCATCCTGGCCACCATCAACAACGGCGCCAATCTGCTCAACGTCAACTCGTTCTGGCAGCGCATCATCACCGGCGCACTGATCATCATCATCGTCTATTTCGACGGCCTGCGCCGTCGCGGCAAGTAATCCTCCCTGACCTTCCGTGTCGGTCCGCTCAACAACGGACCGGCGCCTTTTTGAACACTGGAATTGCCGAATGAAAGCTGTTGTCTGCCGCTCGCCCGGCGAGCTTGTCCTGGAAGACCGGCCGGCGCCAGGAGCGCCGCCTGCCGGCTGGGCGCTGGTCGCCGTCAGCCATGTCGGCATCTGCGGCACCGACTACCACATCTTCGAAGGCAAGCACCCGTTCCTCGCCTATCCCCGCATCATGGGTCACGAGGTGTCAGGCACAGTCGTCGAGACCGGCGAAGATGTCGACCTTGCCGTGGGCGAGCCCGTCATCATCAATCCCTATCTCGCTTGCGGAAAATGCATCGCCTGCCGGCACGGCAAGCCGAATTGCTGCGTCAGGATCGAAGTGCTTGGCGTCCATCGCGACGGCGCCATGGCCGAGCAGATCCTGGTGCCGGCGCAGAATCTTTATCCGGCAAACGGCCTATCGCTGGCCGACGCGGCGGCGGTGGAATTCCTCGCCATCGGCGCGCATGCCGTGCGGCGTGCCCGCGCCGAACCAGGCGCCCGCACCCTGGTCATCGGTGCCGGGCCGATCGGCCTTGGCGCAGCGCTATTTGCGCGCATCGCCGGGCTCGATGTCAGCCTGCTCGACATGAGCACGGAGCGGCTGGATTTTGCAAAAGGCGAACTTGGCTTCGCCACGCTCGACGGCTCACAAAAAGCGGCAGCCGAACTGGTGCGCGAGGCAACCGGCGGCGAAGGGTTCGACATCGTCTTCGACGCCACCGGCAACACCGCCTCGGTGCAGTCGGCCTTCGCACATGTCGCGCATGGTGGCACGCTCGTGCTGGTCAGTGTCGTCAAGGACGACATCGTCTTTTCCGACCCGGAATTCCACAAGCGCGAAATGACGCTGGTCGGCAGCCGCAATGCGCTGAAAGTCGACTTCGACCACGTCGCCGCCTCCATCCGCAACGGCGCGGTGCCGCTGGCGAAACTTGTCACCCACCGCACGACACTGGCCGGAACGCCGCGCGATCTCGCAAGATGGGCGCATGAGAAATCCGGGCTGATCAAGGCGGTGATCGAGGTGGGTTCTTAACATGGCAGGCGGTGAACCCGGCCGGAATTGACCATGCCCTGCGCAGGTCGACCCCGGCGCCACAGCACGCGCCACCCCACCACCACCCACCCCCCAGACCCCGGCCGTATCGGCGGAGATGGAGAAAAAAAATCAACAGCCC